>DBVA01000111.1:0-23944 GCA_002308735.1 Opitutia bacterium UBA1276 | reverse complement strand
CTATCGAATCCCAAAAAGGTTGGTCCAGTCAGACAATTTCCACTAATAATATTCGAGTTCCAAAACTGCTAGAAAAGTTGATTAATCGCTGCTTTTTCAGAGGTTCTCCTGGGGTTAAAGTTGAATTAGCTGCTTACAGGGCTTCACGCTTTGCTGATTTGCTATATTCAGTTTGTGGTCCGCTTGCTATCGCTCGCTTCTTTCGTTCGACATTATTAGTATCTTGGGTTTTTCGAGAACCGCCTTCGATGACCAACACTAATGGATTCACATATTCTGCCTATAGTATCCAAAATCTTAAAGCTCATGCTGGCTTCCTTGCTCTAACGCCCAATGCAGAGAATAAATTTGCTCATTACGCACCTGCCCGTTTCCTTCCATGGTGCGTTGACCTAGATATATTCGACGGCAAGCCCTCCACACAAAAACCAACGCGTCCTTTCTTCCTCGCCACAGGTAAAACAGAACGGGACTACGAGACATTGGCAAAAGCAGCGTTACAAGTTAAGGCAGATATTCGCATCATAGGCCCTGCTTCAGCACGCCCATCAAACTCACCACCAAACTTATTTTGGACAAATACTTCACAGGAACCGACAGACCAAGCCATTAATTACACCACCCTCCGAGATTGGTACGCTCAAGCAACCGCAATCTGTATTCCCCTTACTGGTGACGCAAATGATACTTGTGGATACACTAACCTCTTGGAAGGAATGGCCATGGCTAAACCTGTTCTAATGACTCGCTCTGGTTGCCTACATTTTGACCCCGAAACTCATCGTTGCGGATACTTAATTGATCCTGCATCTCCTAATCATTGGTCTACTTCAATGAATGAGATTCTTCAAAAACCTAATCTCGCTGCTTCTCTCGGTGCCGTGGGTCGAAATATAGCAGAAAAGGAGTTTTCACCCGAACGCTTCAACCAAAACATATTAAATTTTTTGAGTGAAAGATTATCAAATTAGATAGTTAATCAATGCTGACAAATATTGTAATATAAATTACCTTAAGAAATTAGACCAAAAGTAAAAAATTTAACAGTAGGTAAACCGATTAATATCATACTATACTGAAAACCTTACTATGATACATTTTTCGAAGCTATAAGCTGATATATAATGTTTTTCTTACTATGAAATCATAGCTTTAAAACATGTTTCCTTTTATTATTAAAGAAAAATGATTAAACCTTTTTTTAGTGTTGTAGTACCTACCTTTGAAAGACCTGAGGATCTTAAAACTTGCCTTCAATCGCTCGTTGCTGAAAACCAACCCAGTGCTCCTGAATACGAAGTAATTGTAAGCGACGATTCATTAAGTGACCGGTGTTGTAAAATAGTAACAGAAAAGTTCCCCCAATTTAGATGGGGGCATGGGAAAAGAAATGGCCCCGCAGGTAACAGAAATGCAGGAGTTGAAAAAGCCAAAGGTAAATGGATCGTATTTATGGATGATGATTGCATTGCAGATACCAATCACCTTGCTGCGTTTGCAAACGCAATCTCGAATAATCCAAAAATAAATGTATTTGAAGGGAGAATTTTCGCTGATAGAAAAAGAGAATCATGGAGTGAGGGATGTCCGGAAAATGAATCCGGGGGAATGCTTTGGACGAGTAATTTATGTATTAAAAAAATGACTTTTATAAAGTTGAATGGTTTCGATGAAAGATTTCATACTTCATATGAAGATGTTGATTTTAGCTACAGGCTAAAAAAATTGAAATATAAATCAATTTTTGTAAAAGAAGCAGCTGTTTGTCACCCTTGGAGATCTTTAAGAAAAAAGGGAAAGAATAATTGGAAAAGCAGTTGGCATGAAGTTACTTCTTTGCTTTTGTTTTGTGAAAAATATAAGTACAAGAACGAAGAGCATTCTAATCCTTCAACATATTTAAAAAACTTTTCCAGAATTATTTCTAAAGATCTCATTAATTGCGCGTGCGTTTTAAAACTTAGAGGATTCGATATTTTACTCAAAGATGCACTTATTTCACTAATTGTTTTCTTTCTACTTACCATTCGTAAAACTAACAAATAAGGTGAAACCGCTTTATATTTTCATGGGTGATGGTGATTTTTCATATACAGAAGATGAAAACAGAAGAGTAAGTTATACACATCATTTGATTCCTTTAGAAATTTCTAATAGCTATCCAACCGTGTATATTGGAGGACCGAAAATATCAAATTCGAAACGAAAATTCGGTGGATTAAATATATTTCATCCATTCGGTTTAAAATCTTTTCAAAAGTACAAGTTCTTTGAAATATTTTATTTCCTCCAAGTTAGATTTTACCTCTGGAAATTAATAAGAAAGCATAAAATAAATATTTTGTTTTGCACTACCTATTGCTGCTTCCTAAAAAGAAAATTCAAGCTACTTAAAAAGGAAAAATATATAATACAGTTTGATGATGAATTCCTTGACCCTTTAAACGGACTGATAAACCTCTATGATGGTGTGATGTGCGTTAATTATGCTTATTTCCAAATACTTAATAAAAGAACTCAGAATAAACCAGTATTTCATTCTCCCGTCCTGCTTTCTAATAATTTTCGAGAAACTAGTACTGAAAAGAAAAAGATAAAAGATAAAAGCCTTAACTTTTGCGTTATAGGCAATATTGATTTCCAAAAATTCGATCTTAAAATCCTAGTCAACATTGCTAATGGAATTGAAAATTCGAAAATTTTCCTTCACGGAACAGTTATAGAGGGAACAAATAAATTCTTACTCTCTAACCTAGTTTCTGAATATGAAAACATATCATATCTGGGAGAATATAACCACGAGGATACGCCTGCACTCCTTTCGAATTATGAATTTGGCCTTGTTCCTTTTGTTCTTAATTCCAGAACTATGGGAGCATGGCCAACTAAAATATTAGAATATCTTTCTTGCGGCCTTCATGTGTTTACTCCTGATTTGGGTTTTGAAAACCCCATTCGAAAATATTTGAACTTTTATGAAAACTTTAATGACATTAACCAAAGGATAAAAAGTTTAAGATCGGATTCAAGTCTTAGTGAAAATTCGGAACTTCAAACAGTTCTTGGTACATACATGGTTGAACCTAGAACAAGGGATTTCTTGAACTACGCTAAATCCTTATGAAGTTACATGATTTCTTCATTCATTTCCCAAATATATATGCTTTTTTATGCTCTTGCAGAAAAATACCAAATTTTGAAAAAATACTGTACCTTCGACATATAAAAAAAAATCAGGTAGTTTTTGATATTGGAGCAAATATTGGAGTTTATACAAAACTGTTCTCACAACTATCTGGAAAAAATGGTACCGTTCATTCATTTGAACCAGTTCCTGAGACTTTTCAACTACTTATAGATTCATTGGCTGAATCAAAAAACATTAGGGCAAATAATCTTGCCGTTGGAGACACCGAGGGAATGATGGACATTTCCTACGATCCAAAGAATTCAGAAAAATCAAGCCTTCTTGGACCGCAGAATAATAGTAACTTTGTCAGGACGGTTAAAGTTCTTGCACTCGACACCTATGCTCAAGATGTAAATTTAGAACGATTAGATTTCCTTAAATGTGATGTCGAGGGTTTTGAACTAAAAGCCTTGAAAGGAATGCAGAATACATTGGCAAAATATCACCCTAAGATTTCGATCGAAGTTACCTTACCTTATGATCAAAAGCTTGAATTATTTGATCTATTAGTGGATATTGGATACGATCAATTCCGCAAAATCGAAAGGGGCTTTCCTCCTTATGCCACTGATCAAGATACTCAACAAGAAGGAGACTATTTTTACCTTTATGCAACTTCTTCATTGGCTTCCTAAATTCTTACTCAGACACAAAATCATCGATTTCCTTTGTAGCGTAGGACTCCAGGAACATGTTATCAAAATTAATTTCAACAACGGATCAATGGCGATGATCGATCTCTCAGACCCAGAACCAAGAAACGTATTTATAAGGGGCGAATTCGAACCTCATTTCTTTGTAATCGCCAATGTGCTCATGCCACAAACTGGCATTTTCTTTGATTTAGGGGCAAATGTAGGCTTGTGTTCCTTTGGACTTGTATCATCGAGACCTAAAGCTCGATTTCATCTATTCGAAGCTAACCCTCAAATGATAAATCTGCTGAATCAATCCATAGATTTGCATAAGATACACTCGTTTTCTTTGAAGCAATGCTGCCTTTCAGACAAGGTAGGAAATACAAGCTTTCATCTTAGTGTTAAACAGTCGGGGCAATCTCATGTTGCAACCTCATGCGAGCAAGGAATCGTCATTTCCAACCTGCGACTTGACCAATATTGCGATGATCATGGAATTAACCATATTGACTTCGCCAAAATTGATTTGGAGGGGCAGGAAATACCTGCTTTACACGGTTGGAAGAAATCTCTTTGTCAACAAAACATCAAAGCTCTCTATGTAGAAATTATTCCTGAAAACCAAGCAAGGTATGGCTATGAAACCAACACCTCATTACTTATTCTCGAATCCTATGGATATAAGCTTTTTCTTTGCAAACCCGAAGACTTCGAAATTTTTGGGAACAAGGTAGAAACTCTGACTTTCGAGGGTGGTTCCATTTCAGTTTCTAGCTTCAGTGCCAAAGACTACCCTCCCTCATTTGCCACCGATGTATTGGCAATAGCAACTCAATGACTTTAGATTTACCAAGCAGTATTTTTGTTTTAAGGAATAATGATTTGGGTGATGTCTTGGTAACCACCCCTCTTCTTGCTGGATTGCGCAAAGCATTTCCTGAAGCAAGGATTTCCGTTGGAGTAGGAAACTGGTCTAAGAGCCTACTCGAAAACAATCCCGCTGTGGACAAAATTATAAATTGCAACGCTCCTTGGCATAACAAACAAAATTGTAAATATCCTGCAAATTCGCCAAAAACTTTTCTAGAAGGACTTTACTACTCATTATTTTCAAAAGAAGCCTGCTTTATAAGAAAACAAAAGTTTTCCCATGGGATTGATGTTCTAGGAAGCAGGCAAGGCTCTTGGCTTTTGCGATGTGCAGGAATTCCAAACAGATTTGGCGTAAAAGGGTACGCTGGTGGAGATAGTTGGTGCCAAAAATCCGTTTCGTTTGAAGAAAGTCGTAAGGTTGCTGAAGCTGCACTTGATTTTCTCAGATTACTTGGTTTTGACGAAAAGATAGATCCCAGACCAAAGATTTATTTGGAAGATAATGAAATCAAAGAAGCTCAGGAAACATGGAACATATGCAAAAAATACAAAAAGAAAATTATCATAGCTCCTGGAGGAGGATTTCCTGAGAAATGCTGGGGGGATAAAAATTATAACAAATTGACAAAATTGCTATTAGAGACCCCATCCATCAAAATTACTATTATCGGATCCCATGAAGACAGGGAGCGTATTGCGATCCAGGAAAATGATCGATTACAGAACTTTTGCGGAAGGCTAAATTTAAGACAATCCGCAGCAATGGTATCGCAAAGTGACTTTGTTGTAACAAATACCTCCCTTTGCATGCACCTTGCAGGTGCTTTTACAATTCCATCTTTAACATTACTGGGGGATTGGTACGACAGTACTAATTTACACCACCAACAGTGGGGGTATCCAGAAGGGCAAATTTTAGGAAAAGAAAAAAGTTCTCATAAATATCAAGTCGCTACCATTGAAGAAGCCATTAAACACATCAAGCTGCTAATTTAAATTTCCCATAATATTTCTTTGAAAATCTGTATAATTTCAGGACATTACAAACCTAATAAATGCGGGATATCAGACTATGTTACCTTGCTTTCAACGGAACTTGAGAGGCAAGGACATGATGTAATCAAGATTACTCTAAGTGAAGGTCACAGTTTAGTTTTCATTGCCAAAAGTCTTCCTTCTGCAGATATTTACAGCTTTCAATTTGCACCGTATTTGTTTTCACCAAAAGGATTAATTGGCAACTCATTGCTGTACTTAGCAAAATCGCTCAAAGACAAAAAAAATCATATAAATTTTCACGAAATTTGGATTGGTGCATATCCAAAAGCATCGATGAAAGAAAGATTAATTGGGTGGATACAAAAAAGAGAAATTATAAAGTTTTTGAATCTGACTAAACCATATTCAATTACCTGCTCAAATGCAGCGTCACTAGATCGCTTAAAATCTGCAAATATAAAGGCCGATTACTTGTACCTTTTTGGTAATATTCCTTTTTCTCAATCTGATGGGAAGAGGATTAAAACTTTAATCAAAGTTGCCATTTTTGGCACCCCATACGACAAATTTCCGTATGATCTTTTGTTCAGAAAACTCCACGAATTCTCTGATATTGAAAACAAAAGAATAGAATTAAAAATCATTGGTCGACAAAGAGAATCTAAGGGACTTGCCTTAATCAAAAAACTCTCCCAGAAATTTAAATGCTCAATCTGCGAATGTGGCGAGCAAAGTACGGAATCAATTTCTCATCAATTTCAAAGCTGTGATCTGGGTATTTGCACTACACCCTACGATATACTTGGTAAAAGTGGAACCACTGCAGCCATGCTTGAACATGGTCTTCCCGTAGTTGCATTTGATGATGGTGACACTACTACAGATAAACTCTTTGTTATGAATGAATTTGAAGAGCAAATTTTCTTGTTAAACGACAAATCATCTGTCACTCGATTAACACAATTCATGCATAAGCAAAGAAAGCCTTTTTTCGATGGAGTTGTACACACAGCTAAAGAAATGCTAAATCTTCTAAATTGAAGCCTCAAAAGCAAACGAACCCATTTTCAAACCCATGGCCGTGGTGGACTCAATTAACTTTAATCTTCTGGCGATTAACTTGGTCCATTGGATGTTCATGGACTCCTAAGTTTCTTAATCCATGGAGGCTGATAATTTTAAAAACTTTTGGTGCCAAGATTGCGGGAATTCCGTTTGTTCATTCATCGGTGAAAATTCAAATACCCTGGCACCTAACTCTCAAACATCGTGCCTGCCTTGGGGAAAAAGTTAATGCTTATTCCCTTGGAAAAATAGAAGTTCAAGAAACCGCAACGGTGGCTCAGGAAAGTTATTTATGTTCGGGTACTCATGATTTCGCCGCTGACTCCATGCAATTAGTGACAGATAAAATAACCATTGGCAAAAATGCGTTCTTAGGAGTACGGGTATTGATACTCCCCGGAGTTACAATCGGAGAAAACGCAATCATTGGGGCTCAGTCAGTTATTACAAAAGATGTTCCTGCAAACGATATTTTTGCTGGCAATCCAGCACGAAAAATTGGCGTTCGAAAAACTTCTAAATGAATCCTTTAATTGACAAAAAAGTATTAATTACAGGTGGCTTGGGTTTCATCGGATCAAATCTCGCCCGCAGGCTTGTTGATTTTGGGAATAATGTTAGCGTAGTTGATAGCCTCATACCTGAGTATGGAGGGAATCTTCGAAACCTCCACGACTTGAAAGATAAAATCAAAATTGATGTAACTGATATTCGTGATTCATACTTAGTAAAAGATTTAATCATGGGGCAGGATTACATATTTAATCTAGCTGGTCAGACGAGCCATTTGGATTCAATGGAAAATCCATTTATTGATCTGGATATTAATGCAAAGGCTCAGCTTTCCATTCTTGAAGCCTGCCGGAAACATAACCCTCAGGCTCGTATTGTGTATGCTAGCACTAGACAGATCTATGGAAGACCAAAATATTTGCCGGTTGATGAAAAACATCCGCTACACCCAGTCGATGTAAATGGCATTAACAAGATTGCCGGAGAACAATACCATATTCTTTACCACGAAGTTTACGGTATTGCTTCTTCCGTCCTTAGGCTTACTAACACCTATGGCCCCAGAATGAGAATAAAGGATGCGAGACAAACCTTTCTTGGAATTTGGATCAAAAACTTGCTTCTGGGTAAACCCATCCAAGTATTTGGTAATGGTAAGCAAAGAAGAGATTATAATTTTGTGGATGATGTGATTGATGCTCTTATCCTAGCAGCGACATCTATTCATTCGATTGGGAAATCATTTAACCTTGGTGCACCAGATCCGTTAAATTTGGAGCAAACTGCAAAGATTATGTGCAATCAAATTGATGGTGCTTGTTACGAAATGATTGCCTTTCCAGAAGATCGTAAGGTAATCGATGTGGGAGACTTTATTTGTGATTTTAGTGCCTTCTCGAGTTCTTTTGATTGGAATCCTAAAATAACTTTTGAGGAAGGAATTACAAAGTCTATCGATTTCTTTAGAGAAGAGCTAGTTTACTACCTCTAAATAACTTAATGTAATGAAATGATTCCGTTTAGTGATCCTTCAGCCTCCTATAAGGCACACAAAAAAGAAATCGATCTGGCAATTGAGCGAGTTCTCAAATCCGGCTGGTTCGTACTCGGTCAAGAAGTAGAAGCTTTTGAAAAAGAATTCGCTGTATTTCATAATGAATCAATACAGTCCGTGGGCGTTGCCAATGGAACAGACGCTATTGCTCTCTGTCTTCGAAGTTTGGGATTAACACAGGGAGCTGAAGTTGTGACCTCCTCACATACTGCAGTAGCAACTATTGCGGGAATCGAACAAGCAGGTTGTTCTCCGGTATTCGCAGATATAGATCCAAGCACGCGATGCATCGATCCAAAATCAATTGAACAAGTAGTTGGGCCAAGTACACGAGCCATCATGCCTGTCCACATTTATGGTCAACCCTGCGATTTAAAATCAATTCAATCAATCGCTCAAAAGAATGGACTTCAAATAATCGAAGACTGCTCGCAAGCTCATGGTGCTGAAATTAATGGGGAAAAAGTGGGCACTTTTGGTGCACTTTCAGCGTTCAGTTGTTACCCCACTAAAAACTTAGGAGGAACGGGGGATGGCGGAGTTGTCCTTTGTAAATCTCTGGAAACAGCTGAACACATCAAATCCCTTCGCCAATATGGTTGGAATAATGAACGAGAAAGCATAAAACCCGGATTCAATTCTCGCCTTGACGAGATTCAGGCGTCTATACTTCGTGTAAAACTTAAACATCTCTCGACTGATAACCGAAAGCGCCGAGCGATTGCCGATCAATATGATGATGCCTTCAAAGATCTTCCAATTATCCTACCCCAAAGGTCAATAAATGAACTTCATGCAATGCATCTTTATGTAATCGAATGCGAAAATAGAGATTCCTTATTAAAATATTTAAGGAATCGGGGAATTGGAGCGAGCCTTCATTATGCAATGCCAGTTCACCTACAAACTGGATATTTTAAACGCATTCGGGGTTCTACTGACCTCCATAATACTGAATCATTTTACAAAAAAAATCTTACCCTCCCACTATTTCCAGAAATAGGGCAAGAAGCAATCGATGAGATTATCTTAGGAGTTAAACGGTGGTTTGAGGAAAAGTAAAATCATTTATTTTATCCTAAGGTTTACCATTACATCTTCAGTGATGAAATTGAAACCAAACGATTATATTTCTCTTGAAATAGGAATACTCTCATGGATCTAAAGTTGAACAAACACAGAACAAAGCTTTGTTTTTGGTTTCTTCAAAGACCGAGTTTATATAAGCAATTCTGCAGAGAATTACTCTCTTTTGCTAAAAGAAAACAACACCCAACACTTGCAATCAGTAAAGAAGCAAAACTTTGGTGTGAGAATCTAGCAGTCGATGAAAATCAATCTCTAAAATTAATCAATCCAAGTTGGGAATTTTTACAATTTAATGAAGAATTTCCCCTTTTAGTTAAGAACGCTTTCAGAATTATACAGTCCTTAGACTGTAATTGGGGAGGACAAGGAAATATTTCACTAAACTACAATTTAGCTAATCTTTTTAATGCTAAGCAAATCTTAGAGACTGGAGTTGCATATGGGTGGTCATCCCTTAGTTTACTTAAAAGTTTAGAGAATAGGGGTACGGGGTCATTGACGAGCATCGATATGCCATTTTGGGGTACAAATTATGAAAATCAAATTGGATGTGTTGTCCCTCATGAATTACGCACTAGGTGGCATTTAATTCGGCTACCTGATCGAGACGCACTGCCAAAATTGCTGAAATCAACAAAGACATTCGACTTTTGCCATTACGACAGTGACAAATCATATGATGGCAAAATTTGGGCTTTACCAAGGATATGGAATCGAATCAATACGAATGGCATAATGATATGTGATGACATTTCTGATAACTTAGCCTTTAAAGATTTTTGTGAAAATTTCTGCTTAAATCCGATTGTAGTCAAGACTTTCGACTCACAGGTAGAAAAATTTGTAGGTATTGTTATGAAATAAGAATTTTTTATCCGATTGAAAAAAAATAAAATCATACAATCACTAGTTGGGCATTCCAATTTACCCTTCTACTTGGATTGTCTTAGCTCGATTGGTGATTGTAGTCTAGATAAGATAAATCTTTTATTACATAACGACGGCACACTTAGAGATGACGACATTGAATTGATCTACTCAAAATTAGGTAATAACTGTCATTTAGTTAATCCCAATGAATCCATTGAAATCACCTTGGATCAACTTGTTGGATACTCGAATTGCCAACATTTCCGTAAAGAATCGATCTGGGGGATTGAGTTCTTTGATCCGATATTTTCCCAATCTGATGATCCGATCAGCTTTTACTTGGATGCTGATATAATGTTTCTTAAACCATTCTCCGGATTATTTGATTCATCTGTTGTAGAGGGAGGTGCGGTGTTTCTTCATGATAAACAATGGGATGCTTATTGCCTTAGACCTTGGCACCTTATGGCTAGAAGTAAGTGTCCCAAGGTTGTAGAAGGAATAACCACTGCCCTAGTCTTCTGGGATAAGAATGTGATTGATTGGGACTATCTAGAATGGTTTCTTGGACAAACCAATTTTCATGCCATCCCCGAATGGGTTCTACCGACGGCACAAGCAGGTCTGGCAACCCGTTGCAAAGCTAAGGCGGTTTCCTGTAAACAACTTCCGAATTTATATCCGAATGCACAAATTACTCCAGAGGCATTTGGAGTTCATCTGCTCGGTTCTTATCGTAAAAATTGGTTACCCAAGATTGAAAGACTTCACCTACATAAAAATAACACAACCAAACCTATCATCGCTAATTTCAAACCCTGCAAGAATCGTGGAGTTGCTCAATACGCGTTAAACCAAGCTAAAAGGTGGGTTAATACTAGGCTAAACAAATGGTAAGCACCTCCAACAACACAACTGACCTGACTGGCGTTCGGGTACTCATGCTTGCACCATGCCTCGGGAAATTTGGCGGGATCGAAACATTTTGTCTCACCTTAATAGAAGACTTAATTTTCAAGGGAGCATCCGTTTATCTATTAAGAAAAAAAGTAACAGGTTTCCAAGATGATAGATCGATTAAAAAAAACGAATGTGAAATTCGGGCATCTTTAACATCGGAATGTGACTCCCGCTTCAAAAGTGATTTTGTGAATCCGAGAGATCCAAAGATTAAACAAGCGATTAAAGAATCCGACCTCGTTCACCTGCACAACCCAATGCTGGAAGGAATTTGGTGGGCAAAAAAGGCTGGACTTCCTTGCGTCATGACAATTTACAATTGGCGAAGAAAAGGTCTTAAACCAAGGCTTCTAGCATGGAATTGGGCAGTTGCCCAAGCCGACCGGAGGTGGTATATATCAGAATTTGTTTGGGATAGTTGGGAAAAAAAAAGGAGGGCAGGTAGCGACCGGTTACCTGTAATATCAAGAATGCCGAAAGGCACGATTCCTCTTCAGCAGCGTTCAGGCTTTCTTTTCATCGGAAGGTGGGTAGCCAAAAAAGGGATACGCATTTTGTTAGAAGCTTATCGCCGAATCTCCCCCGACCCTAACATTTGGCCCCTTTTTTTGGTTGGTGATGGGCCTCTAAGTCAAGAAATCAAAAAGGAAATTGCAGACAAGAATATCAAAGGTGTGAAAATCCTTGGATTTGTCAGCGAAGATGAAAGGCAGCAACTTACCAAAAAAGCTAAATGGATGGTTACCCCACCTCATACCAATGAGGACCTTGGACTAACTCCACTAGAAGCAAGATCAGTTGGAGTACCCTGCATTGCAAGTAGGGATGGAGGCATAAAAGAAACGGCAGGACCTTACGCACTTTTTTGCAAACCTGGTGATATTGAATCTTTAACGGCATGTTTAAAGCAAGCCATGGAAATGAGCGAAGAAGAATATTCTTTAAGGTCCCGCTTGGCTAAAAAAGGGTTGTGTAATTATGTTCGTCCGTTGGACGAATACGCTGAAGCATACCTTAAACTTTTGAAAGAAAGGTGAAGGCAAGCGAACGTATACCTATAATTGATATGCTACGGGGTTTGTCCTGTATTGGTGTGCTACTTTATCATCTCCGTGTAGATTTATGGATTGGGTGGTGGAGGATTCGTAGTTATCCTGAGGAGTATTCGAGTTTTGCAAAAGCGGTGGCTTGGCTATCAATTCCGACACCTTTTATGGGATATGCGGTTTTGCTATTTTTTTTGATCAGTGGGTTTTGCATCCATTACCCAAATACGATTTCCAATGCTCAACCTAATTGGAAGGACTATCTAATACGGCGGTTTTGGAGAATTTATCCGAGCTATTTTGCTGCCCTGATTATCACTGCTTGTATTAGTTACTTTTGTTACATAATTTGGGAAGATAATAATTGGGATCTTGATCGAATTTTACGGGTGGCAACTCTGAGCCAAAATTATCCACCGCGAAATGGACAGTTCCTAAGCAACCCCTCATTATGGACAATTCCATTAGAAGTTGAGTTCTATATTCTTTACCCTTTGGTTTTTTATCTTATTGCTAAATCACGAATCAAAACTTTGGTATTTATTGCAACCGTAATGTGTTCATCGTCAGTTGTTTTGAATATTCAGGGAATATCTTGGCCTTCATTTACATCACTATTCCTTTGGCCATCATGGTTATTGGGGGTATGGATCGCTCAATGGGAAAGAAAAAAGCAGCTAACTAAATTAAATACCAAAATTATGGTTCTTCCTACTGGGTTTTCCTTGTTATTGGCATTATTTAGTATTCTAGAAAGTTGGGTTTTTTGGTTACAATACCTCGCCTGGACAGTATTCTACTTCTTGCTTTTTATCCTTTGCCTAAATAATACTAATCTATTCATTCACTCAATAAGCAAACGATTTTACAAGTTCATTTCTTGGATTGGCAAAATATCTTTCTCCCTATATCTAATCCATTTCCCAGTGTTCAAATTATTCGGACATTTACATACGGAAATATGGAATGAGAAACCTGCCAACTTTTTAATTTCTTTAGCCTATTTATTACCAACTGGCTTTCTGGGTTGGCTCTTTTTTATGTGGGTCGAAGAACCCATTCATCGGTGGTCTAGGCAAAGATTCGCTACAAGGTGAATTCTTTAAGTAGTTTCTGTGTTTCGCACCCAACAGGTAACAATTTTGTTAGAGCACTGGTTGGTGAGTTACTAAGACAAGGAAAACTTTTACAGTATTTCACATCCATTGGATTTGGACAAAAAGCCAATCCTATTCTTAAATTTTTTGGGAAAAAAAGGGGATATAAATTCCCTGACAATAAAATCAGACGACAATGGTTGCCGGAACTTTTACGAATCATTTTTAGTGACTACCTTTCACAAGAAAGACGTAGGATATATGCAGACAGCTCGTATGCGGCTTTAGATCGCAAGGTGGCAAAAAATTTACCACATCTACTTCCTTCAGTAGTTCATGCCTATGAAGATGGGGCAAGGAATAGCTTTAAGCAGGCAAAAAAATTTGGCATATACTGTTCTTATGAATTACCCATTGCACATTGGCAGACTGTTAGAAGCTTATTGTCTCAAGAGGCAGAAAGGCTACCTCACTGGGAACCAACTCTTGAAAGCACAAGGGAGTCGGAAGAAAAACTTTTCCGTAAGGAAGAAGAACTCGATTTAGCCGATGGTATCATCTGCCCGAGCAAATTTGTTCTGCAATCAATTCCCGAATGCATAAGAAATAAAAAAACCTGTAAAATCGCTCCATTTGGCAGCCCATTATGCCTTTCAAATGAGAGGATAAGGAATGTTCATGAAACTATGCCCTTAAAACTTTTATTTGTTGGTTCAATGAGTCAGCGTAAAGGCCTTGCTGATCTTTTCAAGGCTATGGAAATACTTCGAAATGAACCCGTAAGCTTGACCGTTTTAGGCCAGCCTTCATTGCCTATGGAGTTCTATCGAGGTTGCTACCGAGATTTTGAATATTTGGCCCCTTGTTCAAATAACAAGGTTCGAGAAATCATGAAGATGCACGATGCCTTGGTGTTACCCTCGATTGTGGAAGGGCGAGCCTTGGTTCAGCAGGAAGCTCTGTCCTGTGGACTACCCATTATTGTAACGCCTAACGCGGGTGGTGAAGATTTACTTGAAGAAGGAACAACTGGTCACCTTGTTCCGATTCGATCGCCTGAAAAAATTGCAGAGGCAATTACCTCAATGGTCGAAAACAGGTCTAGCAAAGAGGAGATTCAGAATTTGTGCCAAAAAAAAGCAAAGGAATACTCTTGGAAAACTTACGCTCAAAAGATTATAGATTTCAACTTGCCTAACCCTGCAGAAAGGCATGATATATCCTAACCCATGAGTACAAGAAAAGCCATCTCGCTCCCAAGAAATTTGGCCGAGAAGAAAGTCTTTTCCCAAGCAGTGGCAACCGATTATGGATTTATTAAAAAACTCATCTGGACCTACTTCTTACTTTTACTTTTTGAAGGAGCATTAAGGAAATGGTTTTTGCCAGGATTGTCTCAAGGTCTCTTGATCGTGCGAGATCCCATCGTTATTTGGATTTATTATTTGTGTTATGCAAGGGGAATGTTTCCATCAGATAACAAATATCTGCAAAAATGCTTTCTTTGGACAATGATTGCGGTAACACTTTCTTTTGTTATCAACAAGGCACACCCTTTTACCATAGCGTATGGTGCCCGAACGAACCTTTTGCATTTTCCTTTGATCTTCATTATGGCTCGAGTCTTAACTTGGCATGATGTTCTTAATTTCGGTAAAGCATTTCTCTTACTAGCATTTCCTATGACATGGGTAGTTTCTCAACAATTTCAAGCAGATCGATTTGATGTTTTAAATGTGGCTGCTGGCGGAACGGGTCACCAATTAATGACCTCAGGAGATAAAGTTCGGGCTTCTGGTACTTTTAGTTTTGTTAGTGGAATTGTGTTTTATTATTGCTTTTCAGTCGCATTCATAATCTTCGGACTGCTAAAAAAAGGAACTTTCCCGAAATGGTTATTATATACAGGAATAAGTGCTACTTTACTTGCCATGGTAACTGCAGGAAGTAGAGCTGTCATCGCAGAGTCTATCCAAGTAATTGCCTGCATTGGTTTCCTTGCATATTATAAACCCACCGAATTTGGAAAAATCGCCACGACAGTTTTTGTATTTATAGTATTCAGTTTAGTTCTATATTCTCAAGTTGATTTATTTAAGGAAGGGCTTGACTTCCTCAGCTTGAGATTTGAGGAAGCTGCAAATGTAGAAGGCAATCCCATAGAAGCGTATTTTACAAGGTATTACGAAATGATTGTTGCACCATATTACTATTCCTTTTGGATAGGTGCATTTGGAAATGGTCTTGGCACTGCCACTCGGGCGGGTGCCGCACTAGCAGGTGGCTTTGCAGGAGCAGAAATTGGATGGTCTAGACAAATTATAGAGAGTGGTCCTATTGCAGGATGTTTGTTTATCTTATGGAGAATATGGATTGTAAAAGATATGCTTCTGACATGTCTAACAGCTGTAAAAAGAGAATCATATTTATCTATTTTTCTTTGGGGTGCAGGAGCTCCAATCTTACTTTTTACACCACTAGGGCAACCAACAAATTTAGGATTTGCTACATTTGGTTGTGGTCTGTGTCTAAGTGCTGCGGTTGCAAAAACAAAATAGTGCCCAATTTTCCAAAAAAAGTACTTGTAATTTCTAACTACAAGCAAGATGCCCAAGTCAGCATGCTTAAATTTGCTTATTCACTAACCTCTGGTGTCTATGAAAATTTAGCCTTAGAAATACTGAGACCTACTCCAATTTTTGGTAAGCTTTTTTGTAAATCCAATTTATACAAGTGGGCAGCATACATAGATAAGTATTTACTCTTCCCTAATAAACTAAAACGGGAGTTTCTGAGCCTTAGAGATCAAGTTAAATTGATCCACATCATCGATCATTCAAACGCCATCTACATGCCAAAGTTGAATCGGATCACTCAAGCCATAAAAATCATCACCTGTCACGATTTAATCGCCATACGCACCGCGAGGGGAGAATTTGCCCAAGCTCCTGTAACTTCGAAATCGGGCAAAAGTTTACAAAACTGGATTGCAAGATCACTCAACTATGCTGACTTTTATGCATGCGATTCCAGACAGACACTGGAAGACCTCAACCGGCTGATCCCTGAGTCCAAAGAAAAATCATCAATCCTTCATCTTGGTACGGATTTGGAATTATATCGAAAATCGAACCAAAGTAACCTTTCTTACAAACTTCCTTTTGACCCTCATACTACCAATTTCCTTCTCCATGTGGGAAGTGCTGCTTGGTATAAGAATCGAAAGGCCGTATTCCGTACCTTTATCCATGCCCACACAAGCTTACCCGACCACCATCTCAAGCTTGTCTTGGTTGGTCCCGAACCACAAAAAGAGGAGTTGGATGATCATTTGTTGAATTGGATTAAACCTCACAAAAGTGCTGTATACTGTTTGCAAAACCTTTCCGAAAATTCTTTGGGAGAGCTTTACAAATACGCTAAAGCCCTCGTTTTTCCTTCCTTTGTCGAGGGCTTTGGATGGCCACCCTTGGAAGCTGCGATTCGTGGATGCCCTGTCATCACCACTCGCACGGGAGCCATTGCAGATTTACTTGGAAACTACGCAAAATATGTTGAGGCAGAAAATCAAGCATCGATCGATCAATCTGTTAAAGAGCTATTACGATCACACGCCGCAAAGAAGGATGCTATCAATTTACCAAGTCATGAAGATTGCAGAAAGCAATACTTCGACCTATATGAGAAGATGGTGAGAAACTAAACAGGTTCTTTTTTTTATGCTTCTTTTTACGGCTCCCCTACACTTGCTCCGAAAAACAAAATTTTTTAAAGCATTACTCAGAAGTCGCTTTAATGATCCCAAGCTTCATGAACTCGGATATAGTCATCGGGTTGCCTTAAGACCCTTTACTCATGCATCCATTCGATGGAGAAAACAAAAATGGGAACCGGGTATTGGTAAACTGGCTAGTAGGATCGCTAAAGAACTGGATAATCAAAATGAGCGAGGGTGGTTCTTTGATGTAGGTGCAAATGTAGGGCTCTACTCTTGGAGAGTTCGTGAGGTTTGTCCGCTCCGAAATATTTTGGCCTTCGAACCGGATCCCGAAAACCTAAAGTTACTCGAAATGACCCTCAAAGAAGCAAACATACAAAATTTGGAAATCTGCAAGAGTGCACTGAGTAATCAGGTTGGTGAGGTTTCATTTTTTCAGGATACCTTAACTTCCGCTACTGGATGTATCGAAGGAAAAGATAAACCATGGGTCGAACAATACCTAAATGGATTCTCAAATGAAATTTCGGTAAAAACGAGGACCCTTGATTCAGTCGCCTCAGACGACAAAACCCCAAGCTTAATTAAAATCGATGTGGAAGGACATGAAGTTGAGGTTTTGCAAGGTGGCATAAATACATTACTACAAGCCAAGCCCCTACTCATCATTGAATCTTTTCCGCCGAAGCAGAAAACCGTTCTTTCTATATTGCAAGAGCTTGGCTATAAATCGGTGGATGCAGACCGTCATAGTCCATTAAATTTAAAAACCAACAACCTTTTTGCTTGGCACCCTCAGGGCATCCTCAAAGAAACCATCATTCAAAAATTAATTCATTGATAACGCAAGGCTTCAAAGTTCCCCTTAGTTTATTTGTTCCCTGCAAAAACGAGGAAACCAATTTAGCAAGATGCTTGCAGTCGGTTTCCTGGATAGATGAGATTTTTGTGGTGGATTCGCAAAGCACGGATCGGACGACCAATATTGCCGATGAGTATGGAGCCAAGGTCATGCAATTCGAATACAAAGGTGGATGGCCGAAGAAAAAAAACTGGGGCTTAGAAAATCTTCCTTTTTCTAATGAATGGGTTCTTATTTTAGATGCCGATGAATGTCTTCCTCCAGAAGCTGAAGATGAAATCAAAAAGATTTTAAGTGATCCCAACAAGAAACACGCAGGTTACTGGATAAATCGAAGGTATTTCTTTTTAGGGCAGCCTCTAAAGCATGCTTATTTTCCCAATTGGAACCTGCGACTTTTTAAGCATAAACTCGGCCGCTATGAAAAGATAACCGATTTAACGACTGAAAGTGGAGACCATGAAATCCATGAGCATGTGGTGGTAAAGGGGACGACCGGCAAACTGAACTCGATCATGGATCATCATGCCTTCCCCACGATCGATAGCTTTGTGGAAAAACATAATCGCTACTCCAACTGGGAAGCCGTGGTGGAAAGCTCCGCTCAGGATGATGATTCTGCCCTTCAGCATGAGGGGGTCAAAGGTAAAAGGAAATTACGAAAGGTTTTCCGAAAGCTTCCCTTTCGCCCCACCCTACGATTTCTTTATGTTTATCTCTGGCAAGGAGGAATCTTTGACGGCTGGCCGGGGTATGTCTTTGCACGGCTTCATGCTCAATACGAATTTTTGTCGCTGGCAAAAGCCAAAGCCGTTTTAAGAGAGAGAAAAGAGGCGGGGAAGACTACGCGTTGATTTGGATAGTTTCTGACCATCCGAACCAAGTAATATTTTGCAGTGGTAAAAACTTGGGCGTTTCCAACCCAAAGCGTCAAAAAGAAGGCATTGGCGGGCACTTGAGATCAGTAAATCTTCACCCCGAACTACTTCCGTAATTTTCATAAGATTATCGTCGACTACAGAGGCAAGCTCATAAGATGCAAAGCCATCTTTTCGCCAAACTAAAAAGTCCGAAAAGTCTTTTCCTATTTCAAAACCTTGCTCTCCTTTTCGTCCATCCACAAAACTAACCTTTTCGCTCCATTGAGTTCGAAATCGCCAATTTGTATTCAGAGAGACCTGATCATTTGTGAACTTTTTTCCACTTGGGCGAAGTTCTTGTGGAAATAAATATTCATTCCCAACCTTTGCTTTTATTTCAAATGCCTGAATTTCCTTTCTTGATTTTACACATGGGTAAACAAGCCCATTGTTTGCCAATTTCAAAAGTGTGCTGACATACTTTTCTGCTCTCTCGCTTTGATTGTATGGACCGTATTTACCTCCACAATCAGGTCCTTCATCCCAATTGATTTTCAATCCCTGTAAATCATCCATTGCCGCTCGAGAAAATTCTTCACTGCAACGTAATCTGTCCAAATCATCGTTCCTGTAAATAACGCAACCATCCCGTTCGCGGGCTCTCCTCCAAGCAACTTTAAATGTTCTAGCGTGCCCTTCATGCAAATATCCCGAAGGGGTGGGTGCAATTCTCCCCCTGTAGGTTTTTTGTTGTTTGTCCTCGCTCATTTGATGAATTTAGGGTTTAGCTATACTTTTACGCAAGGAGAAGAATTCCCTTTTCCCACTATGTTACGATGAATTTTAAAGAATTGGGCCTATGCCCTGAACTCCTTCAAGCTATTGAAGATCTTGGTTACGAAGAAGCAACTCCAATACAAATAAAAGCAATTCCCCCGATTTTGGAAGGGCGTGACATGGTTGGTTCCGCACAAACTGGAACTGGAAAAACTGCTGCTTTTGCCCTCCCTGCCCTCCATCGATTAAAAAAAACTGGAGCATGCCGAGCACTTGCACTTGCACCCACTCGTGAACTGGCCATTCAAATTGAGGAAAACTTTCGAAAGTACGGGAAGCATATGGGCTTGAATATGGCATTGCTATATGGCGGAGTAAAATATGGTAAGCAATTAGAAGAATTGAGAAATAATCCTGATATTGTAGTTGCTACTCCCGGTCGCTTACTTGACCACATCCAACAGGGAAACTTAAGCTTAGGAAAAATTGAAATTTTAATACTAGACGAAGTTGACCGTATGCTCGACATGGGTTTCGTTGAAGATGTCACAAAAATTATAAACAAAACACCTCGCTCCAGGCAAACCCTGCTTTTTTCTGCAACCATTCCTGATGCAGTTGTTCGTTTATCTAAATGGGCCTTGGACAATCCCGCAGAAGCGAAAATAGATATTAAAATTTCAGCTGCTGATACCGTTAGTCATGCTTTGTATCCCGTTCCTGCAATTCAGAAGTTTGACCTATTGATTTCACTTCTCAAAAATATCAAATTTGATAATTTGATCGTCTTTTTCCAAACCCGAAGGGGCACGGATAAGATTAGTCACTGGCTAACTGAGCACGGTCGAAATGTGCGTGTCTTACATTCCGATTTGAAGCAGCGCGATCGAGTCAGTGCCCTTGAGGATTTTAAAAAGGGTAATGTTAAAATTTTGTGTGCAACCGATGTTGCTTCCCGGGGGCTTGATATCTCGAATGTAACCCATGTTATAAACTACGATGTCCCGCAGCACTCTGAAGACTATATTCACCGAATTGGAAGAACGGGAAGAGCAAGAACGGAGGGGGAAGCATTTACTCTGTGTAAACCTGAGGAGCTTCCCTTAGTAGAGTCTATTGAGAAGCTTTTAGGTAATTCCTTAGACCGGAAATTTATTGATGATTTTGCATATCGTGATGAACCTGCAACTCTGACCGCTACTGCACCGGATATTTCTCGAAAAAGAAACCGTGGCTTTGGAAAGAAATTATCATTTGGATCAAGGAGAAGAAGGTAGAACAAATTGATTTAACTCACAAGAAACGTATAAAATAAATTGAAGTCGCATTTGCGGCTTTTTTTGTTTATCGAAACAAAAAACATTCCAGTCATACATCCTATCAATTTTAAACTGGTAAGCTTTTCAAAATGAATTGGTATTCATCAATCTCTCATCTTAAAATCCATACTTTAGCCAATCTGCAAGAAGAATCTTCTTCCTTGATTTGGCTCTTGCCGATACTCGCTGCTCTCATTGGATGGGTAACCAATTATCTAGCGGTTAAAATGCTTTTCCATCCACGCCAAGCTATTTCAATTGGAAGCATTCAATTCCAAGGAGTATTTCCAAAAAGGCAAAAACAATTAGCGGTAAAACTTGGTACTTTAGTGGCTGAGGAATTGCTCTCAATGGAACAAATCACTAATAAAATTCGAGAAAATGCAACTAGCGAAGCAAGCATGGATGCAATTGGTAAAAGAATTGAAAAGACCATTCGAGAAAAACTTGTTCATGCGTTTCCAATGTTATCGATGTTTCTATCTGATGAAATGGTTGAAAAGGTCACGAATCTTTTTAGGAATGAGCTCAAAGACTTTCTAGCTGAATCCGTTGAAGAATTGAGTCACAAACTTGAAAAGGAGTTAGATATTAAGGATTTAGTTTGTGAAAAAGTTGAAGGGTTCTCATCCGAACGGGTAGAAAAACTTTTAGTAAACCTCATGAAAAAAGAATTTAAATTTATAGAACTAGTTGGGGCTGTTCTTGGCTTTTTCATTGGTTGTGTCCAATTATTGTTAACCGCAACCGTTTAGACTTGTGATTACTAACATTAAGCAATTCTTCAAGGCTTGCAAAAATTTTGTTTTAGAGTTTTAGTATATCCTTTTTTTTATGATTTCAAGCACTTCTCCAATTTTCACAAACATTTCTTTAGCCATGTCAGGTTCTGGTGCACAACCAGGGTCTGGGGGTATTCTTCAGGGCTTATTGCCCTTTTTAGTAATGGGTATCGCTTTTTATTTCCTCATCATTGCCCCTGGGAGAAAAAAGCAAAAAGATCATCAAAAAATGATCGATGCCTTAGAAAAAGGTACAAAAGTTAAAACGGTTGGTGGTTTGTTTGGCACTATTACAGGGGTCAAGGATGACTGTTTCGTCATCCGGATCTCTGAAAATGTCAAAGTTGAAATGGCTAAAGATTCTATATCCGCAAAAGTCGATTAATTTCTTCTTATTCAAATTGATACATTTGATATTTTAACAGCCCTGATTTATGAATAGATCAACCATTTGGAGATTGGGTATCACCCTTTTTCTCGTTTTAATCAGCATATCACTTGTTTCTCCTCTTGATGATCGAAATTTAGCAAATTACGCGTCGGACCAGGTCACCTCCGAAGCGAATGCATCCAATCATGTTGGTCACGAAACTTTCGCAGAAGTTATCGAAACCATTAAAAGTCAAATCCCTGAAGGATCAGAAATCGATTATGGTGCTCTTAGGTCTTACGGCAAAAGAAACCGACTGGATTACTCCGCATATTTTAAACCACCCGTTGGAGTTCTTGGCACCGTAACTTCAAGACTTGTACCCTTCCTCATAAAACCGGGGATTCGTACCAGTCACGTTAAGGATCGAGACAAAAGAAATGACTTGGTTTTAAGAACTTTGCTTCGTAATTCACAAGCTGCAATCAAGAAGGGCTTAGATCTTAGAGGAGGGATTGCTTTTACCATGGAAATTGCTGATGCGAACCAAAGCCTTGAAGAAAATTCTCCAAGTGGAGCAAGTCCCATGGATAAGGTTGTTGAAATTATGAACGAGCGACTCAATGCTTTCGGAGTTGCTGAAACCATGGTTCGCCAGAAGGGGGATCGCTCGATAGAAATTCAAATACCGGATACGACCACAAAACAAGATCCAAGTTTAATCGAAGAGCTCCAAAAGCCAGCCAAGCTTGAATTTCGTATTGTGAATGTAAAAGCTGATGCCCCTATCCCAATTCAAGAAGGTGAGGAATGGACCGATGACGAAGGGATTCCTTTTGTTGCTATGCTACCCGACGACGCTCAAGCAAATGAACAACCTATTTGGGTAAGGAGGCTCTCCTCCGCGGATGGTGAAATTATTCAAGAAGCATATCCACGCCAAGATCAAATGGGAGGCTGGGAAGTTGGCCTTGATTTCACAACTGAAGGAGGAAATGAGTTTGCTAACCTCACGGGTGAAATTGCCCAGATGAATGATCCTGCAACGGGGGCACTTGGGCGACTTGCTATCGTGCTTGATAAACAACTCGAGAGTGCTCCAACAGTTAAGGCTCGAATCGACGGGGGAAGTGCTGTGATCAGTGGAAACTTTAGTGCTCGTGAAGCCAAAATGCTTGCCGATATTTTGAACAATCCATTAAAAGTTTCACTAGAAATAGGTGAGAAATATGAAGTTTCCCCTACCCTTGCCTCCGGTGCTTTGGAAAGCAGTACCAACGCCTGTATTCTTGGTGCGGTTGCGATCATTCTTTTCATGCTCGTCTGGTATAAATCAGGAGGTGCGGTCGCGGTTCTCTCTGTCGCAACCAACATCCTGTTGGTTGTCGCCGTCTTAGCCGGTCTCTTTCAAGCTACTTTTACGCTACCTGGAATGGCTGCTCTAGTTTTAACTCTTGGAATGGCAGTGGATGCTAACATCTTAATATTTGAGAGAATTCGTGAAGAACTAAAGGCTGGGAAAAGTGCTGAAAATGCGGTCGAAGGTGGCTATGCCAAGGCATTCTCTACTATCATTGACGCTAACCTTACTACCCTGATTACTGCAACTATCTTGATATGGCTGGGCACCGGGCCTGTTAAAGGTTTTGGTATCACCCTTGCCATTGGTATCATTACCTCTGTTTTCTGTGCTTTATTTATCAGTCGACTATTATTAAATATCTTATTGCAATTAGGTGTTCAAAACCTAATCAGCCTTGCTAAAATTGAGAAACAAAAGCAGAAGGCTGAAATCGATTTTCACAAGTTTAGGAAACCTGCATTTTTGGTTTCTTGGGCCATTGTGCTTGTTGGTTGCTTTA
>DBVA01000055.1:0-3321 GCA_002308735.1 Opitutia bacterium UBA1276 | reverse complement strand
ATGTTCTCCAGTAAAAAACCCTTGATCTGAACTATAAATCACAATGGTGTTCTCCTTGAGCCCGGCCTGTTCCAAATAACGCAAAAGGCGACCCACTTGATCATCCAATCCGTCCACACATCGAATGTAATCCTTGATAAAACGCTGGTAAATATAAAGGGGCCTATTTTCCCCATTCAGTTTCCCACTTTCCTCCAACTCTTTCATCTTGAGGTTCCTCGGGTCATAAGCCTGGTGCCAGGCAGTGCGTTGGGGAGGTGTCATTTCACGAAGAAAGGGGGGCATAAGCTTTGGATTCGCTTTAATCTCAGACTCGCTTGGTGCTATATTGAGAACATGGCCCTTCATTCCCTTGAGTGCCATCCAAGTCTCAGAAACAAAGGATGAACGGGTGGAGAAATCATCAAAGAAAGTCTGAGGTACCGGGAAATCTACTCGATCATATTGCCCCATAAATTTCGGCGGAGGAAGCCTGTGAATGTGAGGTGTTTTGTACTGAGCACAGACAAGAAATGGCATCTTCTTATCTCTTTCTTTCAACCACTTTAAGGTTTTGTCGGTAATAATTTTAGTCGAATGTCCCAAGGTTCTCTTTTCTCCCTTAGCTGAAAGAAATACGGGGTTAAAATAAGACCCCTGTCCGCCTTTTCCCGATAGAATGTCCCAATGCTGAAATTCATCCGTTGGATTTCCCTTGAGATGCCATTTCCCAATGAGAGCAGTTTGATACCCTGCTTTACCAAGCTCTCGTGGGTATACCCATTGCTTCCCATTCCAATTCGAACTATTCCCAATGACCCCATTTGCTTTACTATGCTTTCCCGTAAGGATAGCCGCACGACTTGGGCAACAAATTGAATTCACATTAAAGGAATGGGAAAAAATCGCTCCTTCCTTGGCAATAGTATCAAGGTTAGGGGTTTGATTGATCGATCCAGGATAGGCTCCAATGGTTCGTAATGCATGATCATCGCTAAACAAAAAGAGAATATTTGGAGCTTTGGATCCTAATAATGAAGAACTTAAACCCAGTAAAAAATATACCCTCTTTAACATTTAAAACCTTTGCTTTTAATTTTTTTTTCCAGGACAGTACGGATCATAGAGGGTTAGAATTATCGTACTTAAAAGGGATAAAACAAGCGATAAGGTAAAAACTTTAAAATCTTATCTTTTGGCTTGGATTTAGATTGGCTGAATAGACGGGCTCCAAACCTAAAGCCGACTTCAATTCGAGTTCCTAAATTAGAAGCTTAAGAATTTCACAGAAGAGCAGTGGACATAGAATTCTGGACCAGACCATCCAATGCTTACCCGAATTGTCGAAAGATGAGAAAGTCCGAGTGATGCGACGAAGAAGGCGTTTTTGAAGGTGATGGAGTAGGGGAATTGCTAATTAGAACTAAGCTTAATTGATTAGAAAAGAATTCTGAAACCAAGGTTTATAAAATGGGCATCAAAATCACTCTTCCCGATTAAATAGTCATAATTGGCATAGGAGGAGAAACCATTCTTTGTAATTGAAGTAATACCAGTACCAATAAAACCGTAATCTGAATCTTCAGGTCTTCCATTTATGTAGTAGGTATCATCTGCCCCATGACTCAATAAGTGAACCCCCTGATCCACAGGATCTGCTTTGAAATTATGCTCCCAAGAGAGTCGGAATTCAGGAATTAAGGCACCGCCTTCGGGACGGAAGTAGTAGTAGTTTACTTTTGTTCCGATGGTAGAGACAAACGATTCGTCGTACTTTTCCAGCATCTGACTCGCTCCTGCTAAGCCGAGAGGATCAGATTTAACGGTTTCGGAGTAGGCTCCAGTGGTAAAATTGTCATAGGTGAAACCAATCGAGGGGGTGACTAAAAAACCATTATATTCCATTACCTTACCATAAGTAAGTCCAATGGTAATTTGATCGCTGTTAGGAGAGGATTCCATTACTGCACCGGATGATTCGGTACGAAGCGTGCCCGAGTCATGAAAACCAAAAGTAAGAAAGCCCTCGATAAATGTGAGGTCATCAACTTTATTTCCATAGATTCCTGCAAAAAAACTATCCGTCTCTACTTCGGTGCTAAGACCGGAAGAGTCAGACTTCCCAAAACCTCCCATGAGACCAAAAGCGATCCCCTCGCTTATTTCCTGATCAATTCCAAAGGTTAAACCCCAGGAATCACCATCCATTTGATGCAGTTTATCTTCAGTAAATGATGCTGAAGCCTGCACAAAAAAACCATTTGAATAATCCTTTGACTCTTCGCTGAGTACTTTATCGAGAATATCTTTGGTCAGGGATCCATTAGCCTGTGCAAGATAAAGATCATTTTTTTCCATTTGGCTCATTGACTTTGCTACCATTGCATCGATCAATCCATCGCTAGAGGGAAATCCCATCTGTGCCAGACGAACCGTTGACAATCGACTCTTAAGATTTGACAACTGATTGGAAAAGGATGCTTGTCCAGTCGTACTAACGGAATCCAACTCATCTGGAACGATGTCGTCAATGTAGGCTGCAAATTCAAAAGGTGTATCCTTATTCATCGCTTCTTTGTGATGATGTTCTTCCACTTCATTTCCAGGTGTAAGGATTTTCTGAATCGCATCCTTATCAACTGGTAAGACAGAAGAATAATCTTTTAAAACTTCATCAATTATGGTGTCGCGCTGAAATTCCTTAATCAAAGTAAGCGAGGAAGATTCATCCGTATCCGTTGCTCTACGTCCATTTTGAGATAACAAATTTTTAATATCTTCGTGGTGATCGAAATCAGTGTTGTCCTGGACATGTGAAATGAATAAACTTGGATTCAGTTCATTCATCTCCTCAACAATCGCGGCAGAAGATGTCAATCCCTCTATTTCAGCAAGCACATTAGGGCCATATTCTTCTGCTACATGAGAAAATTGAAGCGGTGCCTGAACTGGTGTTTCTGTACCATCTTCATTCAGGATCTCAACTTGAAAAGCATCACTGACCACATCAAGAACGATGATTGATGCGATCTGCTCCCGCACTTCTTCAAAATTGGCATCCCCGGCCAATCCAGTAGACTCCAATTTATCGAAGTGATTAAATATCGAGTTGATGTCTTCTACATTTAGTAAATCTGGAGAAATATCGTCATCCACCTGACTGGCAAATGCAGAATTCTTCAAGCTATCCAAAGCAGAACTTGCCAAGTCGTTAATGGACTTATCTACCGACGCAATGTTGTCCAGTATTTTACTATCTAAAAGAACAAGTTGTTCGACTGGATTAACTGTACCTCCGGAAGCATCGGTGGTGACAGCAAGTTTTTCAAAAATTAAATCTTT
>DBVA01000200.1:0-15154 GCA_002308735.1 Opitutia bacterium UBA1276 | reverse complement strand
AAAATTTTGTATTGCATTAAAAAAAATTCCCCTGCATTGTAAATACCCCATTTCCCCACCCCCCCCCCCCGCGCCGGGCGGTCCCCGCCAATCTACCGCCCGGCGCTTTTTTGTCTGGATTTAGTTCTTCACTTTTGGGAAAAAATGACAAGGATGTATCCAAGTTCATGAAACGCCCATTTCTCATTTTCTTTTGCATTCTCTTATCTCAAGTCCATCTTATTGGCATTGCTGGGGATATGCCTTTATCGGCACGAATTGCAGAAATCAAGTCCCGGTCAAGCGCTCATGAAAATCGAATTTCAGCATTGCTTTCGAAACCAGCAATCCCATCGCAGAATTACGAAATTTCAGAAAACAAGAGGACGGTTCCCCTCGAACCAAGCATTCCGGTTCCTCCAACCAGCTCAGAAATTCCATACATTCCGGTTCCTGAGTATTATGATTCTAAAGAAAATCTTTCCTCAGATAATGGGTCAGAATCTCCAACTAAAGCTCGAAGCCCAGAAGAAGCTGTTGTACCAACTTCGATTTCCTCTACCGATTCTTCCATAATGGATGAAAGTCTTGATGATGCTTATGCAGAACTTTATCAAAGTGAAACTTCACTCCGTAGCACCGGTTATTACTTTGGTCCCTTAGTTGGAATTATTATTCCTGATGACGGTGCGTTGCGGGTAAGTGGTTCGAGTATTCAACCTTATACAGCTGAGAATGGTTATGTGATAGGTTTTCAATTGGGTAAGGATTTTGGTACTGTCCGGGTTGAGAGTGAATATTCATACATGGCATTTGATGGTTCTGATAATATTTCAGTTGGAGTGAACAATTTCCTTACCAGAATTGTATTAGAGACTGAATTAAATGATGCCTTTGAATTAAGGGCAGGAATGGCTATGGGAGTCGGATTCATTGGGATTGATGGAGGTTCCTCTGGCGAACCAAGTGATGTTGGATTTGCCTATGATTTCCTTCTGGGAGGCGGATACAATTTTAGTGAGAATTGGTCACTTTGCTTTGACTACAAATATTATTTGTCCGCTGCCAACGACAATTATGACCGTGTAAAGGCACATATGCTTTTACTTTCTTCGAATTTTCAGCTTTAGGGAAGAGAAAGTAATGTTTCAAATTCACTTGGCAAATTACTTTCAAATAAAATTTTTCTCTGCTTGATTCGGAAGGAAATTGCCGAGGCATGCAAACAAAGTCGCTCCACTCGGGTCGTTTTGATTATTTTTCGGTTCATTGAGAAATCGCCATATGTTTTATCTCCGACAATGGGAATTTCCCTACAAGAAGTTTGTACTCTAAGTTGGTGAGTTCTACCAGTTTGAGGATGCAATTTAATCAAGGCTAACCGATGTACTTTAGATGGATTGCGCTCAATGAAACAGATCGATCTTGATAGGATGCCCTTACCGGGAAAAACCCTGAGCTTTCCACGGACTCTTTTCTCTTCGAGAAGATCATTCCATGGTCCTGGCTTGAGTCTTCCTGGAACCGAAACAACTGCATGGTAGGTTTTCTCGATTTCTTTCCGCTTAAATTTACCTTTAATTTCTTGAGCTAAATCCTTTCTTGTAGTGGTGATGATAATTCCGGAGGTAGGGGAATCCAAACGATGCGTGAGGAATAATTTAGCCTTATCAGATATTTCATAAAACTCTTCATCGTAATTATAATCATTGTTCAATAAACAGGTGCTCCTTCCCTTTGCTGAAATACTCCTACCTTGATTTGGATGAGTTAGAATGCCAGGGCCTTTTTCAATTACAATAATACCATCCTCAGTTTGATTTAGAACTTTGCAGCCTCGGGCAAGTTTTAGTTTAATCGTCAAAGCTAGTTATAGTTAAAATGAATGGTTATAACATCTGATTCCCCGAGATCATGAATCATTTCAGCAGACCACTCACCAAATGGTGATCTTGATGAAATCGATTGCCTGCAAAGATCTGAAGCCAATGAATTCTCCTGCTTGTCAAGCCTGGCAAGGCTTTCAATTCTACCTTCTGCAGTTAGAGTGAATTGATAGCTTATTTTATTCGGAAGCTTTTCTCTTCGGATGAATTCAATCGAGCCTCTAACTAATTGCCCCCATTGTTCTTCGATGGCTTGAAGCATTTGCTGGACATAGACGCCATAGGGATGAAGCCTGCATTCAACTGCAATGGTACCAACTCTGGGAGCAAGCGTAGCAGATCTGAGGACGGGACCGTTAATTACGCTCGGAGAAAGTTTTGGGCGATATGCAAAAGTTTTGTTTGGGGATTGAATGTTGTTATTTTCAACTAATGAAAATTTATCATTTTCTGGTTTAGATTTACTCAAGCTTATGATTTTGCTTCGCTTTTTATTCTTTTCCGCGTTTGAAAAAGAACCATCTTCTTTGGACCGATTTGGATCAATTTTAGGTTTTTCTGTTTCGAGCAACTCATTGGCATAAGCTTGCTTTTTTGGGGCTACCTGGCTTGAAGTAATTGGATTTGATTCTGCTTTTATTTCGCCTTGGGATTCTTGCTGTTTTTGAGCATTTACAATCTTTGCCGTTTTTAACTTTCCCGGTGAAATAGGGACATTGGAATTGATTTTTGTATCAAAATCTTCCGGGTTTGCGGCTTGCTGGTTTCTAAAAGAAAGGAGTTTGGAATTCTCGGGTTCGTTTTCCATTACCTCTGGATTTGCTTCCATAAAAGAGAATTCTTTAATCGATTTACTTTTATCTTTCGGAAGCTCCCACGATATTTGGGTAACCGGTTTCATGCGGGAAAGGATTTGAATTCTATCGATTGAAAAGAGCTGGTCGGCTCCAAGAATTAGAAAAAGAAGAACGAAAGCTAAGATTAATCCACTGAGTATAGAGAAAAATCCACCTGAAGCAGGTTTGGGATATTTATTGTTATTCAAGTTTAGTTTCCTCTTTATTTAAGGGCAAACCAAACCCAGAAGAGATCTGTTCCATTATCTCTTGGGCAGCGATTCGATTTCCATTCGTTTTGGATTTTTTCACCCATAAATTTGTTTGATCTAAATCATTTATCCAATCTCCAGAATTAAATTGATCAAGCGTGATCTCACTTCCGAATCCCTCTGTCATTATAAATTTTTTCAAGACTTCACTTTCCCTGAAATCGTCCCTGAAGATTCCGTGCAGTTTCTTATTGGCTGCCCAGCATTCAATCACGGTCCCATAACCGACTTTCCCAACAACTTGAGTGGAAGCACGAACCAAGTCGGGGAAATGGAAGGGAGAGTTCATCGGTAAAAGAACCACATTCCTGTTCGTTTCCATCTTCGGAAAGTCTCCGCAAATCACGAAATTTTGCTTCGAGTCCTTCAAGGTATTGAGGCATTTATATTGATACGCAATTCCCCCCGTTGAAACCAATACAAAGTCTTGCTCTTTTTCCAGACCAAGCTGTGCCTTTATAACTCGTGGAGGTTGTTTAAATGGCCGATGGATTGGTTCGATCTGAACGCCGTCAGGATGGAGTTCACAAAAGGGCTTAACTTGTATCCTTAGATCAACCGAATCATAAATATTTTTAAATCTTTGAGAAATCGAATACAATTTTTGATTCTTTTTAATAAGCGGTTGGTATATCCAGTCCCAGGTGAAGTTCTCTACCAGAGTACATTTTACCTTTAATAATTTAGCTACCTCGATTCCAATGGGTGAGATATCGCAGATGACATGACAGGTTTCACTTTTAAGGAGAAAATCAAAAAGATTTTTTAGGCCATTGGTTGGGTCTTCTAAATATTTATGGAGTAAAGATACCGTCTCATCTAGATCAAAATGAAATGAGTCGGTTTGAACGAATCCAATATCAGTTCGGACTTGATAGTTCTTGAAATCAACGGAAGCTTGAAGGTTATTCGTCCAAAAAAGATCAGGAAGATTGCTTACAATTATGAATTTGAACTCTTTATTTTCCGAATGAATCTCATTGATGATGGCCACGCTTCTAGTTGCGTGACCAAATCCGTGAGAGGAAACGAAATAGGCAATGGTTTGAGATACATCTTTCAACGAATTAAATCCGAAATAACATCTCTAAATAACTTTGCATTTGCTCGGATATTTCATACCCAGAACTAGTTTTTTCAACCAGCTTTCTACATGGTTTAGAACTACCCCTTAAATCATAGCTTAAGATTTTAAAAGTTGATGAAGATAGCTTAGGCTCAAGGCTGGGTTCAATTCTAACTGGAACGCCAAAGGGTCCAAATGAACAATCCCAGGAACTTGCGGAAGCATTAAAATTTGGGCATAGGGAAGGATATCTCTGGGCAAAGTCTGTTGGCTTTTTGCTTTGAACTCTTACTTTCAGAATGACTGGTAAGGAATTAAGATAATCAAGAGGCTGGAGAAATGTTTTTTTTCTGTATTCGGAAAAAAAATGCAATGGATCAATGCCAACTAAATTAAATCCACTATAGTTACCATGCCTATTGCTTGTCTTGAAGCCCTTTTTATCAAACCAAGCCTGAAACTGATTGGTCAATCTCAACCCGATCTCAAAATGAAGGTGCGATCTAATTAACGGGATTTTAAAAGAAGATGAATTCCCCATCCTTCCTAATGGCATAGCTTCACTCATTTTTACTCCAATTTTTATAGAGGGGGAAATTTCCGCAAGATGAGCATATAATGTATAGATGGACGGGACGACATTTGGGTGTTCCATGACAATATACTTCCCATAGGCGCTATGGCCTGAATTATAATTCACATAGGTTACAATACCTGCGAGGGCTGAAAATACTTGGTCCTGGGCCTGCCCACTTTTGAGTCTTTTAACCGGAAATAAATCAACGCCTTCGTGGAACTTATATCCGTTATTGCGGACACAGCCAAAGGCACCTGAGGAAAATGCTTTGTCGGGTCCCGTTTTTTGAAGAAAGGTAGAATATCCTAAACCTTGAGCAAAAGAAGGATTCGGTGTTGGCCAAGATAAGCGAAATTCAGGGGCAGGGGAGGATTTGAGAAAGTGAAAGGCTTGCAGGCTTAAGAATAAAAACAGCAACCGAGTCATCGCTTTTCTTTCTTCAGTTCAGCTTGTAGATAAACGATGGATTGCCCAAGCTGCTCGTAGAGAAACCTGGCTTCTTGCTCATTCATTCTAGTTGATAAAATGAAAGGTAAAACGCCATTAGAAATAGTCCTTTCTATGGGATGGATTCCTAAGACTTGACCATTGGCTACCAGTTGTAACCTTCTTCCTAAGTTACTGGATGTCTCCTTCTGCACATAAAAAGAACTTCTTCTGTCCAGGCTCAACCAGATTGCAAATACCCTATCTTTTTCATCATCGGAGAAAATATTTTGAACGGTACCGATTTGAACACCTTTTATATCATATTCGTCGAATAATGGAATCGGAGAAGATCCTTCCATGTATATCTTAGGTCGCATGGTAATTTTTGATTGATCGAAATTACGCTCCCTACAGGACTGAATTCCAAGCACAAGAACCACAATCGAAAAACGAAAAAATATTTTGGAGGAACACATAAAAGAGCTTGTTTCTTCTTAGTTTACTAACAATCCATTATTAAATAAAGATTGGTTGTATAAAGTATGAAGGTTTACATTATTCAATTAAATGGAAGAGAGCGAGGAATTAACAACTAAAAAGACAATAAATGGCATAGCTTCTATGGTTATGGATTTGCAACCTAAACTTGTCGCTAGTTTTGATCCCAATGAGGGTGATAAGTTGATTAAGTCGGTAAACCTTATGGTTCATTCTATGCAGCTTCTTGAAATCCCGCTTCTGGTAACTGAACAAGCGCCTGAAAAACTAGGTCATACTCTGCCCCAAGTTTTTGATGGGTTGCCCAACCCTATGTTTTTCCAAAAGGATACTTTTTCAGCCTTTGGCTCCGAATCCTTTTGTCAATGGGTTGAAGATCACGAAATTGAACAATTACTTTTATCAGGTGTTGAAACTTCCATCTGTATCTACCTTACTGCTTTAGATGCCATATCCAGGAATCTTGGGGTTACTATTCTTTCTGATTGTGTGGCCTCAAGAAGATCAGATGATGGTGCTGATGCCCTTAGAGAGCTAAGAGATGCAGGGGTCCATATTTTAGGCGTTGAGACCGTATTATACTCTATCATGCGTTCTTCCTCGCATCCAAAATTTAGGGGAATCTCAAAATTAGTTAGAGCAAGGTAGTCATTAATTTCCTTATAACATGCTTGCCACCACCACATCTGCCACTCTTCTAGGGGTTCAAGCCTTAGAGGTAACCGTGGAAGCCAACGGGGGAGAAAAAGGAGAACCTCGTTGTATCTTGGTTGGACTCCCTGATGCAACCGTCAAGGAATCGATGGATCGCGTTTTTTCTTCCATGTCAAATTCCGGTTTTACTCATCCTCGTACAAAGGTAACTATTAATTTAGCTCCGGGAGATTTGAAGAAAGAGGGAGCTTCTTTTGACTTGCCCATTGCCTTAACTCTCTTGTCTGCAATTGGTAGCCTTGAATCCTCCAAATTGAATGATTTTGTTCTTGCGGGGGAGCTTGGTTTATCGGGAGAGATTCGGAAGATACGTGGTGCACTTGCGATGGCTATGATGGCTCGTGAAATAGGTAAGAAAGGCATCGTCTTACCCAAGGAATCAGCGTGGGAAGCCTCCTTAGTTGAAGGCATATCTGTATACCCAGTTGAGTCTTTGTCTGAAGCTGTTGACTTCTTCTCAGGTAAACAACCAATTTCGCCCTTACAAAAGGAAGAGAGTCCTTACCTTGTATCTTCGACCCGAAAGCACCCGTTGGATTTCAGTGAAATCAAAGGGCAATTGAAACTTAAAAGGGCAGTGGAGGTTGCAGTTGCTGGGGGGCATAATTTGCTAATGCTTGGCCCACCCGGATCTGGGAAATCAATGGTGGCAAAAAGAATTCCATCCATTCTACCACCTCCCACTCTGGATGAATACCTTGAGGTTTTGAATATTTTTTCGATCGGTGGTCTCTCATCAAGTTTGCATGGAAATGGAATGGGAAGACCGATTCGTTGTCCCCATCACACAATCAGCGATGTCGGGCTTCTCGGTGGAGGCACCAAGCCCGGTCCTGGTGAAATTTCTTTGGCTCACAATGGTATTCTTTTTATGGATGAATTACCTGAGTTTAAAAGGTCAGCCTTAGAAGTTTTAAGGCAACCACTTGAAGATGGTGAAGTTACGATTTCAAGAAGTGCAGGAAAGGTTACTTTGCCTTGTGAGTTTATGTTAGTATCGGCAATGAATCCTTGCCCTTGCGGATATCTCGGAGATGAATCAAAAACTTGCCGTTGCTCCATTCCTCAAATTCAAAGGTATCGGAACAAGATAAGTGGTCCTCTTCTCGACCGAATTGACATTCATGTCGAGGCACCGGCAGTGAAAATTGAAGAGTTGAGGTCTGGTGCAAAAGGCGAATCTTCCAGTCAGGTTGGAGTGCGTATTGCCGCATGCAGGGAAAGGCAGAGCCAAAGATTTGCTCTTGGATCGTGCAAAACAAATTCTGGGATGACCGAGAAATTAATAGAAGAACATTGTGTCATCTCCGATGAAAACATTAAACTTCTCACCATGGCCATGGAGCGCCTCTCTTTATCAGCGCGTGCCTATGGAAAAATATTAAAAGTATCTAGGACCATAGCTGATATTGAATGTTCAGAGGATATAGAAAAAGAACATTTGCTTGAAGCTATTCAATACCGTGATTTAGACCGATTTTTGAACTAAAAACTTTACATTTTATCTTCTCCCTATTTTATTTATTAAATTAACCCATAAACCTTATAAATTATGAACATAGCAGAGGACACGAGTATTAAAGATCTTCAACGATTAAAAAAGAAAATTGAAAAGCAGATAAATGCTAAAAAAAATAAGAAGGTTAAGAAGGAAAATTTTTACAATCATATCAAAGATGATCATAAAAAACATCTTCGCGGTGATGGTCGTAAGCTTTTTAGAAGTGTTGTGGACTACTTGGAATGTTACATCAATGGCTTGCCACCTATTGCCAAGTCTGAGTTTTATACCCGTTTTGGCGTAGAGAGTAAGAGAAAGAAAATAACCCCTGAAGTTGTCTCAGAGGTTAAGGGTTTGCTTAATAGTGGAAAAACACTCAAGGAAGCTTCGGAGGTAGTCGGTGTTTCCATTGCTAGTTGCCAAAAAATTAAAAAAGGCGACTACGACTCCTAAATAGAAACCGGTTTTATATTTTGTTTTTTTGCTTTGGTACGCAAAATAAAAGGAATTTATTATTTAAATCGTGCCGAGGCTATTGACTATTTAATTCAAGCTTATTCCCTCAAGTGGTGTAACACTCGATGGTCTTCCGGACAGGTTAGGATAAGTTGGGAAACTTCAGCAGGAAAGCTAAATACCATGCGGGTTCTTGCTTACAAGACTCCAGGGAGTAAAAAAATCAGATTGAAAAAAGATGAGTTGGACGCTTTTTTCGGAGCTTGAAACCTATAAGAGGTTAGTATTTAGGTCGTTGGTTTAAAGCTCGTCTTCATCCTCGGGAATATCAAGCTTGTGCATAGTGGTATCTTCCCCTTTTGAGTCGACGGTGATAACCTTGATGATTTTGCAATCCTTACCTTGAGCTTGAAATCTTTTGGGTTCTCCATCAGGTCCAATAATTTGAAGAAGACCTGGCTTCTTATTGATCTCGACACATTCAAGTAGGTCTTTGCCATTATATCCCTCTTCATGGGATGTGGAATAAAGTCCATCGGGGTGAACAAAACAAACAATTCTACCATATCTTATTGTAGCCCCACGCTTGTGGCGCACCACATCACCCTTCTCGAATGTTTTCTTGGCAAATAATTGTTTTCTTGGGGTATAAAGTTTTAATTTGGATCTTTTGGTTCTAAAACTTCGCATGCCATCCGAGCCCTTTTCTAAAGGAACCAATTCATCTGGATGGATTTCCACGCACTCCATCGTTGGATCACCGGGATTATCATCAAGGATCATCAGGACCTCACCGCATCTTTTCTTGCCCTTTGAGGACACGGTCTCTTTGACGTGATCGCCAATTTCAATAGCTTTTTTCTTTTTTTTCTTTTTAGTGGAAAGGCTCATGATTAGTAAACTATTTCATGGAACCGGTTAATGCCAATCTTTTTTGCCTGCATTCAGAACAAATACAAAATTTTCCATGTCCAAAGTCTCCGGGTATATTCAAATCTTCGATATTTATACTCTCCTCTTTTTCTTTTGTTTCCGATTGAGATAAAGTCCCTTCCTGTTTGGCTAACTCCCGCTCTTTCCTTTGTTGCTCTCTTAATTCGATGATTTTTTTACCCATCTCAAACCTGAAAGCAACGCATTGCTTGAAGTCCGTCTTTTCCATATCAATGGTTGCTTGTAATTTCGAAGACTCAGAAGGGGAGACCAGCAGGGTAGTGCCCCTGATTGCTTTGGCCACGACTTCTTTACCAGCTGCAAATGGGGTTGAGGCCATCACTTCATTTTGTTTTCCGATCAACTTGAAGACAATTTTTTCCTCAATGCTGACATTTTTCAGAGGGAAAACAGAACGCGGTATATTTTCCCAATGATTCACCGCCTTTAATAATTCATCCGAAAAACTTGGTTCTGTAGGAGTTGATTCTTGAATTATGTGGGGCTCAGGTTTCTCGGGAATCATTTCAGGTTCCGAAGGAGATGGTGGCACTATGGGTGCTTTGGCAATTTCTTTTGTCGGAAGGGGGGATGGTGGATCGGCCTCCGCTTTGGATACTATATCTTTCGATTCCTTTGTATTTAGCTCTTCAACTTCAGGTTCGGGTTGCTGAGGTTCGCAGCTAAAGAACAATAAAAAGGTTAGGAAAATAAAAAATTTATAAATTTGCATTGTATTGTCCCACTAAAATGAGATGTATATTGCAAGAACATAAGATTTTTAAAGGATTTCTTTCAAGTGGTAATTTTCAACCTTAAAATATGAATAAAACAAAGCTGATATTGTTTAATCTTCTTTTTTGGAAATTAACGGCCGTAATATCGTTGATTTTCGAAACCAGAGAGGTGTTTATTACTCTAATTGCATCGGTAGGAGTGTTACTGAATTTATTTGCTTTACTTCAAAATCTTTGGAGCAACCGGGGGAAAGTAGAAAAAATTGAACCAATGAGCGAAGAAAAAGCTGCGGTAATGAGTGATCTCGATAATGAACTCAAAAGAAGGAAGAATGAGGACGTTATTCTCCGTAACTAAAAATGTATAGGATTTCTCCCATTGATTCTTCCCGTCTACCGCCTGGTATTCCTTTCATAATAGGCAATGAAGCGGCAGAGAGGTTTTCATTTTATGGAATGCGCAGCATTTTGCTGGCTTATATGACTTTGTACTTAGTTCAACCAGATGGAACAAACCATATGTTTGGAACCAAAGAAGCTGAGGCTTGGATTCATTTATTTGTGGGTTCAGCATATTTCTTTCCTATTTTGGGAGGTATTTTAGCAGATGCTTATTGGGGTAAATTCAAGACTATCATGCTGCTTTCCATTTGTTATTGCCTGGGGCATGCTTGTTTAGCGTTTATGGGCGTCTGGGGAGACTCGCGAGTCTGGTTGTTGTTTGGGCTTAGCTTAATAGCCCTAGGCTCCGGAGGTATTAAGCCTTGCGTCTCTTCCCATGTCGGTGATCAATTCTGTAAAAGAAACAAACATCTAATCTCGAAGGTTTTTGGTTGGTTTTATTTTTCGATTAATTTTGGTGCTTTTATGTCCGGTTTACTTACGCCTTTTTTGCTGGAAGCCGCCCGTATTGAAGGGTCTCTTGGTGAACTCATTTATCCCTATGTTTCAGAAATAGTTGGACAAAAGGAGGCTGGGGAAACCATTTTCGGTCCTCATTATGCTTTTGGTTTGCCTGGGGTTCTGATGGCGATTGCAACGTTTGTATTCTGGATGGGAAGAAAAGACTTTGCTCATATTCCACCCCGTGGAAAAGCATTTTTTGTCGATACTTTTTCTAAGGAAAATATGCTAATCTTAGCACGATTAGCCTCTATATTTTCTTTTGTAATTCTTTTCTGGGCCTTGTTTGATCAAATTGGAACTCTCTGGCAAGTACAAGCCCGTGAGCTTGACCGAACCTTACCTGATTGGATTCCTTTATTTGGTGGTATGGAAATGCTTGCTGCCCAGGTCTCTGCAGTTTGGAATCCATTATTTATTTTGCTTTTGATACCATTTTTTTCATATTTCATCTACCCCTTTTTAGGAAGATTTATAGAAATTACCCCCCTAGCTAAGATTGCGGCGGGCTTATGGGTTGCGGGATTGGCTTTTGCTATGGTGTCCATTATTCAAATTCAAGTCGATGCTGGTTATACTCCAAGTGTATTCTGGCAAGTTCTAGCTTGCCTGGTTCTTACTGCTGCGGAGGTACTCGTATCGATTACATGCTTGGAGTTTGCCTACACCCAAGCCCCACATTCGATGAAGTCAGTGATTATGGCTCTTTTTCTTTTGACTGTATCTCTCGGGAACTATCTAGCTTCGGGGCTTAAATTCCTGCTGGTTGATAGTCAAGGGCAACCCCTACTGCTCGGTGCGGACGAGTTTTGGTTTTGGACAATTCTTGTCTGCATAGCTGCATTTTCTTTTAAATTTGTTGCCTCGCGATATGAGGAGATCGATCACTTTCAATAAGTGATAGGATCGATTAGGTAATTTTTATATCTCTTACGAATGCACAACCATCGAGTCTGGATATTCTTGAGATAATTTTCTTTTTTATAAAAGAAAGCTCCTGTTTTACAGGTCCATTTGCTGCCCGTAAGAAAAGAGTTCCATTCGAACTAAGTTTTTCGGGTGCACACCGAGATGATAATTTAGTTCCCACAATTTTATTCCACTCCTGAGAAATGACTTGTTCAGGTGAATTTTTAGTACCAATGGACCATTCATCCCAAATCTTTTCAATCACATCTGAGATGGAGGAAGGGGACGATAAAAACATGGTATTGTCCGAAGCAGGTAATTTCATGAATTCTGCGACCAAGTCAATTTGAGGTGCCTTATTTTTCTTTCTGAAGCCCATATTTATTTAACAAAGCAAAAATATACTTCTGTATGGAAGTCAATGATGTTAGATAATTCTTATGATTGTAAAACCAAGAATTAAAGGTTTCGTATGTATAACCGCACACCCTCATGGATGTTTTGAGAATGTAATCGATCAAATTAGCCATGCTGAAAAAAATCCTACCGTGAACATGAAGAAGCCAAAAAGAGTCTTGGTTATTGGTGCCTCAACCGGTTATGGTCTTTCTAGTCGAATTTCAGCATCTTTTTCTGCCCAAGCAGAAACCTTGGGGGTTTATTTTGAAAGACCACCCAAGGAGGATAAACCTGCAAGCCCTGGATTTTACAATTCCTTAGCTTTTTCTAAATTAGCGAGAGAAAAGGGGATCGCCACTCTAGATGTAAATGGCGATGCATTTTCGGATGAATGCAAGGAGGAAGTGATTATGAAAGCCAAGGAAATGGGCCAATTCGATTTAATCATATATAGCCTGGCTTCTCCGCGAAGAACAGATCCGAAAGATGGTACTACATATCGGGCTTGCTTGAAACCAATCGGATCCATTTACAAAAATAAAACTCTCAATACGGACAAGGAAGAGGTTAAAGAAATCGTTATAAACCCCGCGACTGAGGATGAAGTTTATAGCACCGAGCGTGTCATGGGTGGCGATGACTGGTGCAGTTGGACAGAAAAGCTTCTAGAGGCAGACCTTTTGGCACCTGGCTGTATGAACCTCGCTTACTCCTACATCGGTCCTGAAGTGACCCGGGCGATTTATCGAAATGGTACCATAGGAAAGGCGAAGGAGCATTTAGAGCAAAGCGGACGCAAGCTGGACACTTTATTGAGTGAGTCGGTGAATGGGCGTTCCTTCGTTTCGGTTAACAAAGCAGTGGTAACCCAGGCAAGTTCAGCTATTCCGGTTGTCCCACTTTATGTTTCTATCCTGTTCAAGATCATGAGGGCAGCTGGTTCCCATGAAGGTTGTATCGAACAGACTACCCGTTTATTCAATCGCTTCCTTTATGAGGGTGCCCCTGAGATTCCTCTTGATGAACATAATAGAATTCGACTGGATGATTGGGAAATGGAAGATTCAATTCAGCAAGAAATTATCAAATTATGGCCTCAAGTTAATTCAGAAAACCTTCATGCATTAACTGCTTTTTCGGATTACCAAAAGGAGTTTTTAAAACTATTTGGATTCGGCCATTCCAGAGTCGATTATGAGAAGGAAGTCGATTTGATCAATCCATTCTAAGTTTTTCGGATCAAGAAAAAAACGGGGGAGTTTTCCTTCACCGAAGCCTCGATCCTTTGATGCTCTAGTGTGTTCTGTTGAATCCAGTGAGTGATCCCATTGAATTCATCTTTTCCTCCGGGGTGACCTCGGTAGGAAATGACTGAGATGATACCATCGTTCGTGAGCCAAGCGTAGGCTTCCTTTATTGCCTGAAGCGATTTTTGGGCCTCTGTAATCACCGACTTGTCCGAGCCTGGCAAATATCCCAAATTGAATGTAAAAGCACGAATTTGACCTTTCAGGCTACGAGGAAGATGCACTGGAAACCTAGTGTGGCAGTCCCTAATCAATTTGAAATTCTGATATTTACCGCTCTGAGTAAGCAAGCGTTGAGTACTTGAAATAGCATCCTCTTGAATATCAAAGCCGTAAACTTTACCTTGCAGACCAACCAACTTGGAGAGCTGGAGCGAGTCCCAGCCGTTTCCTATGGTCATATCGACGCAGCAATCATTGAGTTGAACTACTTGACTCCATGCCTGATGAGCTTTTTCGGTAAGTTTCATATCTATCCTTACGATTAACTTTGAAATCTATTTAAGTTTAGGTGATCGGGTAGGGGTCTTTTTTCTAATATAAATTCGACTAGTTTCAGCGCGTAGAGTGGAATCGTAGTAGCCCCTCTTGATCCAAAGCCGTTGAAGATTATGACCTTTTGGTTTTGGGGGTGCGGACCGATGATGGGGTTTCGATCCCGGGTTCCATTTCGAACGCCACTACCATGGGACAGGAGTTCCAATGAATTAAGATTTAAGAAATCCAAGTCATTTAATATTTTTTTCTTCCCCTCGGCAGTAGGCCCTTTTTCAAGACCTGAATGATCCCATGTTGAGCCAGCTAAGAAACTGGTCGAACTTTGAGGGATTGCCCAGGTGCCGTTACTGGCGGCAAATGAAAGCTTTTTTTCGATCTCCAGAATCTCTCCGCGTACGGGTGCAAAGGGAAGGTAAGAAAACCATGGATTCTGAGCAGATCTAAAACCTTCACAGAATATGATGATATCGTAACCTTGATCATCATAATTATGGGAACCCTGTTTCCATTGATCAGATTCAATCAATGAATGTTTAGAGAATTCTAAAAAGGATTGAATTCGAAGTCGTAAGCATTTGGTAATTCCAATCCCAAAAGGAGCTTTCATCGTGGTCTCTTTAGGATCAATAATTTCTGCTTTTTCATAGAAATTAGAAATCTTGCTTGGATTAGATTTCCAAATATTTGCCTGTTCCTGATTTCTGAAAATTCGATGGAGTGATAGATTTTCATAAAAAGATTCTCCAAACTTTCGAGAAAAGAAATCATTGAGTTTACGAATTGCCTGCAAACATTTCTCAATATCAAAGGGAGGGTTGAGCTTGGGCCCAATGAGGGGATTTACTAATCCTGCGGCAATAGGACTGGCATGATGGGGTAGGTCAGCTTCAGCTACATGTACAGTTGTCCCGTGCTTTGCAAAGGTTTGAGCAAGGATAGCACCAGCTAACCCATGTCCTACTATCAAAATCCTATTATTCAAAATTGAGAAATATGGTGTAAATCATGTTGCGACTAATTATTAAATACGCGAGTCTCTTTACCTTGAAAGTTAGAATTTCTGTTATCTTAATTGTAATATTTTTAATGGTACTTTTCTTGAGTACCGAGCAGGGCCAATTTTCTAAATCCATTCTTCAGTCTAAAGATGAGGGATTCAATCGGGATGGTTTCGTGAAAGAAGATAAATCCATCATACTTTCAATCGAGAATGAAAGTACGAAGATAGAATCTTCGCAGCCATTAGATATCGCT
>DBVA01000190.1:0-2692 GCA_002308735.1 Opitutia bacterium UBA1276 | reverse complement strand
ACAGATTTTGTGCCAAGAAATATGTCATTACCTAAATTTATTGAAATCAATGGTTAGTGAAATCCTGTAGGCTTAAGATTAACTCTGAACGATTCTTTTTGGAAATATTTCCCGAGGTAGTTTTCTGGTTTTGGGAAATATTTCCCGCCTTGAGGTAGTTTAAACTTGAAGAAAGTAGAGCAAGCTCGCAATTGATATTATTCTCCAAGCCCGAAATAGTCCCTGGAATTTTGAAAACAAATTCTTTTGGCCATATCTCCAATCAGTTCGAAGTCATCGGGTACAAACCCTTCCTCCATCCATTCTCCAAGAAGGTTGCATAGGATTCGGCGGAAATATTCATGCCTCGGGAAGGAAAGAAAAGAACGGGAATCAGTCAGCATTCCCACGAAGCGGGAAAGCAATCCAATATTTGCAAGAGTCTTGATTTGCTCCTCCATTCCATCCCTTTGATCCAGGTGCCACCAACCGGATCCAAATTGCATTTTCCCGGGGATTTCTCCCTGGAAGTTTCCAAGCATCGTGGCGATGGTTAGGTTGTCCGCTGGATTCACATTGTAAAAGATTGATTTTGGCAAAGCATCTTCTTTCTCCAACTTGTTCAGGAAAACCGACATCTTTTCTGCTTGAGGAAAGTCCCCAATCGAATCCCCGCCTGCATCCGGACCGAAGTTTGCCATAAGTCTCGAGGAGTTATTGCGCAAGGCTCCCAAATGGATTTGCATCGTCCAATTCTTTGCTTTGTAGAGCTTACAAAGATAAAGGATTATGAATGAACCGAATTTTTCGGCCTCTTCCTCGCTTGCATCTTCACCATCGATAACATGATCAAAGATTTTTCTCGCTTCTTCCTCGGAAGGGAATTCTGAAAAACATTGAAGAAATGCATGATCTGATAGACGGGACCCGAGTGAATGAAAGTGATTTACCCGCTTGGCTAAAGCTTCAAGATAATCACTCAAATCTAAAATAGTGATTTCTGAAGTTTCCTGTAGTTGAGCAATCCATTGAGTAAAGCTTACTGCATCTTTCACGCCCCATGATCGATCCGGTCTAAAGGTGGGAAGCACTTGAGTTTCGATACTCGAATCTTGGGCAATGGCCTGATGATGCTCAGTGGATAAAGCTGGATCGTCGGTTGTGCATACGGTTTCTACTTGAAATCGCTTCAGCATTCCCCGGGCCGAGCAATCATCACCTCTTAATTTTTCATTGGCTTGCTCCCAAATCTCTTCTGCGGTTTCTGGCCCAAGTAAGGTATCAATATCCAAGCAGCGTTTAAGTTCCAGATGAGTCCAATGATAAAGAGGATTTCCCAGCGTATGGGGGAGGGTGGAGGCCCAGGCTAGGAATTTTTCCTTTGGATCTCCCGTTCCACTGACTAATTCTTCGGGGGTGCCATTGGCTCGCATTGCCCGCCACTTGTAGTGATCCGCTTCCAACCATGCATCAGCCAGGTTTTTAAACCTTCGATTACTAGCGATCTCTTGGGGGGGAAGGTGGTTGTGGAAATCAAGGATTGGTTCCTCTTTTGCATATTCGTGGAAGAGTTTAATCGCTTGCTCGTTGGAAAGTAAAAAATTGTCGTGAATAAAGCTCATTGAGGAATTAATTAATTTTGATTCTTACTTTCTTGATCTTGCCGTCAAATGCGAATGATTCCTCATCCTCACCGACCGAACCCCCTTCATCTCTCCCAACCTGTAAGCCATCGGCCGGCATTTCTTTGACCAATCCACTCACTTTGCCATTTCCGAGTTTTCGGTTCCCTGAATACAGCTTTACCTCTCCGCTTGAACCTAGCTGGGCGGAAATTTTTAAATCCTTATTCCCCAATTTCTCTGTCGCTTTTACCTCCTCCACTTTTCCCGCCAGACAAACGATAAAGTGAATAACTCCTTCCTGGATGAATAAGCTCCAACCATGGGTATCTCCACCTTGAGCAACCAGAGTTCCATTTCCCAGTTTTTCAATCTGTACCTCAACTTCGAAGGCTTTCTTGGCAATCATGGGAGCCGCTCCCATAGGCAGATTTGCATCTGGTTTTAAGTTAAAGGTTTTCTTTTTGCTGAAGTTACTCTTTTTCCGGTTCCATGGCCAAGGTTTTGCTTTAGCCTCGATTGCCCAAGCTTCCCATTTCTCTGCCATCTCTTTTACCCGTTTTTCGTGTACGGATGCCAGATTATTCAATTCCGACCGATCCGCATCCAAATTGTAGAGTTCCCACTCTCCATTGGCACCTTTGGCAACCAGTTTCCAACCACCGATTCGAATTGCCCGGTTTCCTTCATGTTCCCAATAGATTGGACCTTCTCTTTGAATCTTTTTTCCGGAAAATGTGGGTTTAAGGGAGACTCCCTGCATAGATACAATCTTTTGCCCTTCTACTTCCATTGGATAATCCGCTTTCGCAAGATCCACACAAGTCGCCATCAGATCGATTAGGTGAGCGGGTTGATGTTCAAATTTGCCCCGAAGTTTCGGAGCAATTCCCTTGGGCCAATGAGCCACTAATGGCGTACTTATTCCACCTTCATGTACCCAGTGTTTGTATTCACGGAATGGAGTATTACTCACATTTGCCCATGCCCTGCCGTAGCCATGATAAGTATCGGCGGGTCCCCTCAAATCTTTCTCTCCCCATTTTTTTTTCTCACCCGCTCTGGGGTTCTTCTGGGACTGTTTCTGTTTT
>DBVA01000123.1:0-3305 GCA_002308735.1 Opitutia bacterium UBA1276 | reverse complement strand
CATCGACTGGGATGCTTGGCAAGGCCCAGCACCCAAAAGGGGATTCAACAAGATTCTTTGCCCCGATGATGTCCATAACCACTTCCCGAAATGGAGACTTTACCGCGAATACTGCAACGGCATGCTTGCTGACATGGGGGCTCATCATTTTGATATTGGGCAATGGGGTATGGATGCCGACGATACCGGACCGGTTAAAATCATCCCCCCTGAAAAAGGCGAGCTCGAGCTTCGCATGATTTATGCAAATGGGATTGAAGTCATCCATGGGCGTACCCCGGATTGGGCAGGTGGCACCATTTTCTACGGAACCGAAGGCACTATCTCGGTCAACCGCGGCCCCTGGGAATCTGACCCCAAGAGTCTCCTCGAGGACTACGAAACCATCGTTAAGCTACATCAACCCAAAAACCACCACGACGACTGGATTGATTGCATCCACTCGGGGAAACTACCGATGGCCCATGTAGAGGCAGGGCACCGTACCGCCAGCCTCTGCCAGTTGTGTAATATTGGATATGAATTGCGACGGGAACTCACCTGGGATCCGAAAAAAGAACAATTCGTGGGTGATAAGGAAGCCAATAAACTCACGGATCGTAAACGTCGTAAAAAGTGGTACCGGGTTTAACCCTTAACCTGTTCTCTTCTTCAGACTTCAAAAACTATCCTTGTTACTCATGGATTCAGATTTCTTTTTGCGGTTCGTTTTAGATTCCGACTTTCTCAAAATTTGATAAAACTCAAGGGTTGCCAAACTTGAAGCACTTCCTCATTATAGAGGTCTATGCCCGGATGGCGGAATTGGTAGACGCGCCGGATTCAAAATCCGGTTCCCGCGAGGGAGTGAGGGTTCGACCCCCTCTCCGGGTACCACTTTCTTTTTAACACTATGGAAGTTTCCATCCGCAGAGGCCAAGAGGCCGATATGCCTGTTCTTCGGGATATCTTAAATTATTACATTTTAAAGACAGTAGTCACTTTCGAAATGGTGGAATTGTCCCTGGAAAACCGTAAAACTTGGTTTACCCAATTTTCGGAAACTGGTAGATATCAGCTCTTTGTGGCAGAGGAAAAGAAACAAGTGATTGGGTATGCCGCGAGTTTACGGTTTCACCAGCGCCCTGCCTATGCTCCCTCGGTGATGACTAGCATTTACTTACACCCAGATCACACTGGAAAAGGGGTCGGAGAAAAAGTTTATACCGAACTCATCGAGAACCTTAAGGCAGCAGATGATGTCCACCGGGCGTATGGACTCGTGGTGTTGCCTAATCTAGGTTCAGAAAAATTGCATGAAAAACTAGGCTTTCAAGCAGTCGGATTGCTGAACGAAGGAGGATACAAATTTGGTGAGTATCACGATGTCCGTATGTACGAACATCGATTAGATAAATAAAATACTTTTCATCTTTAACCTTCTAGCCGACATTCAATTTCCGCTAGACAGGCTAAGCCAAGCAAAACAAAAGGTTTTAACTTGGTAGCAAATCACTCACCAATTCACGCTCCTCGGCCAATTCATTGATCGAAGCATCAATCTTCTCACGGGCGAAGTCGTTAATAGGGAGATCCTGGACAATTTCCCATTTTTCTCCATTGGAACGGATGGGAAACGAAGTGATCAATCCCTCGGTGATTCCAAAACTCCCGTCCGAAGCGACGCAAACACTGTTCCAATCCCCTTCGGGGGTGGGAGTGGTAAGGGACTTAACGGTGTCAATCGCGGCGTTGGCCGCGGAAGCCGCGGAAGAAGCCCCACGTGCCTGGATGATGGCAGCTCCCCTCTGTTGAACAGTCGGAATAAAGTCAACATGTGCCCATGTATCGTCAGCAATTACTTCTGGTGCGGAAACCCCACCAATTTTTGAGTTATAATAATCAGGGTATTGCGTGGCCGAATGATTTCCCCAAATCGTAACATTGGAGACTTCAGAAACTTGACAATTAGCTTTCGCCGCAAGTTGTGCAGCGGCCCGGTTCTCGTCCAATCGAGTCATGGCAAACCAACGATTTTGCGGAACATCTGGTGCGTTGTTCATAGCAATAAGACAATTGGTATTACAAGGATTCCCCACTACCAAGACGCGAACATCTGAAGCTGCATTCGCTTGGATCGCTTGTCCCTGTCCCGTAAAAATCTTACCATTGATACCGAGTAAATCTCCCCGCTCCATCCCTGCTTTACGAGGAACACTACCGACCAAAAGAGACCAATTAGCGCCTGAAAAACCTTCATTCAGATCCGCGGTTGGTCGGATATCTTTGAGCAGTGGAAAAGCACAATCATCCAGTTCCATGCAAACTCCTTCCAAAGCTTTCATCCCAGGCTCTATCTCAATCAGATTGAGGGCAACTGGCTGATCTGGGCCGAAGAGTCCGCCTGATGCGATGCGAAAGAGCAGAGAGTAGCCGATTTGACCAGCAGCACCGGTTACAGCTACACGAATAGGGTTTTTTTCATTCATTATCTAAAAAGTGAGAAATCATTAAGAAAATCGACTTTTATCTATTACATCAGCTGCATTTCGAAGGCAAGCCTCGGTCTTTTCCCAATTAATACAACCATCGGTAATCGAAACCCCATATTCCAGCTGTTCTACGGGACGGGGAAATGCTTGGCTTCCGGAGCTCAAATGACTTTCTATCATAACCGCATGAATCCAATCACCTCCATCTTCAATTTGCCCCAGCACATCGGATAATACTTCCGGTTGCCGGGAAGGATCCTTACTGCTATTGGCATGACTACAATCAATCATGACCGAAGTTGGTGCTTTTACGGTCTCCAAGGCAACCCTTGCCATCTCCACATTTTTGGAAGTGTAATTAGGACCGTTTGACCCTCCACGAAGAATTAATTGACAGTCCGGATTGCCGCCGGTAGTGACTGCCGAGGCATGTCCATCCTCGGTAATCCCTAGAAAAGTTTGACTTTGAGTAGCGGCAATAATTCCGTTAACCGCCGCTTTTAAGTCTCCACTAGTAGCATTCTTAAATCCAACTGGCATTGATAAACCCGAAGCCATTTGGCGATGCGTTTGAGATTCCGAAGTCCGTGCCCCGATGGCAGCCCAGCATAGGGAGTCAGCCAGGTATTGAGGAGTAATGGGATCTAACAGTTCGGTAGCTGTAGGAATCCCGAAGTCCAAAACTTCACCCAGAAACGAACGGGCAATACGAAGACCCTCGGGAATATCGCAGCTACCATTTAGCTTAGGATCCATAATCAGCCCTTTCCAGCCAACTGTAGTTCGGGGTTTCTCGAAATACACCCGCATCACCACAAAGATATCTTCTGATAC
>DBVA01000120.1:0-3426 GCA_002308735.1 Opitutia bacterium UBA1276 | reverse complement strand
ACCCAGGGCCTTAACTTGAGAAAAGCCGCGTTCAACCGCGTAAGTATTGTTATGCCATTTCCCGGTAAGAAAGGTTCGGTAGCCCGCTTCCCGGAAAACTTCAGACCAGAGCTTTACTGGTTCTTGTTCATCTACAGCGAGTACCCCTTTGGCATGAGCCCATTGATCCAGATAAGCCTTGTTCTTGGGTGCCCGATAAACAGACTGTCCGGTAATCAGCATGGTTCGACTGGCAACACAAACCGCTCCGGACCAAGATCCCTGATTAAAGCAATGAGTGAAACTAGTGCCGCCTTTCACCAACCGGTCCAAGTTTGGGGTGTGAATGTCAGCATTGCCGAGGGCAGCTATGGTGTCGGGAGCTTGATCATCACTGATGATGAACAAAATATTGGGTGCTTTGGCTTTCAGTCCTGTCAGCATTCCCCCGATCAAGATTAAATAGAGTGTAATTTTTTTCATTTTTAGAGTGGTTAAATACGAGAAATCGGAATTTTAACTTACTTCCACTTGCTCGCTTTTTCGCTTAGCCAAGGCAAGTTACGATCAAAAAGTAAGCTGAATCTTTGGTAATCGTTATAAGGAACCGACTCCTTTTTCCAGTGTGCGAGTTGCTGATCATACAGCATGCGTAAATGTTTCAAACTCTGCTTGTATTTACGATTTCCAATCTGATTGGAAAGCTCCATTGGGTCTTTCTTTAAGTCGTATAATTCTTCAGTCACATTAAAACCCTCACCCGCATACCCCCAATAAAGATACTTCATTTTTTCCGTCACAATGCCAAGCATATGGGTCGGTGCTTTGCCCCAGACATTGATTAGAGGTAGTGAAGAATGATGGAGAATTCTTGGATCGTCATAGACTTGCATTAGATCTTTACCGTCCATATTTCGTGGGACAGATAAGCCGGCTAAGCGTAGAATAGTCGGAGCGAAGTCAACATTTCCAGTTAAAGCCGAAGTTCTAAATTTCTTCCCAGAGTTTGGGTGCCTTGGATCGTAAATAACCAAGGGTACACGACTGGAATCCTCATAGGGTAAGACTTTAGAGCCAAAACCATGTGACCCGCAAAAGAAACCATTGTCAGATGTGTAGATGATAACGGTGTTTTTATCTGAGCCACTTTCTTGCAGTGCTTTACGAATCATACCGACTGCCACATCAATGGCATAGATTTGTTGATGATAGGTTGTCATGACTTCATCGTATTTGTCGGCATAATTCCAGGAGTAAAAGCGTTCATACTGGCGATCCTGTTTGCTTTGTTTGGAGAAGTGCTCTCCAAATTTCCGTCCATAATTATCCGGCTTTTTGAATGTTTTCCCCTCGTAAATAGGATCGTCAAGAGGGTCAGGTGTGGCCGGTTTATGAGGTGCCTTGAAACTTATCGACAGGCAAAAAGGCTTGTCTGATTTAGCAGATTCTAAAATGAAGTCTCGACCAAAGGCTCCGTAAGATCGGGTGGAATGGGGATAATCCTTTGCATAATGCTTCATCGATGCATTCTTAGCGGTTGTATAGTTAGTTTGCCCGGGTCCTCCACCCCACATATCAAAATCTTTTTCGGGTAAGGGTAGTCTTTTTCCATTTGGTTTTTCCTTTAAATCAAACCCAAACTTACCCGCAAATGCAGTCCGATATCCTGCTTTTCGAAGAAGCACAGGATAGGTTTTTTTCCAAGTTTCGAGCATCATATCTCCATGGGTAAAATTGGTGCCATGTTTATATTCAAACATTCCAGTCATCACCGATGCTCTCGATGCCATGCATATCGCGGTCGTATCATAATGCCTATCAAACACCATCCCATCCTCAGCCAAGCGGTCGAGCTCCGGACTTTTTACATCCGCATTGCCGTAAGCTCCGAGGGAAAAAGTACTTTGGTCGTCTGAAAGTAGAAAGACAATATTTGGGCGAACTCTTTCATCTGCAGCCTCGAGCAAACCAAATAAAAGTACGCAGAGTAAAAAAAGAGATTTACACTTGTTTATAGGTAACATGATCGGGAAATAGAAAGACTTGGGCATGTGATCCTTCAAGCCAAACAAATACCTTTCCTCAATCCAACTTAAAAGTAGGACTACGCAGCAAATGATCCATGAACTCTTTGGTCAATTACCTCACCTTCATAACCCCTCGCATGAGAATATGATGGCCGGGAAAAGTACATACATAGGGGTAATCCCCTTTCTCAGCTGGAGCCGTAAAGTTCATCTCTTCTTCTTTTCCATGGTCAACTAATTTTGTGGACCATAAGACATCAGAACTTTCAGGAACAAAAGCCATGGCGAAACCTTGTGCTCCTAATGACAAAGCCATTTGGGCGACTGCATCCGCTTGGTTGGGCTTGGTAAAGACTAAGTTGTGAGGCATGAAATCTGGATTGGCAAAAGTAAGTTTTATTTTCTTTCCGGATTTTACCCTGAATTCATTGATGTCATACTTCATCTTTTCAACTAAGGTTCCGATTCGGATGGTTAGCTGCTCCGAAGTATCAGATACGATACCTGATTTTTCCGTAATTTTTTCCTCCTCCTCTTCGATCACTAAGGATCCTTTCGCCGGATCCGCATTATACCAATGATGTTGTACTGTAAGGGCAGCCATCCGGGCATGGGGATGGGGGGATTTTAAAAGATCGTTTAGCAATCGGCCATTCCTCCGGTTATGCTGCTGATGAACCCAGAGTGCTTCAAGTAAATGATGGGCATCTTCTTTTTTCTTGGGATTGAATTGTTTCATCCAGACCTGGGTCTCCTTTATAACTTCGTCAGTATCACGCTCACTGAGTTCAACTCGAGAACGGTGACGGACTCCATCTACTGGATGTTTGAGATTTGCCAAAAGCTTGCCAACAGGTTGCCCATCGATCTTGACAGGTTTCTGAGCAGGTTTCTTGGAGTAGCTTACGCGGAAGATACGACCATGCTTATCGTCGCGATTCGGATCTCGAACATTATGCTGCATATGTCCGATAATTACATTCTGCCAGTCCGAGACATAAAGGGACCCATCTTCTCCAAAGATGGCATCCGTTGGTCTAAAGTTTTTGTCTCCACTTAACAGAAATCCATCTGATTCCTCATCGATCTTAGTACCATCAGCGAGGATCTTCGTAACCTTTAAAGCTTGGCCATTTGGTGTCCCCCAAACCTCCCCAAGTTTAGTTTTTTCAGTAACTTTTTTCGCATCCTTTCCACGCCCGATCGTTTTTGTTATTTCATAGCCACCATCTCTATGAAGCTGGTATTGCTTGATGCCAAGAAATCCAATGGAATTACAAATCAGGAAATTCCCCTGCATGTCATCAGGGAAATTATCACTGGAAAGAATTTCGCACGCAGGTACCGGGCGAACTTCCTTATTGAGTAAGGAGTGCATCGCCCAGCTTTTACCTTCTGGACGAACTTGGTAAGCTCGACC
>DBVA01000105.1:1722-5394 GCA_002308735.1 Opitutia bacterium UBA1276 | reverse complement strand
TTTTGGCTACCGAGGGAAATCTTTTTGAACTCTTTAGGGTTGCGTTGGAATCGCACGAAAATTTATTGCATGCCGAGACCCAGGCGATCGCTGCAAAGCATTTAGATACAATCGAAGAAATTCTTCAGAAGAAGGATCAATCTTTGGAAATTTTAATTTCATCCAAGGAACAACTTCCGGATAATTTCCAAAATGATGCAACGATTAGTTCTCAAATGGATCGAGTGCTTGAATTGCAGCAGAGAAATGCTGCTTCGTTCAAAAGGTTTTTTGACGAACGGTCCAGAAAAGAAAAAGGGTTGGAAGAAAAACTTTCTACTAGTGATCGTCGATTAAGAAAAACGTACTTAAATCCTGATCGCTAATTACCTACAACAGGGGCATTGCACTTGCAGGTCTGAACGGGAAGTATATATTTAAACCTTACATGAGTTTAAAAAATCTATTTCAGAAAGTATGGGAGGCCCATACTGTCGGTACTCTTGCAAACGGACAAACCCAGTTATTTGTTGGGCGTCACTTAATTCATGAAGTTACCAGTCCGCAAGCCTTTGGTATGCTTCGTGAGAAAAACCTATCGGTTCGCTATCCCGAAAGAACATTTGCAACAGTGGACCATATCGTTCCAACAAATGAATCCAGCGAACCTTATTCAGACTCTCTAGCGGATGCGATGATTAAGGAATTACGGAAAAACTGTGATGATACTGGGGTTACTTTTTTTGATGTTGGGTCCGGAATGCAAGGCATCGTCCACGTTGTCGGACCCGAACAAGGATTAACTCATCCCGGTATGACCATCGCCTGTGGTGATTCCCACACCTCTACCCACGGAGCTTTTGGGGCCATTGCTTTCGGGGTGGGGACGAGTCAAGTCCGAGATCTACTCGCAACCCAGACCATGGCACTTAACCCTCTCAAGGTTCGACGGATCGAAGTGAATGGCACGCTCGCGCCCGGGGTCTATGCCAAAGACGTTATTCTTCATATTATTCGTAAACTTGGGGTTAATGGTGGTACTGGCTTTGCCTATGAATACGGTGGGACTGTCTTTGATGGATTTTCCATGGAGGAAAGGATGACGGCTTGCAATATGTCCATTGAAGGTGGGGCCCGGGTAGGGTATGTGAATCCAGATGAAAAGACTTTTGAATATTTAAAAGGGCGACCTTATGCACCCAAAGATGAAGACTGGGATCATTCTGTTCAAGCCTGGAGAGACTTTGCCTCAGATGAGGGTTGTACTTATGACGATGTGGTATTGATTGATGCCGGCGAAATATCTCCTACGGTCACATGGGGAATCAATCCAGCACAAGCTATCTCAATCGAAGAAAGTATTCCCTCGCTGAGCGAGGTTAACCCATCGGATCTAGAAAGTGTCCGTGAAGCCCTGGAGTACATGCAGTTGGAAGGTGGGACACCCATCAAGGGTACACCCATTGATGTTGCATTTATTGGTTCTTGCACAAATGGGAGGTTGTCAGACCTAGAAGAGGTCGCATCCCGGATTCATGGTAAAAAAGTCAAGGAAGGTGTGAAGGCAATTGTAGTTCCAGGTTCTCAAATAGTAAGCAAATTAGCCCAAGAGAAAGGACTGGATAAGGTTTTTATCGAGGCTGGATTTGAATGGAGAAATGCAGGGTGCTCCATGTGCTTAGCAATGAATCCTGATAAATTAATCGGCGATCAACTTTGTGCCAGTTCCAGTAACCGAAATTTCAAGGGTCGGCAAGGTAGCCCTACAGGACGAACCATGCTGATGAGCCCAACCATGGTTGCGGCTGCAGCAATTTGTGGTGAAGTTTCAGATTCACGGCAAATTTTCAACTCCTAGAGATAAAATTATATGGCACTGGCGAAAATTACCGAAGTTACTGGCAGAGGAATTCATGTCCCGGGGGACGATATCGACACCGATCGAATTATACCTGCACGTTTCATGAAGTGCGTGACATTTGATGGATTGGGGGAATATCTTTTCCATGATGTTCGCTTTGATGAGGATGGAAATCCAAAGATTCATTCACTGAATGATCCCGCCTACCAAAATGCATCTATTATCATATCTGGATCAAATTTTGGTTGCGGTAGCTCACGCGAACATGCACCTCAATCCATTTATCGTGCCGGTTTTCGTGCAGTTATAGCAGGAAATTTTGCCGAAATTTTCTTTGGCAACTCAATTAATCTTGGTATGCCGTGCCTGTCCATGAACGAGCCAGAACGCAAGAAGCTTACTGACTTGGTAGTAGGCAATCCTGAAGCTGAGCTCAAAATTGATCTGATAGAGTGCAAATTACGATCCGAAAATTTAGTTTTGCCGTTTACTCTAAATGAAGGAGCCCGAGACTCTTTAATTCGTGGCATGTGGGATCCATTGGAGGAACTCATTGAGGCAAATACTGAGATCGAAAGGGTTTCCAAAACCTTAAATTACACCTGATTTCCTGAATCGTGCGTGAAATTCATTTGGTTTTCTTAGCTTTCCTTATTCTTTTTACGGCCGGATGTATTTCACTCGATAAAAAAGATCATTTATCCACGGAGTCATTCCTTAAGTCTCTGGAGGCAAATGACTTGAAGGTAATCTCACTGCCCGTTGAGTCCGTGGCAGGCAACTTATTACCTCGTTCCAATGATCTTAAACTTTCAGGCGTATATTCCTGCTTAGAAAGTAAGTTTTCTGTCTATGAATTAAAGGAGTTTGCTCCATTCATCGAAGACAAAAACTCTTCCACTATCATAATTCAAAATAAAAACCTTTTACTGGTCAGTAAACAAAAAGTAGAAGTAAGCATCGAGAGAATTTTTCTTTCCCTCAAACCTCCTCTCACGATCCATGATGCAGGTATTTTCATTTATCCTCTGGGTGCCTGTTTTTTACTCGCTGTCTTTGTTCTTGTTGAGAGACTCTTTTCTCTCAGAAGAAGCCTAACTTTCCCGCGAAAAGTGGAAAAGGCACTGAGGTCGGGTGAATTCCCAAACAAGAAATGGAAACAGTATTCAGCAGCGGAAAGAATTGTTTGGGTGGCGGTTCATGAAAAACCATCTCCTGAGTCCTTACGGTCCTATGCGAAACTTGAAGTATCTGCCTTAGAGAGAGGGCTTTATATCCTTGAGGTTGTAGTTGCTGGTGCCCCTTTAATCGGTTTGCTCGGGACGGTTACAGGTTTGGTTCAGGTTTTCTCGGTAATGCCTAGTCTTGCAGAAGGGAAAGATGCATTATCCGAGGGTATTGGCCTTGCTTTATTTACCACGATTCTGGGCCTGGCAATTGCAATACCTACCTTAATCGGTCACTCGTATCTTTCTAGATTAATTGACAAAAGAACCGTTTCCTTGAACTGGGTCACTGCCCGAATCAATGATGCCATTCATCCCAAACAAGATGATGTCATTCATTAACTCATGAAACGAAACCGTACACCTAGGATCGATATCGTTCCACTCGTGGATGTATTAATGGTCTTAATTATCTTTTTCCTGGTAACCATGCAATTTCAAGACTTGCGTGCCTTAAATGTTAAGTTACCCCGAATTGACACTGCAGGTTCGAACTTAATTAAAGGACAGCTTGTGATTACCGTGGGTAAAGATGGGAATTTTGGATTAAACGGAAACCAATCAACTAAGGATGAAATCAATACTGTCATGATCGAGATCGCTAAA
>DBVA01000105.1:0-1373 GCA_002308735.1 Opitutia bacterium UBA1276 | reverse complement strand
AAATTTGTTACCGAAGTCGTGGATTTGTGTCGCCAATCAGGATTGGAGAATTTCCGACTTCAATCCAGATAAATGATCAATGTTCGGGGAAAAACGGGTTATTTTCCTTTTCCTGCTGAATGGTCGAAATGGGGCCGTGTCCCGGACACAAGATCACATCATCTGGCATTGTCATAATCTTCTCACGATTTGTCCTTAAAGCATCCTTGTACGAAATCATTCCTCCTCCCATAGAACCAGCGAAAATTGCATCCCCAACTATTGCAATATTTTCACCATTTCCATCAAGCAAATATGTTGTTCCTCCGATCGAGTGGCCATGCGTATGGACTGCTTCCAGCGATAGTGAATCACAACTATGCTGAAAACCCTCCGTAATGGTCTTGCAGTTCACTAAGGCTTCCAGATGGTGAACAAAAACGGGTGGATTTCTGGTTTTTTGCTTCAAATCATCCAAGCATGCGATATGGTCATGATGTGTGTGGGTAAGAAAGATGGCATCAATCTCTAAATTTTTCATTTCTATAAAGTCATTTATTAGGCCAGCGTCGGGTCCCGTATCAAACATCCATGCTTTTCTGGTTACTTCATCCCATATTAAGTACGCATTCACAAGCATCCCTCCGAAAGGAAGATTAAATTGCTTCAAGCCTTTTATTTCGATTAGGGCAGGGCACCACTCCTTGCGTGCCGAACGAAGCACTTTATCTCTATCTAAATTAAGCTCATCCGCCATTGAGCAAATTAAGCTTTCGTTTACTCCCCCGGATAAAATCGCTTCAATTTCAGATCTTTCAGAACCAGTCCGCTTTGCCATCTCGCTTTTCCCGATCCCCAGACCTCGCATGGCTTTGCCGATAATATCCTCGTGGAAATCTTCCAGTTCTATTTTCATTGTAGATCTATAAAATACTGAATCGCATTTATGCCAAAGCAAAAGAAACTCTACATTATAAGGAAAGAGTTTGATGGTTTCGGTGGTGCTGAAAATGTTGCCAAGCGCTATGTAGAATCTTTTAGTAAGTTTTATAACACCTCGCTCGTTTACGCGGGTTGTGAACTTGAGGGCACTAAAATTACTGGCGACACAGGACCAGGTTGGTTCAAGGCACTATCTTTTGCTTCTTCGGTCAATAAATTCTTATCCAGTAGAAAAGATTCCCTTGTTTTTAGTATGTCTCGGGGAGTGCATGGAAACATTTTCAGGATGGGTGATGGGGTACACCGGTGTTGGTTGAGAAGGAAAAAAACAAGTTGGCTTAAAGAGAAATTTAATCTTACCCACCTTATCACTCCGATTCTTGAACAGAAATCTATCGAGAAATCTCGATTTGTAGTTTCAAATTCAAAACTCGTTGCAGACGAAGTTCAAT
>DBVA01000157.1:0-6598 GCA_002308735.1 Opitutia bacterium UBA1276 | reverse complement strand
TTGAGGATTGCCGTCCCGGTCTTCAAGACGCTCGAGAAATACTTCCAAATCAGAGCCTATCTCAAGCTCACCAAGGTCCAAAAACTCGTGAGCGGGAATCGTACCCTCGGCTTTACCACCGAAATCGATCACGACCTCAGTCGGACGTATTTCCATAATGGTACCGCTAATAACGGAACCTTCTTTTAATAATTCAATTTTGCTCTCTGCGAGCAATTCTTCCATAACAGCACTCATGCTTGTTTTTTTTGTTTGTAAAGCCATCCGTTTAGGTTCGTGAAAAAAACGAACAGCCTAATCGGGTGGGTTAAGGGTTTAGGTTAGGTAATAAAAAAGAACAGAATAATCAATATGATCTAAATTTTTATTTCTGCAACAGTAAACTATTGGGTAAAAAGATGAAAAAGTAATCAAGGCACAATCTTATTGAGAGGGTATTCTACAATTCCTTCAGCACCCATTCTCTTAAGCGTGGGGATCAATTCCCGTGAAACCTTCTTCTCAATAACGGTTTCTAAAGCAACCCAGGAGATATCAGTCAAAGGAGATACCGTAGGTGTTCGCAATGCAGGCATTTTGGCGATGGCTTCGTTAAGTTTGGATTTTTCAATATTTAACTTCAGCCCAACTTTGGTATCAGCATGCAAGGCCGCTTCTAACATAAGTGATATATTTTCTATTTTGGAACGTTTAGGCTCATTCGCCCAGCTTTCTTTATTCGCAATCAAAACGGTGTTTGTCTCCATGAGAACATCTACAATTCTTAAGTTGTTTGCCCGCAAAGAACTTCCAGTTTCTGTGAGATCTACGATGGCATCAACAAGCTCTGGCACTTTTACTTCGGTCGCCCCCCAAGAAAATTCAATTTCCGCATTTACATTGTGTTTTGCAAGGTACTTTTGAGTAACTCCAACAAGCTCGGTAGCGATTGACTTTCCTTCAAGATCTCTAACTTCACGGATCTCAGAATGCTCAGGTACAGCGAGGACCCATTTTGAGATTCGGTTGGATGCACGACTGTAGACTAAATCACTGACAATTTCCACATCCGAACAATTTTCTTCCACCCAATCTCTGCCTGTAAGTCCACAATCAAAAAAACCATCCTCCACATACCTGCTCATTTCTTGTGCTCGTACAAACCTCCCATCCAATTCGAAATCATCCCAGCATGGTTTGTAGGAACGCGAACTCTTGGTGACTGAGAATCCTGCTCTTCGAAATAATTTAATCGTAGAATCTTCTAAACTGCCTTTTGGCAGACCAAAGTTTAATAAAGCTGTCATAAAAAAGGGGAATGATAATGTCTCTAATTTTGCTCATTAGCAAACAAATTTGAGCTTGGATTTATTTTGTGTAGCGTTTTTGAGCTTCTTCCCAAGATTTGCTCATTTCCATTTCTACCAAAATTTCTTTCAAAATTTGAAGGTCCACTTGCCTAGGCTCAGGGATTTCGAATTCAATTTCTTCTTCCAAGCCAATAAGTTCACGATTCATCATCAGTCGTTCTCGATTCTCATAGATAGCACTACAAAATCTTTTTGGTGTCACTCTTCCAGCGTTTTGAATCAAATTCTCAAGATTTTTGTACTCAGTGAGCCATTTAACCGCAGTCTTTGGCCCGACTCCAGAAATCCCGGGAATATTATCGGACTGATCTCCAATAATTGATAAATAATCCAAAATTCCATTTGGAGGCACGCCAAACTTCTCTTTCACCGAAGAGGGATCAAGGGTCCGCCAACCAAGCTTAGGGTTAGCGGTAGGGGGAGGTAATAATTGTTGTACACCGGAGTCAACCAGTTGTGCTAAGTCTTTATCTGCACTAACGATAATAAGATCCCTACTTGATGCCTTTTTCTGGCGTACGGCAGATGCAATCAAATCATCAGCTTCTAGTCCTTCCATCTCGAAACTAAAATAACCAAGTGCTTCTGTTAATTTTTTAACCCATTCGAGTTGTTCGGAGAAACCTTCGGGAGGGGAACCACGATTTGCCTTGTATTCGGGAAGTATTTTTTCGCGGCGGGGGCATCCTCCTTTATCAAAAAAAACATACACTTCATCCGGAAAAATCTCATCTTCTAGACGCCATAGAGTTTTTAACCATCCATGAATCATATTTGTGGGGAAACCATCGGATCGACTGAGCTCTCGGATTCCGTAGAAGGCACGAAAGGCAAGATTGTGCCCGTCACATAGTAAAATTTTCGACATCAATTAGTTATTCTTTTTAAAGAAGTCGAAAGCAAGATTATTGGAAATTTAACAATTAATTTTCGAATTTAACCCACTGACCAACAACATATTCCGGCCTTGCTTCCAATATTTTAACTTTTGATATTTTATTCGACAATTCCTCAAATCCCTCACTCACAATAATCTTAACATAATTATCCGAATATCCAGAAAATTGCTGATTCTTCGGGTTCTCAATCAAAACCCGCAATTCTCTCCCCACCTGACTTTCGTGAAAAGCCATTCTTTTGGATGCTGATAACCTGCGCAAGTAAGCACTCCGCTCTCGTCTCTCGTTCATTGCTACTTGGTCATCCATCTTTGCGGCAGGTGTTCCGTCCCTTTCAGAAAAAGTAAAAACATGACAATAGCTAAAGGGAAATTCCATAAAGGTTTCACAGGTCTTTTCAAAATGTTTCCTAGATTCTCCTGGGAATCCAACCATTAAGTCGGTACCGAGACAAAGATTAGGAATCTTGCTGGATGCACGCTCAAAAAATAGACTCATATCTGATAGGCTGTATTTTCTCCTCATTTTTTTTAAAATAGAATCACAACCGGATTGCAAAGGGACATGTAAATATGGCATCAAGCAATGACTTGGATCTGCCATAAGATCAAAGATTTCCTCAGGGATTGTAGTTGGCTCGATACTACTTATTCTCAATCTTTTTAATCCATTTAACTTAGACAAGGCATGTATCAGTTCAAGAAACTCTTTCTTTTCTGACTCATAGGTGCCTAAATTAACTCCAGTTAATACAACCTCAGAGACTCCCTTTTTAAGCATGAGTTTCGCTTCGGTCATTACATCATTCCAGTCCCTCGATCGGGCTCGCCCTCGGGCAAAGGGAATGATGCAAAATGTGCACATAAAATCACAACCATCTTGTATTTTCAAATTTGCTCGCTGGAGATAATTGGTATCCCCCACAAATCCGATCGAAAAATCTTCCCTACTTATACGATCACGAATAATTACAGGATCTACTGACTTTTCTTCCGTTATGTAATCAAGAAAATTGATTTTGTCATGGTTACCAATGACATAATCCACGCCTTCAATCATTGCGATTTCATTGGCTGAAACCTGAGAATAACAACCCACAACAATAGTCACTGCCTCTGGATTAGTTCTTACAAATTTACGAATTACACTTCTTGATTTCCCATCCGCTTCATTTGTAACTGTGCAGGTATTTATCACCCCAAGTTCAGCTTTCTCTCCAAAAGGGACCAATTCATAGCCTTTATTTTTGAGTCTATTTTCCATGCTTAAGGACTCGTACTGATTGAGGCGACATCCCAAAGCCCGAACACTTGCTCTCTTTCTTGAATTCCTCTTACTCGAACCATTCATGATTATAGTAAGCCAAGATCAAGCTTATGCTTTCAGGGGCGATTTTGGTCCATATCTCGCCAGAAGATAAATCAGTTTCAAGGCTCTAATGTACCTAGGTATAAAGACTTGGGGCTTAGTCAGACATCGTAAGGCCCACCCCATAAAAAGCCGGTCTATCCATAATGGAATCTTGGTTTGTTGCCCTGACAAAAATGCTAGAGCGGCACCCGTGCACAAGATCGAAGTTTTAACATGTAATTTAGATTTCAGAGCATAGCCAAGACGTTCTTGAACCCCACCTCCTAATTGAATAATTACATTATCCGGCTTGGTTGTGATAATGTGATGAAACAGATTTTCATCAACGATGCTACCATTCTCGGAATATCGGGGAGCAATGTAGATACAATCATCATCAATTAAAGTACCATACTTCTCTTTAAGCCATTTAAGCATACCATCTGCTTGAATTTTGTCTGGCATTATCCAAAAAGACTTTTCATTTTTCCAGTCAGTTTGATCTAAATAGGTATTTAAAAAAAGTAATCCAGATAGTCGAAACAAAGTTTCTTTAAAGAAAAATCTACTCCAAAGTGCGATTAGACCACTATCCAAGAGAATCAAATCAGCACCTTTAAGGGCTACGGCATACCCTTTCGTTCCTATTAAATCTTGAGCCATTCCAGGACCAGATGGGGCAACAACCAGTCCACCCTTTCGGGCAGAGTCACAGGCCTTTTTAAGAGTGTCTTGAAAAAATGGAATTCCTAAAACTTCCTTAGTCACCAAATGAAATCACTCCCCAATCTAATTAAGAATTAAAGCCAATAGTGGAACAGACTAATAAGCTGATTTCGGAGGGAAAATAACTTGTCCGATGGTACGAAAAACAATTTCTACATCCAACCATATACTCCAATTCCCTACATAGTTGAAATCCATTTCAATTCGTTTATTTACCAACTCAGGATCGGTAAACTCACCTCTTAATCCCCGACATTGAGCGGGTCCAGTTACACCTGGTTTCACGAACTGTCTAATGCGATAGGATTTATAATCGCGCTGGAATAGATAATCATGTTCTGCGAGATATGGTCTGGGACCAACCAAGCTCATATCTCCTTTCAAAACATTAATGAATTGAGGCACCTCGTCTATGCTGAACCTTCTCATAGTTCGGCCAAAGGGAAAAATTCGTTCGTCTCCAGGATGAGCTTGTTTTGACTCATCTCTGACTCCTTTTTTGGCGTAGTGCATGGATCTAAATTTCCAAATCACAAATCTTTTTCCTCCAAGCCCTACCCTTTCTTGTTTAAAAAACAGGGGTCCAGGTGACTGCAAAATTTGTAAAATCTTAACCATAACTAAAAGTAATGGAAAGATCAAAAGTAGAGCTGGAAGGCTAATGGAGAGATCAAATAATCTTTTAATCATTTGATTAAATGGACTTTCTAAGGGCTCGTTAAGTAAAGTGAAGAATTGGCGACCAGATTCTTCTACAAAAACAAGCCTAGAATCGAATAAACCCGACATCGTGTTGTAAATAAGAATTCGACAACCGTGCTTAGAAGCCAAATCTGCAACTTGGGCGACCCAGTTTTCTTTTGTTCGGTCAGGAACAACCACGAGCTGCTGGATGTCATTCTTTTCCAGATATTGATCCAAGTCCACAAAGTGACCCAACCAAGGCAGATCTCTATTGATTGGTTTATCCGAAGTTGAAGTAAAACTTCCCAAGAAGGAAAATCCGTGAGATTCCTGGGTCTTCATCCAACCAGAAAGGTTGTCTAAAGATTCATGAAAACCAATAATGACAGTTTTTCTATTAATCCCTCGAAATCCAATGATTCGCTTAAATATTCCGGGCAGTGCAAAATTAGATAAAACCAATACCGGCCATGTACCGATAACAAAAAATAGTAGAAATAATCGACTGGTTTCTTTGTCCTTTGTAGCAAAATAAGCTCCAAAAACAAAAAAAGCTATAACCGCAGTTTGGAAATTTGATTTGGCGAATGAATCGCGAATCCTCTGCCATCCATTCTTAATAAAAAAAGCACCATAATTTTGGAAGGCACCAAAGGAAGCAACCAGTAGACCAGCCAAAGCAACTAAAGCATAATTCCAAGGGAGGATAATTAGGGAAAAATCAAATTTCTCCCAAGTGAAAACACTAACCCAAAACCAAGCAAAGCATGCGGATAAAACACAAATTTTGTGTAAAAAAAGATGTCCTTGATCTCGGTGATTGGGCATATTGAAAAAGACTTAGCTTAAATTACAATTTTTTTTAATCACTAGCAAGAAAGCATTTCTCAAAACAATTCCTCCTTGCTATTTTCATTTTTTTTTGAAACTAATGAAATATGGACGCGAATGAAAAATATTCACTCCAAACCAAAAACGAAGTCCCCGAAGCCCTCGAACTTGAATCTATTGATTTCTTTGTGAGATTAATGAGCTTGCTTGGGCTACCGAGATCCGTAGGCGAAATCTATGGTTTACTTTATTTTAATCCTACACCCTTAACCATGGATCAAGTTGCCACAAAGCTTGAGATCAGTATTGGCTCTGCGAGTCAAGGGTTGAAAACTCTAAGATCTTTAAAGGCAGTAAAGACCAGTTATGTTCAAGGCGATCGCAGAGATCACTACCTCGCAGAAAGTGAGTTCAGAAGACTATTCTCAACATTTTTAAATGATGAGATTTTACCTCATCTAGAAAGTGCAATAGACCGGATTAAAAGGATGGAAAAAGAGATGCCTGCAGAATCTTCCAAAGATTTTGAATTTTACAATATCCGAATTGAAAAACTCAAACGCCTGACCAAAGCGAGTGGACGTCTTTTGCCAGCACTTGCCAGATTATTAAAGTTATGAGTCAAAAGGATAGTCTCGATGATTGGTCCGTTGGATGGTATTGCTTGCGGGCAAAACCAAGAATGGAGAATGTGGCATCAGCCACTCTATCAACCCTTGACTCCATTGAAGTATTTCTACCTCGAACTATCCGTCCCCA
>DBVA01000203.1:0-6974 GCA_002308735.1 Opitutia bacterium UBA1276 | reverse complement strand
GACATGAAACTCTTAGAATTTGCGAGGGAGTAAGGCTCCCGGTTACCCATGAAATCGCAATCCAAGGATAAAACCCTAGAAGCATTTTCCAGCTTGGGTATAGCTCTAACTGGCCTTTTAGAATTTAATTTAGCTGCAAGTTCAGATTCGAATGAAATAGAATCTACAGAATCGAATTCAGCCCATAAAACACCTTTATCCTGTAATTTCCCAACTAGCTCTTGTCGAGCTAGTGAGTAGCTTGAATCTGCTAAAATTGCGACCTTACCAGAACTACTCCAGTCATTTAGCCTAGAGAGAATTGAATTGGATTGAATTTTTTTCCATCTAATTGAAGTATTTCCAGCTAAGGTTTTTTGTTCCTTTTGAAATGAACCCCTGGCTCGATCCGGGTCGTACAAATTCAAGACAGAAGCCTGCGCATAAATGTCAGTACTTCCACCAAAGGGAACATAACTTGGGTTTCCTTCTATTTTGGTGGGTCGACCTTCATGGGACTCGACAATAAGGGGTAAATATCCAGCCGTAGTAGGCATGGCTGTGGCGTAGTAATTTGGAACACCAGGTATGAGTTCTTCAGGACTCTTGCCGTACGGTAAAATTTCATGTTCAGGTCTACGACAACCAGAAAAGCCAAGGCCCGCCAGCCCAAAAGATGCGGCCATTAATTTCATGAAACTACGCCTTTGTGTATCCTCAAAAAGACTTGCTCCATTCGGAAATTCATTTTCAACCCAAGTTCTAAATTGAGGGGATTCAGCGTAATCGTTTAAGCTTTTCCAGTACATTTTCCCGGAGTCAGAAGAGGTGTCTTTATTTTCTTGGATCATCGGTGGCAACCAGTGCAACTAAGAGGTGGATTGATCCCCCAATTTTCTTTAATTTCGAGGCCAGCATGAATCTGTTCCAGGTCGGCTTCGGATTGACTACCGGAATGACTACCGGAAACAATAGACCAAGCTAAGTTCGTAACTTCAGAGTTCGGTCTAAGTGCTTTTTCTGGATTTCGGTGACATTCAAGGCAAAAAGACATGCTCAAGTGTTTTGCATGATGAACAACTTCCATTTGATCGATGCGTCCATGGCATTCAACGCAGCTAATTCCCCGGTTCACATGGATTGCGTGGTTAAAATAAACATAATCAGGGGTTTTGTGAATTCGAACCCAGGGAACCGATGGACCTGCGGTAATAACTCCATCACCATTGAGATCTTCATCTTCTGAAAGTTGGCCATCCCTATCATTATCTTCTCCGTAGTAAGATTGCCTGACAACTTCTAGTAATGGCGAGTTGGCCTTTACATTTTTGTGGCAGGACATACACACATTTGCAGATGGGATGTTGGAATGGGATGACTTCTCAACACCGTGATGACAATAGCGACAATCTAGTCCAAGTTGCCCAGCATGAAAACTATGATCGTAAGGGACTGGTTGAGTAGGTTGGTAACCAACCCGAGTGTATTTAGGTGTTGCGTAATATGTAATTCCAGCAACGATTCCACCCCCGAGGAGACCCATGGAAATGATCAGTTTGATTGGTACCGTATTAATCCATCTAGGAAAGAGATTCTTCATACTAAATTCAAAACTAACCGTTCAAGGAAGAAGAACAGAAAGCACAATTGGAGAATCCATTCGTTAAGAGAGGAACAATCATTGAAAGAAAGTAAGTAGCTATAAAAACAGGCACAACTAATCATACGAAACAAGGGTAATGGTAACAATATTAAAAAAGCTAAACACCTACTATTAATAAAACTTAATAAAAATTATTAGTTGGAGTTCACAAAACGAGTTTGTTTGATTAATGAAACCAAAAATTTTATACAAAGAAATTTGAAAGTTTCATCGAAAAGAAGCGACATTGTCGTGGTTGGAGGAGGGATCCCTGGTGTCTGTGCCGCAATTTCAGCAGCAAGACAAGGTGCAAATGTTTGTTTAATTGAAAAAGATGCTCAACTGGGTGGAAGGCATACCCAAAATTTTCGCTTTCCTTTCGACCAGAAGTTCCCAATCTCATTTCCTTCTGGGAGAGAAAGCGGACTTTTAGACGAGATATGCCTTGAAGTATCCCGTCACAACCAAGAGAGAAGCCATCTTGGTTTGTCTCGAGTGCTTGATGATCTGGTTAGAAATGAAAAAAGAATATCGCTTCTTTTAAACCATCACCTCATCGAGGCAGATATGAATGCAGATGAAAATCTGATCAAATCAATCCTGTTCACAAATAATGATTTAAAGGATTCAAAACTTGCCAAAGGTAAATATTTCATCGATTGCACTGAATCTTCGCAAGTGAGCAGATTAGTCAACGCTTTGGAACCCTTGGCAAAGCGAACTTTTAATGATAAGAAAAGTTCCCAATTTGAGAGCGAAAGGGATGATTCCTCCATCGTCATTACCTTGGCAAGAGGTCCCGAAGACACCCCTTTTGAACCTCCAGCATGGATTCCCCTAGAGTGGGAAGATAATTCAATTTTGGCAAAACTTGAGATTATGGAATCTCTTAATCGATCCATCGAGGGGGATCACCTCGTCGAGTGGAAAGGTCCTGTTAGTAAATCCAAGATTAGTTCTAGTACTCTGGCATGGTGTGTGTGGGATTACTTAAAAAATCGATCATCCATTTCCAGCATACTCGGGCCCTATTTCGTCGAAAATATTTCAGAATATGCAATTTCAAGGGATGATCATCGTGGGAAAAGCGTGAAAGATTTAAGCTTGAAAAACATCATGTCCGGTGTGGAATTCCCAGACTCCATTGCCGTTGCCAGAATACCCATCCCAGGAAAAGAGTCTTTAACCTTTTCAAGCAGAGGAAAAATTAGCCTCCCTCACCCTTTTGAAATTCCTTTGCGAAGCCTTAGGTCTCAAAAAGTTAGCAATTTATTCTGGATTGGAGACAACATACTATCTTCATCCGATGAAAGTATTTTTTTGGGACATACTCCGACACTTGCCCTAATGGGATGTGCCGGAGGAGTCTCAACTGCTCTGCTTTCCCAGTCTGAGTCTTCATTCAAACACGCTTCTTTTTACAAAAAAGTTCGAAGTGCTCTGACGAGAACGAATCAACAGGTAGGAATCAATTTTGTTTCTGATTCCAAAAATAAAGCAAAAGATGCAAAGACATTTGCATCCTCTACACTCCAAAGTTTCACAGATGAAAAAAAGGGCGGAACTGGCCCGATTCAATATTTCAATAATTGTTTGCTCCAATTCCCGATTGTTAGTTCGAAAATCCAAAAACTAGAAATACTGCTCGATATTCCCCGTGAAAATAAAATCGAATTCAAATTGCATCAAGGTTCATCAAACTACTCTGCTTTTCCCGGGAAATGTCTTTTTACCGATACCATTCTGTTCGCAAAAAACAGCCTCCAATGGGTTACGATCCAACTCGATGTATCTATTGAAAAACCAGGCTGGCATTTTATGGAACTTAAGTCCGTACATGAATTTGGAATCCATTCTCAAAATAATCCTCCTCCAGGGGTTAGTTTCCTACAACCCACTTGTAAAAACGGCCAAAAATCAAAAAATCCCTTTTCAGATTTCGAACCTATTCAAACGAAGGAAGAAAGCGTGCCAATTGGTCCAAATCTTCGAGCATCCCCTCCGCAGTCTGCTTTTTCATCCTCGAATGTGATTAACCCTTTTTTTAGACCTACAGAGGTTCCAAATCTTTGGGTTTCCCAAAATACTGACTTTAAATATGCAGAATTCATTGAGTTAACTTGGACACAAAAAATTTCGATTTCTTGTGTAGAGATCTGTTTCGACGCTGCATATAATTATTATTATTCAAATTTCCCCAAGTCTAATTCGAGCAATGCTATTCGATCCATCGTCAAAGATTACAATCTCTTTTTTACGGATAATAATGGTCATGGACAAAAAATCCTTGAAGTCAGGAATAACCAAAAACCCTTCGTTATCCATGAATTTGAAAAAATAGAAACCGCCTCTCTGGAGATTGAAATTCTTTCAACGAATGGCATTGAAAGAGCACAAATTTTTCAAGTTCGTGTCTTTTAAGCTTAATCTTATCAGAATCTACGAAATATTGAGTGGATAATCCTTGCATGAACTGAATTTTTACAAATTATTGATAAATTATGAAAGCCCTTTCCGTCCTCTTTAGATTGCTTAGCTTACTTGGCCTACTTGCTCTTGCCGGGGTGCTCTGGTTGAAATGGGATACTTTGAAAAACCAGTCTCATTCTTTTTTGGATGAGACTGTTGATAATGCTTACACCATTCTTCAGTCTTCCAAAGAAGCCCAATGGAAGGATGTTTCTTCAAAGAAAAGCATCGTCAGTGATGTCTTTGATGCGAATGAACAAATTGATCAAGGAGCGGACAATCCTCTCGAACAAGCTATTTCTGACCTGAGGACTTCTGAAGATGCCTTACTCCGCAACCCTGATTATCGAGATAGTTTAGAAATACTTACTAAAGAATTTGGGCCCGAAGCTTTGCTTTGGGATAAAGACTCTAAAAGATGGATCAGGAACCCTAGTGTAAAATTAGAGGCACCTGCTGGCTTCAAGGATCCATTTGAAGATGAAACCAAATTCCCAAAGAATGATGTCAAGAACGATGATGGCACCATCACAAACGGAGTTTCAAGACAAAATAGACTTAGAACCGTGATTGGGATGTTTTATAAAGATCGCCATGATAAATTTACTGAAATTAATAAACTCAGGACGATGCTGGTTAATCGAGATGTTGAACTTCGAGAATTTCAAAATTTGTTTGCCCGTGAACAAGAAGAAAGAAAGAAATTTGAAGATGAAGTTTCTGATTTAACCGTGCAGGTCAAGGGATTGGAAGCAGATTTGGATAATGAGAAAAAAGAGGCTGCAGCTTTCAAAGAAGCAAGTACAACTAAAATGGGGGTACTCGAGGATCAAGTTTCTAGTTTACAACAGAAAACGCAAGATGACCAAAAGCAACACGAAGTTACCCTGCAGCAGAATAATGAAGATCACAAAAGAGAACTAAGCAAGGCCAACGCCCAATTAGTTAAGGAATACAATCGCGGACGGGAAGAAGCGACCCAAGAGATGCTTGCAAAACAATCCGGCGGGGAAGTCGTGGATGAAAATAAAAAAGAAAAGGCAAATCCATTCATTGTAAAATCTGATGCTCCACCAGTACTCTCTCAAGCCGAAATCATTGCAGTCAATCAATCTAAAGAAATCTCTGAAATTGGTGCACCTTCGACCATATCGAGGATCGACAATAGAACTGGAATGATCCTCCTTCCCCTCGGGATTGAAAGAGGGGTTGAGCAGGGTAATGTATTTACCCTATGGAAGGACCAACGAAAAGCCGCTAGGATTAAGGTACAAAGTGCACGGGATGGCTTTTTGCTCGCTTACATTTTACCCCACTTTGGTACTCCGGATAAATTAAGACCAGGAGATAATATTCATGTGGTTCCAGACGAAGAAAAATTGTAATTGGATATGAAATCGCTTATTTTTAAAAGGGTTGCAAAGTTCACGATATTGTTGATCCCTTTTGCAATTACAGGTTGTTTTACTGCATCACCCGATGATGATCGCATGCCCCAAGGTCGCCCTGCAAGTTGGGAATATAGCCTCCCTGGAGGTTTTGATCGTGGTGGCCTTCGATAAACCACTGCTAAATAAACTAGACCTCCTCTAGGTGATGCCTTCTCATTGCTCACCAGCAAAATTGTTTTTGGTAGCAACTCCAATTGGTAACCTCGATGACTTTTCAAAACGAGCTGAAGTAACTCTCAATCATTGCGACCTTGTAGCTTGTGAGGATACCAGAGTCTCCTCTAAGCTACTCTCTCGATATTCGATTAAAAAGCCATTGGTTTCATATCGTGAAGAGAACGAAAAAAAACAGGCCTCTTTTCTTACGAATCAAATTAAACAGGGAAAGAACATTGCTCTCCTTTCAGACGCAGGTTTGCCAACGATTAGTGACCCTGGTTTCCGCCTAGTTCGAGAATGCCACTTGTCCGGTATTGAAGTCGTTCCGATACCAGGTCCCAATGCCGCAATCACTGCACTTTGTGCATCAGGTCTACCCACGCATCAATTTTTATTTCTTGGATTTCTTCCAAAGAAAAAAGTTGCGGCGAGTAAGCTTTTGCAAAAATGGAGTGACTTCTCTGGATCGATAATCTTATACGAATCAAGGTATAAAATCATTCGCACCATGGGCATTTTTCAAGATTTATTTGAAGAGGAAAGATATATTTGCATTGCTAGAGAACTTACGAAGGTTCACGAAACCATTCTTAGTGGACCGATGGTAGAAGTTATTGATCGTATGAACTCTGGGAGTACAAAAGGAGAATTTACCGTTATCATAGCTCCTAGAGGTTATTCTTTTGAATACAGCGAAACATAAAGTTGCCATTCTTGATCTGGGTTCGAACACCTCGAAACTCCTAGTCGCCAATCGATCGGAAGGTGAAAAAGTGGAAGCTATTTTTCAAAAGAGCCTGCCTTGTAGGATTTTATTGGATAAAAATGATCACCTTTCTGAAACTGGTCTTGATCGGATTATTAAGACGGTAAGCAAACTTCACTTCGAAGCGGTAAAATTTAATCCTGCCCGCTTCTGTATTGTCGGAACTGAAGCTTTAAGAAAGGCTAAAAACTCTGCTATGGTTAGGAAAAAGATATTCGAAAAAACCGGTCTAAAACTGAAAATACTTACTGGAAAAGAAGAAGCGACCGGGATTGCATTTGGAATTTGCTCCGATCCTAAACTCAAAAATCTTGATGAATTTCATGCATTCGATCTTGGAGGGGGCAGTATGGAAATGATTGAATTCAGCAAAAGCAATTTAAGAACTGTAAAGAGTTTACCCCTTGGTGCCGTGACACTGACCAACCAATTTATTTCAAATCCGAAACTTTCCTTAAATGAAGAAGAAACTTCTTCAATTTCTCAGTATATTTCCCAGTGCTTGAAG
>DBVA01000125.1:1533-3762 GCA_002308735.1 Opitutia bacterium UBA1276 | reverse complement strand
TCGGACACAGGGACGGTGTGTGGGGATCACCATTACTCCAAGCCTGTAAATATCATGAAATTCACCCGCCTCGGTTTCGGCAGTCCCGGTCATACCCGCCAACTTTTCATACATTCTGAAATAATTCTGAATGGTAATGGTGGCATAAGTTTTAGTTTCCTTTTCGATCGAAACCCCTTCCTTGGCCTCAACCGCTTGGTGCAACCCATTACTCCAACGCCTGCCTGGCATCAATCGTCCAGTGTTTTCATCCACAATCATAACCTTGGCATTTTGGACCACATACTGTTTGTCCTTTTCATACAAGCCATAGGCACGAAGAAGTTGGGAAACCGTATGAATACGCTCGCTCTTAACTTGAAATTCACGCTCCGCAGTTTCTCGTTCCCTTCTCTTATCATCCTCCGAGATTTTATCGTTCCGGTCAATCTCGACATAGAGGGTAGCCAGATCAGGAATTACAAATCCTTCAGGATCATTGGGGCTAATCAAAGTCCTTCCCTTCTCGGTCAAATCAGCCTGTTGGTTTTTTTCATCAATTACAAAATGAAGGTCTTCTTTAAGGTTATAAGCTCTTTCTTTGTTGTAATCCGAATTCATATCCAAATCGAACTTCTCAAATCTTTTTCGAATTTGGGCATTCTCCATCATCCTTAAAAATTGACGGTGAGTGGGCATTCCTTTTTTAACTTGATACAGTTTCGCGGTTGCTTCATCAGCCAGCTCTTCTTCTAAATCTTCTTGTGCAAATGCTTTCTTAGCTTCATCCGCCAATTGATTACAATGCTTCAATTGAGCATCAAAAACCTTCATAACCAAAGGTTTCATTTCCGTAAAGGGAAGTGGGTGATCCTCCCGCATGGGCCCCGATATGATCAAGGGGGTCCGGGCTTCATCAACCAAGATGGAATCCGCCTCATCGATGATGCAAAAGTAGTGGTCTCGTTGCACCTGGTCATCAGTACAAGTTGCCATTCCATTATCCCGAAGGTAATCAAAGCCAAATTCTGAAGCGGTACCATAAGTAATGTTCTTATTGTACATTTCGCGTCGCTCTGCCGGTGGCATATTATTTTGGATACACCCAACGGTTAGACCTAAGTATTCAAACAGGGCTCCCATCCAATGTGAATCCCGACGGGCTAAGTAATCATTAACCGTTACCAACTGACAATTTTTCCCACTTAAAGCATTCAAATAAAGCGGGCAGGTTGAAACCAAAGTCTTTCCCTCCCCGGTTGCCATTTCCGCGATGTGTCTCTCATGCAGAGCCATGCCACCAATGAGCTGAACATCATAGTGAACCATTTCCCAACCGATGGGTTGATCACAGACAGAGATCGTACTTCCACACATTCTACGGGCTGCGTTCTTAACCACGGCAAAGGCTTCGGGCAACATTTCCTCCAAAGTTTCCCCTTTTTCATAGCGAGCCATAAACTCTTGGGTTTTGGACTTTAACTGCTCCTCGCTAAGACTTTGATAGTTTTTCTCTAGCTCATTAATCTTGCGAACCAAGGGGGCACATTTCTTGATATATTTTCGATGATGCCTACCCTTTAGGGTTTGAAAAATCGTCTTTATGGGAGCAAGTGGATTCATTTAGATTAGATTCAAAAATTAAACACCGATACGCGTTTTGAAGTAGGGAATGGTTCGGTCTAGGCCCTCACTCAGTTCAATTCCTGGATTCCAGCCAAGTACTTTTTGAGCCAATGAAATATCAGGCTTACGCTGGGTTGGATCGTCTGAAGGAAGAGGTTCTTCCACAACCTTAGAATTGGTATCGATCTTGGATAATACCGCATCTGCAAGCTCACGAATGGTAAACTCAACGGGATTCCCAATATTAACGGGTCCAACCGTGTCATCTTGTTCCATGGTCCGGATCATTGCTTCGATCAAGTCATCGACATAACAGAAGGATCTGGTTTGCGAACCATCTCCATAAAGGGTCAAATCTTTACCCCTTAGGGCTTGCACAATAAAATTCGAGACCACTCTTCCATCATCAGGCAACATCCGGGGACCATAGGTGTTGAAAATACGAACGACTCGAATATCCACTTTATTCTCTCGATGATAATCAAAGAACAAGGTCTCGGCACATCGCTTTCCTTCGTCATAACAAGCACGTAAACCAATCGGATTGACATTACCACGATAACTTTCGGGCTGTGGGTGAACTTCCGGGTCGCCGTAAACTTCCGAGGTCGATGCCTGTAAAAT
>DBVA01000125.1:498-1174 GCA_002308735.1 Opitutia bacterium UBA1276 | reverse complement strand
CCGTTTTAATCGGATTAAATTGATAATGCACCGGAGATGCCGGGCAAGCCAAGTTGTAAATTCGATCTACTTCGACCTTGAACGGGTCGACCACATCGTGACGAATCAATTCAAAATTTGGATTATCTAGAAGATGTGCGACATTACTTCGTCGCCCGGTAAAGAAATTATCCATGCATAGGACTTCTTGATCTTGGGCAAGCAATCGCTCGCAAAGATGACTTCCAAGAAACCCCGCTCCTCCTGTTACTAATGTGGCCATAATATTGTTAAAAAGAAAAAGTCTATCAGCTATGAGAGATTTTGAAACCTTCTTTTCTAGTACTAAAACTCACTTCTGATTCATGGACCTCAATACCTGAAGTAAGGCTTGTGTCCCCTTTTCTTCCAAGCCTTGAATCTTGGCTTTCTCATAAAATTGAGCGGCAAGTTCTAAACCGGGCAAATCAATACCCATTCTTTCTGCATCCTCTAATGCAATCTTCATATCCTTAATAAAATGCTTAATGTAAAAACCGGGTTGCCAATCTTCTTTCAGCATTCGGGGAGCAAGGTTAACCAGGGACCAACATCCAGCTGCCCCCTTGCTCAGGACTTCAATTAATTGTTCCAAATCTAAATTCGCACGCTCCCCATAGAGTAAAGCCTCCACCGTTCCAACCATTGTGGAAGCAAT
>DBVA01000125.1:0-128 GCA_002308735.1 Opitutia bacterium UBA1276 | reverse complement strand
ATTTCTTTTCCTAATACTTGAAGGAGGGGGAGTACTTGATCAAAGCTTTTGCGGTCTCCTCCGCACATGATGGCAAGGCTTGCATCCCGAGCCCCCCGATCGCCTCCACTCACCGGTGCGTCCATCGA
>DBVA01000070.1:4088-4334 GCA_002308735.1 Opitutia bacterium UBA1276 | reverse complement strand
TTTTATTCACCTATTCGCAATTAGATGGTCGACGACTGCTGGATCCGCCAATGTGGAAGTGTCCCCGATCTGGTCTGCTTCATTCGTAGCAATCTTGCGCAATATTCTACGCATGATTTTCCCGGAGCGGGTTTTGGGCAAAGCTGGGGCCCAGTGAATTACATCAGGTGTGGCGATGGGACCGATTACGGACCGCACTTGTTGCCTTAATTCTCCCCGTAACTCTTCGGTATATTCAACTCCACT
>DBVA01000070.1:3605-3780 GCA_002308735.1 Opitutia bacterium UBA1276 | reverse complement strand
AGGGTTACATAGGCATAAATCCCTTCCCCTTTGACTTCATGTGGAAATCCAACGACTGCCGATTCCGCAACCGAATCATGAGCAACTAAAGCGCTTTCAACCTCTGCCGTACCCATTCGATGACCGGAAACATTAATGACATCATCTACACGACCCGTTATCCAATAATAACCGT
>DBVA01000070.1:3162-3325 GCA_002308735.1 Opitutia bacterium UBA1276 | reverse complement strand
GACCCGTTATCCAATAATAACCGTTTTCATCGCGTCTACATCCATCTCCCGTAAAATAATATCCTTTGTATTGATCGAAATAAGTCTCCTCAAACCTCTTATGATCTCCATAAATTGTTCGCATTTGCCCAGGCCAAGGTGCCTCCATGGCCAAAACCCCACT
>DBVA01000070.1:2727-2849 GCA_002308735.1 Opitutia bacterium UBA1276 | reverse complement strand
ACATCATTCCCTTGGATCACTTTTCCCGATTGGGGATCAAGAATGACTGGCTTGACCCCAAAAAAAGGAAAAGTAGCCGACCCTGGTTTCAAAGGAGTTGCTCCGGGCAAGGGAGTTATTAG
>DBVA01000070.1:0-2405 GCA_002308735.1 Opitutia bacterium UBA1276 | reverse complement strand
GTTTCTGTTTGCCACCAAGTGTCCACAATGGGACAACGCTCCTTGCCCGTATTCTTGTAATACCACCGCCAAGCTTCTGGGTTGATGGGTTCGCCCACACTACCCAAAACTCGCAAGCTATCCATGTCATATTTAGAGGGCCATTCCTCGCCCGCTGCGGCAATGGCACGGATAGCAGTTGGAGCAGTGTAAAATTGATTTATTTTCCATTTTTCAATGACTTGCCAATATCGATCTGGGTTTGGATAAGTTGGTACGCCCTCGAACATAGTGGTGGTTGCTCCATTCGCCAAGGGACCATACACAATGTAGGAGTGCCCGGTAATCCAGCCGATATCAGCAGCACAAAAATAGATATCTTCTTCATGGTAATCGAAAACATACTTATGGGTGGTTGCGGTGTATACCAAGTAACCTGCAGTGGTGTGAAGAACACCCTTCGGCTTTCCAGTAGAGCCTGAGGTATAAAGCACGAAAAGTGGATCTTCCGCATCCATTTCCTCACATGGACAATCAGGGCTGGCATCATCCATGACTTGATCCCACCAGATGTCTCGCCCTGACTCCATAGTACATTCAATCCCTGAATCTTCCCCTACTCTTCGAACCACAATACAGGTCTCAACTTTTGCTTCCATTTCCTCTGAGGCTCTTGCCATGGCTCGATCCGCATTAGGTTTCATCGGTATTGCCTTCGCCCCTCTAAAAGTACCATTTGCGGTGATCAAAGTCTTACAATCAGAGTCTACAATTCGGTCCGCCAAAGCCTCGGCGGAAAATCCACCGAAAACAACGGAATGAACCGCTCCAATCCTTGCACAAGCCAGCATAGCAATCACCGCTTCCGGAACCATTGGCATGTATATCGAAACAGGATCGCCTTTTCCCACTCCCCTTCCCTTCAAAACATTGGCAAATTTGCATACCTTTTGGTGCAGATCGCGGTAAGAAATAGTATCATCCTCTCCAGGCTCATTTCCTTCCCAGATAATCGCTGTCTTGTCACCACGGATGTCAAGGTGACGATCTAAGCAATTGTAGCAAACATTGGTCTTGGCACCTTTGAACCATTCGATCGAAATCGCTCCCTCTCTCCGGTCATAATTATACCCGCAAACTTCTTTCCATCTTGAAAACCAGTGAAATTCAGTAGCGATTTTAGCCCAAAAAACCAGTGGATTTTCAATGCTTTCTTGGTACATCGCTTCATAGTCTGCGAAATTTTGAATGTGGGCATGTTGAGATGCAGAGGCTGGAGGCTGGATCAGATCTTTGGAATTATTCATAATACAAACATTGAGGTTATGATTTTAGGGATATTTGAAGTTAGGAAATTGCCCAACGCTTGTCGATGCGCTTTTAATGGATCCTTCCAATGCTAAGTTCCGAACTTGATTATCCATTACCAGCAGAATCTATCGCCCAGTCTCCGACTGAACGCCGCGATCAATCACGCCTGCTCCTCTTCGATCGAAAAACGCATCATGTTTCTCACCATTTTTTCCATGAACTCCCCGACCTCCTTCCATCCAAGTTATCAATATTACGAAATGATGTATCGGTATTGAAAGCTCGTCTGCCTGGACAGAGGCAAAGTGGCGGGAAGGTGGAATGCCTTCTCTTGCGTCCGTCCAAGCCTTCAGATACTACTTGGCGATGCTTACTTAAACCAGGAGGAAAAACCGCAAAGTCTGGAAAATTTGGAATTAAGGGAGAATATTCGGCCGAAGTCATCGAATCCCTCCCTTCGGGGGAATACCTTGTGAGGTTCGACCTTCCCCACGATCCAGATCCATCTGCCCTAGCCCAAAGGCTTGGTGCTATGCCTCTCCCCCCTTATGTTCGACGACCTGCAACCCCCCCGGATGAAGAACGGTATCAGACTGTATATGCAAAGGCGCAAAAAAGAAGTGCGGTAGCAGCTCCCACTGCGGGGCTCCATTTCACAGCTGAAATCTTGGACCGTCTCAAGAGAGAAGGTCATTTCATTCATGACCTTACCCTTTCCATCGGATTAGGCACATTTCGTCCAATCGAGACTGAAAAAGTTGAAGATCATCCCATGCACGGCGAGGAGTATTTTTTGGAACCATCTACAAAATCCGTTCTTCGAGATCGTACATGTAAAAAATTAGCGATCGGAACCACATGCGTCCGGGCGATCGAACACTATCTTGCTGAGAAAGATTCCGATCTAGAGAGGCTGACTCAGGCGGAAGCCAAATTATTTATTCGTCCACCATATCAATTTATTGGAGTGGATCACTTACTCACCAATTTCCATCTTCCAGGATCCACTCTTATTTGTCTTGTCGCTGCATTTCTTTCGCCGGGAGAATCAGACGGACTATCCATACTCAAGCAGATATATGCCGAAGCTGTAGCCAAAAATTATCGTTTCTTCT
>DBVA01000006.1:0-13943 GCA_002308735.1 Opitutia bacterium UBA1276 | reverse complement strand
CCCCCGCCTCTTCGCGGGTGTGGTGGATGGGAAATTGAGTTATTAACAATGCAGGGAATTTTTATTCAATGCAATACAAATTTTCATTGGTTCGAATGAATAAGTTTCCTGAAGAAATCGTCACTGATGAGCGGACATTGTCTTCATATTCGCTTCCCATCTTTGCTACATTTAAAATCTCTCCAGTATCTGAAGAAACCACCAGCACTTCGGCATTGTGGTTCATGAGAAAGATCATGCCGTTTCCTCCAGTTGGAGAAGAACGCCATTTGTATTTCCCTGGCAAAGGGAGTTTCCACTCTACTTTAGCAGATATCGGATCTACGCGAGATAAGACTTTTCGAAGATCGCTCAAAACAAAAAACTTCTCTTCATAGAATAAGGGCGTTGGCACATCCGAGGTTAATTCTGGCTGAGTTGAGGTGTTCCAAACTAAACCAGAATCCCCAGAATGATTACCTTGAAGTCCTTCTTTAATCGCAAAAACGGGTGCTTTTTTGGGAGCACAAACAAGAAATACACCCTTTCCAAAGACCGGAGATGGAACCAACCTCCACCATTCTTGTTTGTGGTCAGGATTCCAGGTGCCCCAGCGCCATATTTCATTGCCATTCTCCGGATCGTGACCGGTGAGCACATCACCTCCTGCTAATACAAGTTGATTGTTGTGTGGAATAATTGTGCCAAAAGACTCGAGCGATTCTTTTTTAGCAATAGACATTCTGTCTTGCTTCCAAACTGTTTTACCATCTTTTGAATTCATGCAGAGTACGAAAGAGGTAGCATTTGGTTTGCCCCTGCCATGTACCGGTTCATTTCTTTGAAGCACTGGAAGGTAGAGCTTATCCCCATAAAATGTGGGTGAAGCTGAAAAGGTCCACTGAAAACAAAAATCACCATAATCCTTCTGAATATTCCGTCTCCAAAGTTCCAAGCCATTTAAGTTGTAGCAAACCAAGTCACCATTCCCATAAAAAAAAGCAACTCGGCTCCCATCGGAAACAGGAGACGGGCTCGCATAATTTGACTTTGAATCAAGTTTGTAATCAAAACCATCCCCGCTTGGACGATAGCCACTACCCGCTTCTTTTTGCCACAATAGTTCCCCACTTTCCCGATCATAACAAAGAGCAAGAAGGGCTCCTTTTGCGGGACTGGCACTTTCCTCTGATATCGAAATAGAGGACACAAAAACCTTTCCATTCACAATGATTGGACTTGCCGCAGAAGGCCCCGGAAGCTTCGCTTTCCATTTAACCCCATTTTGTTGATCAAAAGATACCGGCAGAAGGCCCGATTCAATGGACGAGCCATTATAATTTGGCCCCCGCCAATTTGGCCAATCCGAAGATTTTAACCCTTGTGAAAATAAGGAGGAACAGGTGAAAAAAAATACCTTAAGGAGCAATAAACTTTTCATAATCTTTAATATAATTTGCATCATTCCATTCATCGAGAAAAAAGACTGAGATCTATAATTTTTTAATCCCAACTTCAAGGGTATCATCAAGATTATCAGTACTGAAAAGCAATGATCACTGATCTTGTTCCTTCTCTTCTTCAATCCAATCAATCAGGGAAGACAATTCATCACCAGAATTTGTGGAATCACTCACTTCAAATTCCTGTTCGAAATCGGTTTTTAATTCGCTGGATAACTTATCTCGGTCCTTTTCCTGAGAATTCCTCTTTATCAATGAGACCAAAAAAATACCACTTAAAATAATTAAAACACAAAGAATTATGTCCCAGAGCATCTGGTTAATCGAGCTGTATGATTGCCTCTCCCATTTCTTTACTAATGGCAAATAAAGCCTCACTTAAGGCTCTGACTTCATCTCGATTTCCTGGACCGTTTATTTTAAAATTCCGTTCGAAAATATTTCTTTCTAACCGGCCATCCTTATGTTTAATTTCCCAGAATGCCTTAACCTGAACTGTATGGTTTGATATTTTTTCAAATCGATCCACGGTCACCTCGATTTCATGATTTAGGTCAAATTTTTTGCGGTGCGGAAAAACCCCATAATTCAAGGTACCAACTATTGTACTCAGATTCTGCCCCACTACCCTAGAAATCCCCACTTCGAGTGGTTCCCCCCACCTTTCATTTTCACGAAACTCAATGACTTCATCATTTGGGCGCTCCACCATTCGGTTATCCTGTAAATACTGAGCAAGGCGAACCTCGTTAACATAAAAACTAATCTCCGGGAATGCCTCTGTTTTGTTCCCGTCTTTGCCCGCACTGTTGAGGAGATAAAAGTTTGGAACTCGATGATTCGAATCAGGAATAATGCAAGAAGTCAGAAACAACCCTAAGCAGGTAAACAGAAATAAAAGGATGGTTAAAAGCTTCATTCTTCAGCGGTTGGTTTGCCAATGATAAAGGCTTGCGGGTTTCTTTCGATTAAATCAGCTAAATTCTTTAGGGACTTTGCCATCCCGGAAACATCTCTCAGAGTATCGTCTAATTCAAACCGAAATTCTGAACCTGGTTCAAATAATAGATCTAAGTCTGCGGCAAGTTTATTCAGATTAAGTAAGGTTTTCTGAGTTTGCTCGGAAGTACCAGTCAAACTTTTACCCAGGGGTACATAGCTCTCCTTCAAAGCAAGCAATACACTCCTTAAGCTTTCACTGGTGGTAGTAAATTCAGAAGACACTTTTTTCATATCCAAATCCTTCAACCTTTGGGTCGCAACTACGATAAGTTCACTAATTTGCTTACTGAGTTTCTCTAGGTTTATGCTTTCACTCAGTTCAGCAAACATCGAGCCCTTGGTATGTATTTCGCGAAACCCATGAAGGATTCGCACATCCTGCTGAGCAAATTCGGAGCTGACCGTATTAAGGTTTATGTAAAGTATTCCCGTGACAAAACTCTCCTGGCTTAACTGACCTACTAGTCTTGGAATGATCGATTTTTTGAAGTCTCCATTAGGTTCAAAAACTTCATTCCCGATTTCCACCATATGCCGAGAAACCAACTTTCGATTTATTTCTATTTGAACAGGGACTGGTCCCTCTTTCAGCCCCTCCCCCAAGAAAAACCTCTCGACCCGGCCAATGCGGACCCCGTTAAAGGTGACCTTACTGCCTTCATGTAATCCGTAAACATTCTCATTAAAAACAAGTACAAATCTCTCATTATTCTCCCTTAAAAAAGATAGACTCCCGGTAAAAAAAGCAAATCCAAGAAGAATTGCAATTGCACCGAAACAAAAAATTCCGACCAGTAACCTGTTAATTTGTTTATTCAATATTTAAACTATTAGATGATAAATGAATAGTCGCAATAAAAGTTTTTTTAGGTTTGCCTGCGTAAAAAATCCTGCAGTTCCTGATTATCTGTCTGATTAAGCAAAGACTTCGGGTCCCCCTTTGCCACCAATGTCTTTTTTTGTGGATCCAAATATACGGAATCATCGGCTATTTCAAAGATACTGGCTAATTCATGGGTCACGACCACAAAGGTAACTCCGAGACTTGTTTTCAATTCATTAATCAAATCATCCAAGCGCTTGGAATTCACAGGATCCAGCCCAGCAGAAGGTTCATCAAAGAAGAGTACCTCGGGATCCAAAGCCATTGCCCTGGCAATTCCTGCCCTCTTTCGCATTCCCCCACTCATTTGGGCTGGATAAAATTCTTCAAATCCAGAAAGGCCAACCAAGCTCATCTTATATCGGCCCATCTCTTCAATTTCGGCAGTCGATAATGAAGTATGACACTCAAGTGGAAGGCAGATATTTTCCAGAACTGTCATAGAACTCCAGAGAGCCCCCCCCTGGAAGAGGACTCCAAATTCACTAAGAAGTTTTTGTCGATGGCTTTTCTTACCACTCCATAAATCCTGGCTCTTGAATAAAATCCCGCCCTCCTTGGGAGCCAATAAACCAATCATCGATTTAAGTAGAGTGCTTTTCCCGCAACCACTCCCTCCCATAACAACCATGCAAGTCCCTTTCTCTACTTCAAAAGAAACCTTCTCTAAAACCTTAAATGAACCATAGCTTAAACAAAGATTTTCCACTGAAATAATAGCTTCTTCTTTGTTCATCATCTTATCGGAGCTCAAGGGTACTGAATACAATTTCAAAAACTGCATCGGTAATTACGATCAGGGTGACCGAGGTTACAACGGAGGAGGTCACAGATCTACCCAGGGAAACGGAACTGTTCCCAGTATGAAGCCCTTTAAAACATCCTACCAAGCCAATAATCAAGCCAAATGCCAGACTTTTGAGCAGTCCCGAGAATACCTCCCACATTCCGCTTATGGATGCTTGTGTTTGTTCAATGTAATGACTCACGGAGAAATCCATTATCTGAGTGCCAACCGTCAACCCACCCAGCATGCCAACGATATCGGCATAAATGGTCAACATAGGGGTCATAATAAGCAAAGCTAGGGTACGTGGAAGCACTAAGAATTCCATGGGGGAAAGGCCGAAGGTGCGAAGGGAGTCGAGTTCTTCATTCAACTTCATGCTTCCGATTTCTGCAGCAAAAGAAGCCCCTGTTCTACCTGCCATAATAATGCCAACCATGAGGGCTCCCATTTCCCGAACCATTGCCAGGCAGACTAAATCAGCGATGTAAATTTTGGCATTAAATTTTTCTAATTGCACACTGCCAACAAAAGCCATGGTTAAACCAGTTAGAAAACTGATCAAGGTAACGATCGGCAGAGCCGCTGCCCCACATTGGCGGCATTCCGTGATCAAATCCCGGATCCGCATTTGGGTTTTCAGCAAGGGAAGCATCAAGAGCGAAATGACCCAAGCTCCCAAAAAGTTAAACGGGCTTGATAACCAATTGCAAAATGGCTCCCACCAGTCTAAAAAAGACCCGGATACCGGGGAAACAGAGGAATCCTTGGTACTTTCAACCTGATCAGATCGAAGGTCGATCAGTTGATTTAGTTTTTCGGGAAAATCGCCATCCACTTCAATACCATTCTTCAATAAAACTTTCTTTTTGGCAGATATAAAAGCAACCAGCCTAGAATCCCAGTTTACCTGACTGTGAACTTTCAGTTTTATTTGCTTCACGGCAAGATCTTGCTCAAAGAACGAATGCCAAGTTTGGTTAACCGATTCCAAATCTCCACCTGCTGAGATATTCCAGTCTCCCGTAAAATGACAAACTGCCTGAGAAGAACTTAATTCGAAATGCAAAGAAGGATGAACAGGTTGATCTTGCCTGAATGGTTTTTTTCCCTTTGCATCATCGCTCATTAATTTTAAATTATTTACTAATTCCTAAGGAACCACAATGCCAATTAGAGCAATCATGTTCGACCTTGATGGCACCTTGATCGATCAATTCGAAGCGATCCATAGAGCCTTCAGTCGTGTACTTGTATCCATGAATTTTGCCGAGCCTTCTTTTGAGCAGGTCAAACGAGCAGTAGGCGGGGCTTCAGACACAACCATGGCCAAGCTTATTGGAGCCGAAAATGCCATGGAAGCAGTCAGGAGACTTCGGCCTATTTTCGAAGAGGAAATGCTATCTGGACTTCATCCCCTTCCTGGTTCAGCAGAGATTCTAAGGTATTGTAGAAAAAATCATCTTCCCGCTGCGGTTCTCACCAATAAACATGGGCCCCACGCCAGGGCAGCATGTGATCACCTGAATTTCTCAGAATTCCTGTCTTTTACCATTGGAGCCAACGATACCGAGTGGAAAAAACCAGACCCGAAGCTCAGTTTATTCGCCCTTGAAAAACTTGGTGCCACTTCAGAGGAAACCCTGTATGTGGGAGATTCCCCATACGATTACGAAACTGCCAAACAAGCTGGAATGCAATCTATTCTGGTCCCAACCGGGACTCACACAAAAGAAGAGCTATCGGAATTAAAAGAGGCAAATATTGCTGGGGACTTGACTGAAATTATGGAAACAAAATTGCCTGCCATGCTTTAAACTTGGAGAACTCATGGTATCTTTTTTAAAAGAATGAGCCTTCGCCCTTAAAATATTGACTAAAAAGACTACCAGAATTAGGGTTCATTTAAACCCCTATCCCTAGTATGATTAACTATAAAATCGATGATCGCTTAGAGCATCCTAAGACAAAGATAACAGAAGATGAATTGAAGGCACTTGCCCGATCCGTGATTCATTCCAAAACAATATGCAATTCCGCTGTGATTATCACTGCTTGCGATGAACAATGGAAACTTTGGAACCATTCTTCACTTCTTGATACATTCTTTTTTTACCGAGCTCATTCTGTCCACCAACTCTTAAGGAGTGGTCAATTCAAGGGTCACAATATATTTATCCATCTGGATAGTTCCCATGAATGTTCATCAGATTCCCTGCATGATTTACTACAAAATAGAATCAATTCAGAATTTAAAGTTTTTTCTCCATCAGAAAGATTAAACCCGGACATAATCAATCAATTTAAGGGAATTTGCCAAGCACTCGAACTTAAGACTAGGATTAATCGAGTAACGGATGAATTCCTGACTGCATCTACTGAGCCCAGTATCAATTGTGTTCACAGATCTTTTCCTACCCAGCAAATTCATCTCAACAAGAATATTGAATCGACCGAGACCAAAGCAATTTTAAGCCGAAAGATTCAAAAGATTTTGAGTGATTCCCCGGAAGACTTCCTTCGCCATGCGATAGAAGAAATTAAGGGTAAGGATCCGAATCCCTAATTCCAACAGGGAGGACTTGCTGTTATACCATCAGTCATAGCGAAACATGGTAGACCTTGGTCTTTTCGGACTAGGTTTCTTTTATCTACCCTGATAATCTCTTTGTTTTTCCCAAGTATTGGGGCTTATCTTGTGCTAAAAGGTGAATTTGATTTTGCCAAAAATCTCATCCGAGAAAACTTAATCGAGCAAGTTAATGCCTTTGAGGATACCCTAACCCCTTCTATTTTATTTGATGATTCCATCACTGCTCATGAAATCATCAAAACCATATCTTATAATCCTCTTATTAATGGAGTAGCTTTATGGAAAAGAAATCAAGGTCCCGAAGGGAATTCTGAATCTTATGTCCTGTTTGCCTCCTCGGAAAATTATCGCCCAAAATTGGACCAAACCGTAGAGGAAAAATGGAGTAGCAAAACAATTACGATTACCAAAATGATTGGAAACCAAGAAAACATCCTTGGTTACTTTTCGCTTTCAAGATCATTGAGTGATTTGAATACTAGGAAGGATAAGTTTATTGGATTCGGACTTCTTTCATGGCTCGTAATCATTTTTGTTATTGTCATCGTAACCCTCTGGTATCAAATTTCACTCACTCGACCCATTCAAGAATTAATCAGAGTAGCAGAAAATATTTCTACTTTCAAAGATTACAGTATTCGAGCTCGGCAGTTGTCCGATGATGAATTTGGCAGACTGATCAAAATATTTAACCAAATGATGGATTCCCTCAATTCTTCCGATCAGAAGTTGCGTGAAGTAAACAACGATATGGAAAATAAGGTAAAACTCAGAACCAAGGAATTATCAAGTTCCAATAAGAAATTGATTCGGGAAATGGAACATCGAGAAAAAACCCACAATGAGCTTTTAAAAACGAGAGAGAAATTAAACCGGCAAGAGAATTTAGCGAATGTAGGACAAGTCTCTTCCAATATCGCTCATGAGCTGAGGAATCCCATGACTGCGATTCGTAATTCGGTTTATTTTTTAAGAAAACATTTCATTACTGATAGCAAGGCACTTCATCACCTTGAAGTTATTGACGATGAATTGAGCCAGAGCGATGAAGTAATTGAAAGATTACTCGAGTTGACTAAAGGTAAAAAGATTAAGCTTAAAACCACTGACTTGAGGAAAATCGCTCACGATGCCTACCTCATTTGTACCCCACCGCGTAATATTCAGCTCAAAGTAAAACTGGAAGAAGCTACCAAAGAAATTCGTCTCGACCCCCTTTTATTTCGGCAGATTTTAACTAACCTATTCTCCAATTCCATCCAGGCTATGCCTCAAGGCGGGGATATTAGCCTCATCGCGATACAAAAGGAATCAACCATTGAAATTAGGGTTACTGACAACGGCGAAGGAATACCTAAAGAGTCATGGAATAAAGTTTTCGACCCACTTTACACAAATAAAAAAGACGGAATTGGACTAGGACTTTCCTTATGCCGCGAACTTATGGAACGTCATAATGGTAGCATTACCATTGAAAAAAGTTCCAATAGTGGTACTACATTTTTAATTCTCCTCCCCGCCCCTAGCCTTATTTTTGCATAATAACCCACCATACTCACTAACAGCCTGTGAAGGAAGCAACTAGACCGAACCGCGTATTGATTGTAGATGATCATCCTGCAATCAGGGAAACAATGAACGATATTTTAAACGGCGAAGGTTTTAATACCCAACTCGCAGCCGACGGGAAAGAGGCGCTCAATTTGTGCCTGTCCAAAGACTTCGACTTCGTTCTGATTGATATCCAAATGCCTGAGATGAATGGGGTCGAAGTGCTCAAGCGGCTCAAGGAACAAAAGGTAAAATGTCCTAAGTTTATTTTTTTCAGTGCCTACAGCACCCAAGAGTTACAGGAAATGGCCAATTCTTTGGGCGCTTATGCCTTTCTTAAAAAACCGATTAAAGTTGAAAAAATTCTTAATTTGATCCGCTTAAAGCGGAATATTTCCATTCTTATCCACTTGAAGGATGACGAGTTACGGCACCGCATTTCTGATCTTTTGGAAGAAAAAGGATACATGATTAGCCAAACCAGTTCCCATGATGATGCCCTGATTCAAATTCGCCAAATTAATTATAACTGCATCGTTTTTGATTCTGATTCTCCAAGTATTGAACAGGAAGTTATTAAAAATACCATAAAATCCCTCAAATCTGACACCCTGTGTATCGAGACCAATGAAGATGAGGATATGCAAAATTTAATGAAGACGATTGCCTTTCAATTGGATGATAGCCAGCCCGTTTTTAATTAAGCGTTCGTTAAATTTTGTATATCAAATCCGAAAAAAATCATCCTTCAACTATCGAGGTGAATAAATAAATGAGTTTTTAGCGGGACGAGGTCGAAAAGTTCGACCGCATCAAGATTTGCAACTTGTAAACAACCGGAACTAGCTGGTCTACCCAAGTTTTCTTCATGATTCGTACCGTGAACATAAATATAGCGGGCAAAGGAATCAACCGACCCACCTCGATTAATTCCCTCTTCAAGACCCCCCAGTCTCAATATTCGACTCGTGATTAAATTCTTTTGCTGCTTTGCGGGCGAACATTCTGAATAGTTCAAGCCAATGGGCTCTCTCCCCTCAAAAACCATACCCACTGGTTGTCTTGCCCCGATTTTCTGGTTTACTTCATGGAGTCCCCAAGGCGTACCCAAAGAGTCCTCCACGCAAGAGGGTGGATTCTTCGAACTTGACATTTGGTATACCTTGTCGCTTTTCCCATTAGTGAACAATGCGATGATTTGTAACTTGATCGACGCAATCAAAACGGGATTCGTTTGTTCAATCTTTAAAGCATCCACTGCTTTTTCATAAACTTCTAATAAACCTTCTACATTCATTGAAAAAATATCGTATCGGAATCGTAGGCGCAACTGGTGCCGTTGGCCAAGAAATTATTCATCTACTCGAAAAAAGAGAATTCCCAGTGGCGGAAGCCAGGTTGCTGGCTTCCTCGAGGTCAGCAGGCCTCGAAATGGACGCGTGTGGAAACCGGGAAAAGATCATCGAAACCAATGCCGATTCATTTAAGGGACTGGATATGGCCATTTTTAGTTCCGGTTCTGACATCTCAATTAAATATGCTGAAGATGCCCGTAAGCACGGTTGTGTTGTGATTGATAACAGTTCCGCCTTCCGAATGGATCCCCAAGTTCCCCTGGTTATTCCAGAAATCAACCTTTCGGACTTGGAAGACCACAAGGGTATTATTGCTAATCCTAATTGCTCCACCGCAGTTACCTTAATGGGCCTCTACCCTCTCCATAAACGGTTTGGCCTAAAAAGGTTGATCACATCCACCTACCAAGCCGTTTCTGGTGCTGGTGCTGCAGGGCTTACCACATTGCTTAACGAATTGGACGAAAGCCAAACCAGTGAACCAAAACCTCAGGACTCCCCTTTCCCTTATCCAATCGCATATAATTTAATCCCCCACATTGATGACTTCCGGGATGATGGCTACACCAAGGAGGAGTTAAAGATGAGAAATGAAAGCAGAAAGATTCTGGGCCTTCCCAAACTGCCGGTTTCCTGCACTTGCGTCCGGGTTCCGGTTAAAAGAGCACATTCGATTTCCGTAAATGCAGAATTCCAGTCTTCCGTCAATGTTCCGGATGCCCGCAAAGCGATTGAAAGCTTTGCCGGAGCCGAACTCTGGGACATCCCTAATTCAGGAAGATATCCCATGCCCCTTGGTTATGCAGAAAAGGAAGATTGTGGGGTCGGACGATTGCGGATTGATCATGCCCTACCCAATGGCTTGGCTTTCTGGGTCGTCGGGGATCAACTCTGGAAAGGAGCGGCTTTGAATGCCATTCAAATTGCTGAGTCCTTGGTGGAGCGGCAGTGGTTGAAATTCGTAAGCTAAAATTGGCAAACAACCTGCTCAACTGGTTGCATGAATCCAGTTCTTGCAAGTAGCTTAGTAAATGTCGGAAAATCATTGATAGAACAATTATCGATACCATCCTCTACCGAGTACAAAGTGGGGAATAAGACTTTTTCTGCCGAACTTGAAAATGTAACCTCTGCCACCCAGGTTAATCAGTCCACCCATTCTCTTCGCCAGGACCTCATGCAGGATCCAGCTATCCAATCCTTTCTTTCCAACAATGCTGGAAATGAAATCTATTTTCAGAAAAGAGCAGATGGAAGCAGTCAAATTCTTTCATCCTCTGGAGATACTATCACCATCGGTCGTGATTCTCCCACCAATACTTTGATTCATCAGTATTTTGATCAATGTGTTCGTGAAGGGATTTGCCAGTCCGCACATCGTCCGGGCACGGTTCTGTTAAAAGAATAAATTTCTTTATTCAGATCGACAAGTTTGCAATCCCTGCCCGATAGCACCATAGGCTAGATGAACAAACCCTCTGATTTCCTCCTCATCGAGAGGATCAATCAGTGCCCTAAACTCGCTTCGCTCAAGAGTATCAATGATACCTTGAAGGATTTACTGGACTCGGAGGATAGTTTTGTCAGCCAAATTGCGGAGGTTATTCGGTTGGATCCATCCCTTACCACCCGGGTTCTTGACTTGGTAAATTCGATCTTTTTTGGAAGCAAAGATAGTGAACGAATTTCCGGAGTGGAGGAGGCTTCGATCTTTTTGGGTCTCAATCGAATTCGAGACTTAATCGCTGCCACCCCCGTGATTGAAGAGATCTTTAAACTAGGCAAGAAAAGCTCTACTTTTCCATGGGTAGACTTCTGGAAGCATAGTATTGGAACGGCGATGTTAACCCGTGAGATTTTGTCTTTCGCGGAGGAAGAATTTGAACAGGAAGCAGATTATGTCGCCGGTTTACTTCATAACCTTGGCATTCTTATCCTTGCCATCACTTTCCCCGACCACTTTTCAGAAGTCTATAAAAAAGATTATAAGTCATGCCTCGAACTCCTCGAAACCGAGAAGGGAAAGATCGGGTGGGATCATGCCAAGATCGGAGCCTATTACCTCTGGAATCATCACATCTCGGAAGAAGTGGTTGATTCCATTCACTGGCATAACCAGCCATCCGAAGCGAAAGCCAGCCCAAAGCTTGCTTCCGCCATTCAAATCGCCGATCACATTGTTCGGCAACTCGGGACTCGTGGAATGGAGAATTACCCGGTAGTTTCTGAAGATGATTATATGAAGCTGGAAGGCTGGACGATTTTATTCGGAGATAATCCAGAGGCCGAAAGCATTAAGTCTCAGCTAAAATCTAGCCTCGAAAGACTTGGGCAAACCCTTAACGGGGTACTTTAAACGATAGATTTCAACCTTACGGCTTGATCCATTGATCCTCACGAGCTGCTTTCGCCACCTTTAAGGCTCCAATGGCAACGAAAGGCTTGATTTCCCGAGAAGAAACTCGCACTTCTGGATCTTCATACCCGTCATCTGCGAGCATCCGCTGCAATTCCTGATCAAAATTACGAATTCGACTCCCCCCACCGGTCAGAATGATGTTTTGCAACATGGCAAATACGGATTGGGGAGAAGCGACCGCGATAATTTTTTTAATCGAAGAAAAGACTTCGTCCAGTAATTGATTACAAGCTTCCCCGACCTGTTTCCCAATTTCAATTTTTCGGGGCTTTCCTTCCACCGGCACCTTGACCCGGGCACCCGATTCAATCTCTCCAACATAGGAATAGGTTTCCTTAAACTTCCGGACCATGGACAGGGGAACATCCACTTCGGGATAAGCCTCCCGCATCGCCTTATCCAGGGATACATCCACCTCGTTACCTGCATAGGGAATACTCAATAAATCCTCTGCTTTCGGGAAATATCCCTGCACAATACAAAAGTCCGTGGTCCCCGCTCCAATATCAACGAATAAAGAATTTCCGACAGGATCCTTATAATCCGGATCATCCAGCTTGCTCTCATCCCTCATTCCCAAAGCGGCCAGAAAGGGCTCGGGAATGAATAAAATTCCCTCAAAAGCACCCTTTGAAGCTTTCTCTAAATTGGACTTGGCATCCGCATCTGCCCCTGCAGGCAATCCAATTACGCAATGCACCCAATGCTTTCTCTCCGGATCAATCTTTTCACGAAGATAAGATAAAAAGGAACGGGTCGCATCCACGTCTTGGATGACGCCATCATTCAGGGGATGTACCAGGCGCAGGTGTAATTCATTGGCTAGGGCTTCCTCCCCATGTAACATCTTGGCATTACCGGGTAAGATTCCCGCCAAAATCCCCTCCTCAGGGTAGCCGACCACGGTAGGGACTAAAATGCCCTCACTCTCGTTCGCATTGGCCTTGCTGAGCTTGGTAAGAATAAAAGTATTCAAGGTACCCAAGTCCAAGCCGATATACATTTTGCGCTTTTTCGGACTGGTTTCCTCCGCGTCATCTACATTTTCTGGGGGCTCTTCTGTCATGTTAATTCGGAAATTTTCTGGGTATTGATATGAGACTAAAATGGAAGGGAATGCAACTACTGGTTTTCAATCGACTCATGAATCCTTTTCAAAAGCCAAAACCTCATCAATCATTTTCTCAATTTCATCAAATTTCAATCCCATTCCACGGGGTGGATCAAGTTTTTCGTCCTCAACCTCCTCGATTACCTCTTCGGTCAATTCTTCCACCTCCTCAACAGGTTCAGGCATTTCAACCGCCACCGGAGTCTTGGTATTTTCAGGAGCGGGAGAAAGAGATACTTGCTTTACTAAATCTTGTACTTGCGCAACTACCCCACCCAGTTCTTCCCGCATCAAACTTGCCAACCGGGTCTCAAAGCGACCCGCAAATAAATCAAATGCAGTGGCTAATTCATCGGCCCGGGCGGATTCATCGTCAAACATCTCCTTGAGCTTCGCCTTCTTCTGGGACGGCTCTAAATCACTCACCTTTGCCCACCCCACCACCAAGGCCGGGATTTCATCCTTCAGCACCTGAATTGCCCCCTCTTCATCCCCGACCAGCCTACGTACGCAAGCTCGGCGAAAACCAGCCTTTAAGGCTTCCAAGGGGGATAATGCACTGGAGGATGAACTCATGGTAAATCGTATCGAATAATCACTCCTTGCACTTCACACAACCAAATTGTCCAATTTATTGATCCTCAATGCCTGCTTCTACTTGCCCGATCAGGCCCAGGACCCGTTTTCTTTCCAAACCCATATTGGACTCTAGAAATCCCATCATATCCTGAGCCAAAGGGGCGGAAAAAGATTCTCCTCCTGCATGATCAAAGCCGAGCCATTCCCCATGCAGGGCTTGC
>DBVA01000115.1:30273-34985 GCA_002308735.1 Opitutia bacterium UBA1276 | reverse complement strand
AAAGGGCAGGGGAGGGAATGCTTTTTGATCAGCAGCTGTTCGTCCAGAATCGTAGTTCCCTGGTCTCTCTTTTGCTTTGATTTCCTTTTGGTTAAACGCATATCGAACCAGCATCGACGAACAAGCCACTCCAATTGCAATCCCAATCCAAATGGTAAGGCGTCTCTCTTTTTTGCTTAAGGACATTTTATTTCTTCGTGCTTGGCTTGAAATGAAACTTCAAATAGGCAAGGGGTCATGCTTTCATCAAGTACTAAAATTCGCGTCCGTTATGAGGAGACCGATCAGATGGGGGTGGTTTATCATGCGAAGTATTTTAACTGGTTTGAGGTGGCGAGAGTCCAACTCCTAGACGAAATTGGGATTCCTTACAAGGAATTGGAGAAAGAAGGGTATTTTTTACCGGTTCTGTCCTGCTCTGCGATTTTTAAGCACCCCGCTCATTTCGATGACCGGCTAATCATAATGCTTGAGATTTCCTTGGCTTCATTATTGAGGCTAAAAGTGGCTTATGAAGTATGGCGAAAGGATTTAATGATTGCGACAGGTACGACCGAACACGCATTTATTTCGAAGGATGGAAAAGTGATTCGACCGCCAGCATCCTTTGTTTCATTACTTGAGGGAACCGATCCTTAATTTAGAAGTTTGGCCCAAGTCTTGAAATTTCGATGACTTCATCAGAAATTTCCTCTGGTGAAAGATTATCGGTTTCAATCTGGTGATTTGCAGATTGGTAAATCGGGCTTCGTTCATTTAATAATTGAGCAATTTTTCGCTCTTGATCTCTACCGCTTAATAGGGGCCGGTTCTCTTTTTCTGTGACTCTTTTCAATATCTCACTTTTGGAAGCAGAGAGGCATATTACGACTCCTTTCTTTTTCAGTGTATCCATCATTCCATCCGCAATGCATAAACCACCCCCGCAAGAAACTATGGCTGGAGCCAAGGGGAGGTGGTTTTCGATAAAGTTCTTTTCCTGCGAACGAAAAAAATCTTCTCCCATTTCCTTAAAAATTTCTGGAATGTACCTTTTTAATCTGGATTCAATCCAAGTATCGGAATCGATGTGAGTAATTCCTAATTTTTCTGAGACCAATTGACCTACGGTACTTTTACCCGTTCCCATCATTCCTACTAAAAATAATAATTCACTCATATTTTTTACGGGTGCTTTAGCTTACGGTTAAAAGTTTAGTAATGAGCTTGCGAACAGGAATGGGAAATTGAATAATATATTCATGAGTAATGAGTCTTTCGAAGTTTCCGTCAAAGGTGTAATGCCCACCTCCAATGGGTGTGCTATATTTCTAGGTAATGACCAAAAGACTTTCGTTATATATGTCGACCCTGCAATTGGAAATGCAATTAATATGACCATTAATCAGGTTAAGAAAGAAAGACCCTTAACTCATGATCTGATTGGTTTAATACTGAAAGGCTTAGAGACATCAATTGAAAGAGTATTAATCAATGACGTGGACGAGGGCACCTTTTTTGCTCGTATAATCTTGAGAATGGAGAATGAACTGGGAAAAAAAATAATTGAACTGGATGCTAGACCGAGCGACTCCATTGTTTTAGCTTTGCAGATGAAAAAACCCATTCATGTTGCCTCACGCGTGCTTGAAAATGTCGAGGATATGTCGGAAATCTTGGAACGGATCCTCCGAAAACAGGATTGATCTGCTGGGGCTTGCGAAGAAAAACTACCTTCGCACTTTGACATGGTGAATATTTGGGAATCCTCCTGGCCCACTGCACTTGCACCGATGCAAGATGTCACCGGACTTCCCTTCATGCGAATTATTGCAAACTATGGGGCACCCGACCTTTTTTTTACTGAATTTTTTCGGGTCCATGAGCATTCTAGGCTTGATCCTGAAATCCTCACTTCCATCACAGAAAACCCTTCAGGGAAACCGGTATTTGCCCAACTCATTGGAGAATCAATTCCGGAGCTTTGCCGGGTTGCCGATTTACTTAAAGAGTATCCGGTTGCTGGCGTTGATCTAAATATGGGATGCCCGGCCCCTCGGGTTTATAAAAAGAAAGTCGGAGGTGGTTTGCTAAAAGATCCTCCCAAAATTGCTAAAATTCTGGAATCTCTAAGGTCCCGCATTGAAGGTAGGTTGACCGTTAAGATGCGTATTGGTTTCGAAGATGATTCTAATTTCGATGCTATTCTTGAAATCATAAAGGATTCAGGGGTGGACATGCTAAGTTTACACACCCGAACAGTTCTTGGCGGTTACCGGTCTACCCCAAACCATTCCTATGCTGCAAGGGCTGCAGAATTTTTACCATGCCCTGTTTTGCTGAATGGAAATGTAACCACCGCACAGGGAGCTGTAAGGTTGAAGGAAATGAATCATGTATGTGGTATTATGGTGGGCCGCTCTGCGATCCGAAACCCTTGGATATTTCGACAAATCCGGGAACTACAACAGGGGAGACCAATCTATCAACCCCAAATGAAAGAACTGTACCAATACATAAGCTCCCTTTTCGAAAGTTTAAAGAAGCCTGAACTCTGTGATATAAGATTGGTTGCGAGAATGAAAAAATTCCTGAACTTCGTTGGGTTATCTGTCTGTCCAAAAGGCGAATTCCTTCATGATATGAGGCGATCTCGTACTCCGAATCAATTATTTTCTGTGTGCTCAAAATACCTTTTGGAAGATGGGATTGCAGATAATTTTATGCCACTTGAACCTTTCGAAAACCTAGTAGCCCGTCCGGGCCAAGAGTCCCGTCAGAATAATCCAGTGCCATCTGTTTTGGCATCATGAATTTCTATTCCCTTTTTCTATCCCTAAAGCAATGGCTTAGGCAGTGGGGAATTCCTTTTCTTTCCGGGTTCTCCACCTTTGGTCTACTCCTTATTGCCCAGCCCCCCAATGATTGTCCAGAAGCCGCATTTATTTTCCTTTTACCTGCTTTAATTTGGTTTTCTTTCAAGCCCAGTCTCAAAAAAATAGTATGGGTCTTTTTTGTTTCCGGATTCGCATACCATATTTTCCTGATTGGCTGGATGCGGCACATCACCCTCGAGGGCATGATACTGGCCAGCATGCTGCTTTCAGTTTACTACCTTCCATGGTTCATGCTGGCACGGCAATGGGTATCATATGCTCTGAATCAATCGTTCTCTAAAAGATTACTCTATTTAATCTGCCTTCCTGCAGCCTGGGTGGCCATGGAATGGATCAGGTGCCAGTTCACTCTTGGGTTTCCTTGGTGCCCACTTTCGGTCACCCAGTGGGAGAGACCCATGATCCTCCAAGTTCTACCTTGGACAGGAGCTTGGGGACTTTCTTTCTTTCTGGTCTGTTTTAATCTTTGTATCGGATCTTACCTCCATCATTTGTTGGTAAGAAGAAGATTATCAGTAGGGGGCTTTCTTTCCTCTTTCTGCCCGGATTTCTATTTTGGAATTGGTCTTTTTTGCCTTACCGTTGCACCCTTTTTTATCGATAAGAAAATTTTTTCGCTGGAGGATGAACAGAAAGTAAGAGTTGGGATCTGCCAGCCTTATTTACAAGATAAATGGGTAAAGGAGAATGCTCGGATGCACAAAGAAACTCTCCAGAGGCAGACAAGGCTTTTAGCGGGGATGGAGCCTGACTTAATCGTATGGCCAGAAGCATCCACCCCCTATGCTTTAAATTTAGACTCTCAGTGGGTAGAGGAATTAGTAAATGAGTGCAACATACCCCTTTTCCTTGGGGCCGTAATCAGGGAAGGTAATTATTCTTACAATACCGCCTCTAAGATGATGCCCCAGACAGGCTTGGATCGCCAATGGTATGCCAAAAGAACCCTTGTTCCCTTTGGAGAATATGTTCCCTTGCCATTCCGCTGGTTGCCGGGTTTGAGTAGGTTGGTGGGCCCAGTAGGGAATTTTACCAAGGGCGACTTTTTCGTTCCGTTGGATTTCCCTCTATCCAAGGGTCGAAATCTAACCTTTGGCCCCCTGATATGCTACGAGGACATTTTTCCTAATCTTGCCAGAGATGCAGTCCGAAAAGGAAGTGAAATTCTTTTTGTAACAACCAACGATGCATGGTTTGGCGAGGAAGGATGTGCGGAGCAACATGCGGCTCATTCTGTTATGCGTGCCGTGGAAGCGGGTTTGCCGCTTTTGAGGTGTGGCAATGCTGGTTGGTCGGGTTGGATCGACCCATTAGGGCGAAAGCGTGAAGTGCTGGAGGATCAAGATGGAAGCATATACTTTGAGGGGGCGGGAATTGTGGAAGTTTCAACCAAATTCAATCGGAAAACCTTATACTCTAAGCTGGGCGATTATTTTGCATATATCTGTTTCTTTATCTTTTTGCTCCTGATTTGCCTTTGTATTTTTGATCGAAAACGAAGACCGGAAAAGGTCGGACGCTGACAGCATTCTAAAATGCAAATATTTTTCCGGCTTCACCTTATTAAGATAATTTAAAAATCTTTGTTGATTTGAACATTAATCTATACTAGCATTGACGAATGGTGGGTGGAGTGGATGAGAAAGTAAATTATGCTTTCCTTAAGGATCAACTTAAGGATAATTTACCGACCCTTCCCGCTATTTTTGATGACTTGTCGTGCATGCTCAAGGATCCAAACTCACCCACTCATTCCATTCAGGAAATCATGAAGTCGGATCAAACTCTCTCCATGAAAGTTTTGAGAGTTGCCAACAGCGTTCAATACCGTGGAGA
>DBVA01000115.1:24659-30075 GCA_002308735.1 Opitutia bacterium UBA1276 | reverse complement strand
ATGCTCAAGGATCCAAACTCACCCACTCATTCCATTCAGGAAATCATGAAGTCGGATCAAACTCTCTCCATGAAAGTTTTGAGAGTTGCCAACAGTGTTCAATACCGTGGAGAACGTGAAAGAGTAACGGATGTAGGTGAGGCTATCTCTACCCTTGGATTCGATAAGATCCATATGGTGATTCTAACCTCCTCCGTTTTCAAGGCATTCAAGGTCGAGAACGCAAACAATTTAAATTATGATCCCGCGGAACTTTGGAAGCATAGCCTAGGTGCTGCAGTTGCATCATCCACCATTTCTGAGCTAACCCAGTTGGTCCCTCGTCAAAGAGCGTACAGTTGCGGTTTGGTTCATGACATTGGCAAAGTTGCCCGTCTTCAGTTGCACCCGAATGAATTTTGTCTGGATGTCGGAGATGCATTATACGATGAGACTACTCTCATTGAGATTGAGCATAAGAAAAATTCCCCCTCTCACGATGTCCTTGGTCAAATTGTTTGTAAGGAATGGGGGCTCAATCGTGATGTTGAATCTGTGATTAGATGGCATCATGAAGGAAATCCGGAAAACAGGGAAACTGTGGTCGACCCGGAAATTAATACCCTGATTGATGTGGTGATGGTTGGAAACTGGTTGGCGCACTCGATGAATTTTGGCTTTAGTGGACATCGTTCCGGTAAACTTTTATCAAAGGAGGTCCGGGAACGGCTCACTCTGGATGACGAGCAATTGGATTTCTTCAAAGAAGAAACTAGAGAATCATTCAAAGAGTTTAAGAATTTTTTAAAGTTGATCGAGCGGTCAGTCGTTTAAACGCTATCTTATTGCCTTGCCATTTTGCAGGGTTTCTTCATTTCAGAAAGATCAAATCTTTTTTTAAACACTAAAAAATAATGTAAATGGCTACAAAAATAGGTATTAATGGTTTCGGCCGCATCGGTCGGTTGGTTTTTCGCGCTCTCGTTGATCAAGGTTTACTTGGTAGCGAATTTGAAGTTGTTGCTATCAACGACTTGGTTCCTTCTGATAATTTGGCATACCTTTTAAAATACGATTCGACCCAAGGTAGGTTTAATGGAACGGTTGAAGCACCAACCACTGATTCTATCGTGGTTAATGGACATAGCATTAAATGCCTTGCCGTCCGTGAAGGCCCTGCCGCTCTTCCATGGGGTGATTTAGGAGTTGATATTGTAATCGAATCAACTGGATTATTTGTGGATCAAGAAAAAGCTTCCGGACATTTACAAGCAGGAGCTAAGAAAGTTATTATTTCAGCACCTGCCAAAGGAGATGTTAGAACAATTGTTCTTGGGGTAAATGATGAGCAATTATCTGCGGATGATCATATCGTTTCAAACGCTTCCTGCACAACCAACTGCCTTGCCCCAATTGTGAAGGTAGTGCTTGAGAATTTTGGAATAGCTGAAGGTTTGATGACAACAGTACATAGTTACACGGCCACCCAAAAGCCAGTGGACGCTCCTTCCGTAAAGGACTGGAAGGGGGGCAGGGGGGCTGCTATTAATATTATTCCCTCAACTACAGGTGCTGCAAAAGCTGTGGGTCTGGTTCTGCCTGAGGTTCAGGGTAAGTTGACCGGCATGGCCTTTCGTGTGCCAACTCCGACTGTTTCTGTAGTTGATTTAACCGTGAAGACAGAAAAGTCTACAAGTTATGAAGAAATTTGTGCTAAAATGAAAGAAGCTGCCTCAGGTTCTTTATCAGGTATTCTTGAATATACGGAAGATGAAGTTGTCTCAGCTGATTTTATTCATTGCCCCGCCTCATCCATTTTCGACGCCGGATCTGGTATGGGATTGAGTGATACTTTTTTCAAATTAGTTTCTTGGTACGACAATGAGTGGGGATACAGCAATCGCTGTGTTGATTTACTCAAAAACGTCTCGAAATTCATTTAAGGGAGTTTCACCATCTTTTATTGCAATCTTAGATTGCAGCAACAATTGTCATCATGATCAAAACAATTAATGACTCTGCCTTGAGCGGCAAAAGAGTCTTTGTTCGCGTAGACTTTAATGTTCCTCTTGATTCTGGTGGTAAGATCACCGATTTTACCCGAATCAATGCAGCCCTTCCCACAATCAAAAAATTAGTAGAGGATGGAGCCAAGGTCGTGCTCGCAAGTCACTTGGGGAGACCAAAAGGAGAACGGGTGGATGCTATGAGCCTGAGCCCAGTTGCTCCAGTGCTCGCTGAAAAACTTGGGGTGCCAGTTTTGTTTTTAAATGATTGTATCGGTCCGGATGTTGAAAGGGCGGTACAAGAGATGGCGGAAGGTCAAGTTGCTCTTCTTGAAAATCTCCGATTTCACAAGGGAGAGACCGACAATGACCCCGAATTTGCAAGGCAGTTATCGAACTTGGCAGAAGTTTTCGTGAATGATGCCTTTGGCACCGCTCATCGGGCCCATGCTTCCACTTTTGGGGTGGCCGAACTTCTTCCCACCCGTTATTCTGGTCTGCTCATTGCGAAGGAACTTGAATACCTTGGTCAAAAGACTGACTCTCCCAATCGTCCTTTCACCGTGATCCTTGGTGGTGCTAAGGTAAGTGACAAAATCAAGGTTATCGACAAACTATTAGATAAAGCGGATAATATAATTATTGGTGGTGCGATGGCTTACACCTTTGCTATGGCTACAGGTAAGAAAGTAGGTGATAGTCTTTGTGAACCTGATAAAGTTCAGCTTGCCTTGGATGCTCTTAGTAAAGCCAAAGATAAAGGAGTTCGTTTTTTGCTTCCCGTAGATACCCTGATCACCAATTCCCTTGATTTTGGAGCGAAAACTTTGGGGGATACCCAAATCATAGAAGGTGATATTCCAGATGGTTGGGAAGGAGTCGATATCGGTCCCAAAACGATTGATCTTTATACAGACGCGGTAGCGGGTGCCAAGACCGTACTGTGGAACGGTCCGATGGGAGTTTTTGAAATAACGGACTCAAGCAAAGGAACCTTTGCCGTTGCCGATGCAGTCGCTAAAAGTGACTCTACCTCGATTATTGGCGGCGGAGATAGTGTCAAGGCAATCAACAGCAGTGGTGTTGCCGAGCAGGTTTCCTTCATGAGTACAGGGGGAGGGGCTTCCCTTGAATTTTTGGAAGGTAAGGAATTACCCGGTGTAAAAATTTTAGAACAAGATTAATTCATCATTTAAAAATCTAATTATGTCACGAAAATATTTGATTGCAGGAAATTGGAAAATGAACAAGACGGCTTCGGAAGCGGAGGATTTAGTTGGAGAAATCAACACTTCTGTTGGAAGCCAGACCTCAGTGCAAGTCTGCGTGTGTCCGGCTTTCACTGCCTTGGCGAAAACTTCAGAATTGGTGGAACAAACTGAAGTTTTTCTCGGTTCCCAAAATATGAACGCCGAGAGTTCTGGTGCCTACACGGGTGAAATTTCCGCAGAGATGTTAAGAGATTTATATGTAAGCTTTGTTATTTTAGGACATAGTGAGAGAAGACAATATTATGGTGAAACAAGCACTGCGATTAATCTAAAAGTGCTGGCTGCAGTACAAAATAATCTCAAGCCCATTTACTGTATCGGGGAAACTCTTGAAGAACGTGAAGCCGGTCAAACTCTTGCTGTGGTGCGCGAGCAAGTAAGGGAAGGTTTAGCTAATTTCCCGACCAATGCAATCGAGCACTTGGTTCTGGCATATGAGCCAGTTTGGGCAATTGGAACGGGGAAAACTGCAACTGATGAAATGGCTCAAGAGGTTCATGCAGACATTAGGCAAGTTTTAACCGAGATGTTTGGAGAATCCGCATCGGCTTCGGTTCGGATATTATACGGTGGTTCGATGAAGCCTGATAATGCCCAAGGCCTATTATCCCAGCCAGATGTAGATGGCGGATTAATTGGTGGGGCCTCGCTTACCTCCAGGGCTTTCTGCGGGATTGTTGAAGCAGCCCAAGCATTGAGTTAAGCACTGATTGCAGAGTTTTTAACTTTAAGTGGTTTTTACGCTCTGTAATAGATCCGAAAGAAATTGTTTCGGGTGATCTTTGGCTTTTACCTTAAGGTAAGTCTCAATAATGCAACCTGCCGCATCGATATAAAATGATGTACGGTGGATACCATCAAAGACTTTTCCCATAAATTTCTTTTCCCCAAAGACTCCGAAAGACTTGGCGATCTTGAAATCTGGATCGAGAAGCAGAGGGAATGGAAGTTCTAATTTGTTGCGGAATTTCTGATGAGAAGCTTGGTCTCCGCCTGAGATCCCAAGAATAAGGACCTTTTCCTCTCTAAATTCCTTGATTAAATCCCTAAACCCACATGCCTGAATTGTGCATCCTGGAGTATGGTCTCTGGGGTAGAAATAGAGAAGGTACTTGGATCCTAGGAGACCAGATTTACTATATTCAATTCCTTGATCATCTGTAGTTTTAAATTCAGGGGCTTGTCTCCCCATTGAGATTGGCTTGATTTTAGGACTCATCAACGAGACAAAAGCTTGCAGTTCTACCTACCGTTGAAATGTAGCTTAGGCCTAAGGTTTGAGCAAATACTTGAGTTTGTTCCTTTCGTTTCCTTTTGTCTGAATCTAAGGAAACCTTAATCATCTTATCTACCGAAATAACTTTCTTGGCTTCTTCCAAGAAGTTTGCAGTCAGCCCTTTTTTTCCAAGTTTTAAGTCCACTTTTCTAGTCTTGAGGACAGACTTCATCTTCCCTCTATCTTTTCCACTCAAGTTCATGGCTTTTGCTTAAGATCCAGTAGTTTTAACAAATCCTGAGAATTACTTGCTGCACGGACTTGCTTGTCCATTAATAAAAGCTTTCCTTGTGCTGAAATCACAAAGGTCCACCTATTTGAGGTTACTCCGCGGTGAAGTGAATATTTCTCGCCATCAATGAAACGATCGATCTTACCGCCTTTACCAGTTGGTACACCGAATTTTTCCGCTATTTTACCTTCCGGATCGGAAAGCATCTTGTATGAGATTCCGTGTGCTTTCTTAAATAGGGAAAGGTTTTTAGGTTGGTCCCCGCTTATTCCAATCACTTCAAAACCTGAAGACCTCCAAAGTTTATGGTCATCCTGGAAGCCGCACGCTTGCTTGGTGCATCCAGCTGTCATTGCAGCAGGGTAAAAGAATAAGACGATACCACTTTTCTGGACCGCTTTAGGTAGACTCCATCTATTTTCTGTATCGTCCAATGCAGTAAAAATAGGAACTTCAGTACCGGTAGTAAGCCCATAGCTTGTGAAACAAAGAATCCCTGAAATCAGAAATATTTTCAAAGGGGGTAGTTTCATTATTGAATCAAAGGCAAAAGCGACTCTTTGCACAAGAACTTAGTACATTACCAGGGGATTCTTTCTCCATCTTCTCCAATAAAAATACCGGTTTCCTCATCTGCCAAGCTCTGAAGCAC
>DBVA01000115.1:0-24273 GCA_002308735.1 Opitutia bacterium UBA1276 | reverse complement strand
CCCGGACTCATTGAAATTACTGATATTCCTTTTGCTTTGAGCTCAAGGGATGTCTGCCTGGTAAGCATATTTAAGGCAGCCTTTGAGCATTGATATGCCAGAGCTCCACCAAGCTGGGTATTGCTGCGTAATTCAATCGACCCTAAACGTGATGAGAGGTTTATAATTCTTGATTTCATAGGACTATTTTGGTGGAGGGTTTTGACGGAATTTCGCATAACCATAAAAGCACCGATCACATTCACTTCATAAACATCTGCGAAAGATTTTGGCTCCACATTGTCAAAGTCGCTCCAATCAATGATGCCAGCATTATTAAAAAGAAGTTCAAACTTGAGCTTGGACTGTAAGAAATTATTAAATGCTCTTTCGACGGATTCCTGATTGGTTACATCCATTTCAAATGGAGTGAGGTTATGAAATGATTGAGTCATTGAGAAGAGATCCTTTGCACTACTCTCATCGCGATAACTCGCCCAAACTCGATGCCCAAGTTTAAGGTATTGCTTGGTGATCTCGAAACCAATTCCTCGATTTGCACCTGTGACGATTATGTTCTTCATATCATTGGATTCTAGTTCGGCTGTTATTTTGGGCAAGGGGAAGTGTGGTTGATTTATCTTTAAATACTAGGACAAATAGAGTTTTATAACTCTTCATGCCGGCAAATCAAAATTCTAAGAAGCAAACGATTGACAAGGAAGTGAGTACCTCTTCGCAAAAGGTTCAGAGTGAAGGTACGCCTTCAAGCAGTCAATCCAGAGAAAAGGCCTCTTCCCCCAAAGCTAATCGTCCTAAAAACCCTCGGAAAAGTAAGCCTTTTGAGAAAAGTCGTCCAAAGCATTCTCCTCAAGAACATGAGCCGAGAACTCGAACGACGCTTGAATTACTTAAATTAAAGGGAAAGCGTAGCATTGTCGGCTTGACTGCTTACGACGCACTCCTTGGTAGGCTTGTGTCTGATGCCGGTGTAGATTTTATCTTAGTTGGAGATTCCGTGGGAACTACATTGCTTGGGCATTCTACCACGATACCTGTCACGATACAGGATATGATTCATCATACCGCCGCAGTTCGAAGGGCTAATCCTGATTGCTTGTTGGTTGCTGACCTCCCTTTTGGGGAAGCGAGCTTATCCTTCGATCGCTTGCTTGAATCAGCTCGAAGCTTAATGCAGCAAGGAGGAGCAGATGCAGTTAAAATTGAAGGAGGTCGGGATGTTGCGGATGATATTGAAAAACTAGTACTGACCGGTATCCCTGTTTTAGGCCATATTGGCTTACTTCCGCAAACCGTGAAGGCGATCGGGGGGTATCGAAAATTTGGTTCCGAACGGGAAGAGGCAGAAAGTTTATACACCGATGCGATTGCCTTAGAGGAAGCAGGATGTTTTGCATTGGTTGCAGAGATGGTGGAAGCAAGTGTTGCTTCCGAATTGGCCAGGCAAATACTTCCTCCCCTGATTGGGATTGGTAGTGGAGACGGATGTGATGGCCAAATTTTAGTTACTCCTGATCTTCTGGGCCTTTCCAACGGAAGCATCCCTTCTTTCGTGAAGCCAAAATTAAACTTGAACCAAGAAATTTCCCGAGCCTTATCCGAGTATGTCATCGATGTGAAAAAGAGGAAGAAATCCCCTTCATCATGAATTTCTGTATCCTTGGAGCAGGTGCTTGGGGTACTGCGGTGGCAATTTACTTAAGCAAAATTGGTCATGTGGTTACTCTGGTTCCTCGGAGGGTTGAGCAAGCACTTAGTTTGTCAAGTGCGCGGGAAAACCTGGATTATTTAAAGGGAGTGTCCTTTGATTCCGATCTACAAATCGGTTCATCGCTTAAGCCTGCACTCATGGAATCCGATTATATATTCTTTGCCTGCCCGTCTCACGCCCTAGGGGAGACTTGCCAGCAAGTTATTGAACAGGCCATCCCAAGTTCTTCTCGACTCCGGGGTGCCCTCGCACTTTGCAAGGGGCTAGAGCCTGAAAGTAACTTATTTGCCCATGAAGTTATGTCCCGGGAGTTTGGTTCTAATTTTTCTACTGGATATTTGACTGGCCCTAGTCATGCCGAGGATATTGCAACGGGAAAGCCTGCAGCCATGGTTCTTGCTATGAATGGTTCAGATCATGATAGAAAAGAGCTCCAAGCCGAAATAAGTTCTCCTTTTCTTCGTATTTACCGCTCCGATGATCGAACTGGAGTTGCATTGGGGAGTTGCATCAAAAATGTTTACGCTATCGCAACCGGTATTTCAGACGGTCTTGGACTGGGGGATAACGCAAGAGCAGCTTTGCTTACAAGGAGCATGAACGAAATGATTTCCCTTGGAAAAGTTCTTGGTGCTTCCAGTGATACTTTTTTTGGTTTAAGTGGCTTTGGAGATCTGGTGGGTACTTGCATGGGGCAGTGGAGTAGAAATCGTAATTTCGGTTTGGCTCTCGCAAGGGAAAACCAACCTGAGAAGATTTTGACTTCACAAAAGACTGTAGTTGAAGGATATTTCGCGACCGAATGTTTCTACAATAAATGCAAGGACCTAAAGCTGGAAATGCCGATATTGAAACAAGTACATGCTATCCTTTACTCGGGTAAAAATCCTAGTACTGCACTAAAAGACCTAATGACCCGTGATTTAAAGGCAGAAATCAATCAGGAATAGAAAATATTTTCTATTTTCATTTTTTTCGTTATAAATTTATTCGTGAATACAGCCTCAAGACCAAAGCTCGAATTACCCGAGGGACATGATCAAGTACTTCTTCATTCCTGTTGTGCACCCTGCGAGGGGGAGGTGATTGAAACGATGCTAGAGTCTGGTATCACCCCCACGGTATTCTTTTACAATCCCAACATACATCCTAAAAAGGAATATGAGATTCGAAAATCTGAAGATAAAAAATTTTGCGAAAAAGTGGGCGTTCGTCACATTGATGTAGATTATGATGTGCGTAACTGGTTTGATCGGGTCAAAGGATTGGAGTGGGAACCTGAGCGTGGTGCTCGTTGCACCGCTTGTTTTGATATGCGTTTTGAACGAACTGCTTTGCACGCCCACGAAAATGGATTTAGTGTTTACACCAGTAGCTTGGGGATTTCCCGCTGGAAAAACATGGCTCAAATAAATGGTTGCGGTGAAAGAGCTGCTCAACGCTATCAAGATCTCTTTTATTGGACCTACAACTGGCGTAAGTCAGGAGGGTCGCAGAGAATGATTGAGATTTCAAAAAAAGAAAAGTTTTACCAACAAGAATATTGTGGCTGTGTGTTTTCTCTTCGCGACACCAATAAGTGGAGAACTGCTCAGGGTCGTAAAAAAGTGGAAACTGGAAAGAATTTCTACTCTTGAGATAAAGTATTTAGAGATCAAATTTAAATGAGTCACTTACAAGATACGATCTGGGATAATTTAAGAAATGAAGCAGAGCAAACCTCCCTTAGTGAGCCTATCCTCTCCAGTGTTCTCTCCGAATTTGTAATTGATAGAAAAAGCCTTGTGGATGCACTGAGTTGGCGAGTGGCCTCGAGGTTAGCTAAAGGTTCGATTTCGGAATCTGACCTTCGAAGTTTATTTTTTGAATGCTTTTCGGATGATGCAGGAATTCTTGCTTCGATTGCTCATGATTTAGATGCAGTCAAAGAGCGGGATCCAGCCTGCAATGATTACCTCAGCCCCTTTCTTTATTTCAAAGGTTTTCAAGCTCTTTGTTCCTACCGTGCATGTCACCGGCTTTGGTCACAGGAAAGAAGTCAATTGGCATTGTACTTACAGAGCTTGGTCTCGGTGATTTATTCCGTTGATATTCATCCTGCTGCCAAGATTGGAAAAGGGATTTTACTTGATCATGCAACCGGATTTGTCGCTGGAGAAACTTGTGTGATTGATGATGATGTGTCTATTCTGCATGAAGTGACCCTTGGAGGAACCGGGAAAGAGCGTGGAGATCGTCACCCCAAAATAAGATCAGGTGTTTTGATTGGTGCGGGTGCCAAGATTCTGGGTAATGTTGAAATTGGTCAGGGTGCTCGGGTCGGTGCAAGTAGTGTGGTTTTGCATGATGTTCCACCTCGGGTTTCTGTAGCGGGTGTACCTGCGAAGATTGTCGGGCAAGTTGAACATGGCGAAATGCCTTATCTAGGGATGAATCATTCTATCTCATCAAGCCCCCATTACGAGGACGGAGGAGGGATTTAATTCTTTTTCCTGAAGTTGACGATGTTGTGTTTTATATTATTTATTTAATCTTATGTCCACTAAGTTGACTGAAAAAAACGATGTTGAAACTGGTTCGAATAAGAAAGGGTCAGAATCTTCAGGCTCAACTTCTCCTGTAAAACCTTCAAGGAAACAAGTTGAAGACCTTGAGGTGAAAGATGCTCAAATGATCTTTCAAACCATTTGGCATGAAATTGAACAGGATGTCGGTACCGAGAACTTACGTTTTCCGGCAGAGATCTTTTGGCTCAATGGTGCCCCAGGGGCTGGAAAGGGCACGCAAACTTCGTTTATTATGGAGTTTCGTGATCTGACCGAAAAGCCAATTATTGTCAGTGAACTTCTTAAGTCTCCTGAAGCACGTTTGAAGATTGATGCTGGGTTATTGGCCGGTGATCGTGAAGTTACCAAGCTGGTTTTACATTCCCTGCTAAACCCGGAATATGAAAGCGGTGCCATTGTAGATGGTTTCCCTCGTACCAAAACACAAGTTGAATGCTTGAAGCTTTTCCATGGTCGTCTGTCAGAACTCAGAGGTAAATACTTGGGGACTTTTCAAGAATCTCAATTCCCAAAACCTAGGTTTCACATCATCATGTTATTTATTGACGAAGAGGAAAGCGTTAAGCGACAGTTACTTCGTGGTGAAAGGGCAATCGCGCACAATGCCGAAGTAGAAGCTTCGGGAGTAGGAGAGATATGGGAACTACGAAAGACCGACCTCGAAGAAGAAGCAGCTCATCGAAGATATAAGACATTCAAGGAATCAACCTATGATTCGCTGACCACACTCCGGGAAGTTTTTCATTATCATTTCATCAATGCACACGGCACTGTTATAGAAGTTCAGCAACGGATCATACAGGAACTCAAATACCAGAGTTCTCTTGAGCTTGATCAACCTACTTACGACCGAATTTCTTCCATCCCTTTGGCTCAGAAACTTTCACTCCATGCCAGGCAGTTATTAGTACACCGACTGGATTCCTACGAAAAGTTTCATTCTGAACTATTTGAACAGGTAGTTTCTTTGATCAAAACGAAATTTATTCCGGTCGTGGAAAAACACTCGATTTCAGGTTTGGCTTATATCAATTCTGAGCATCATGTTTTTGATGATCCACTTGCGATAGCTATGCTTATTGATGTCTTTACGGAGCGGGGCTTTACTGCAGTGGTGGATATCCGAAGAATGGAAATTCCTGCTCGTATTGATCCTAAATCCTATGAAATAATTAACCGGGTTAAGAAGGTCTATCGCGTGAGAATTAATTTTGCAGGCTCTAAAATCAGACGGGGCTTATAATTTCTCTTTAATATCAGTTCATCTATGGATCCTCGTTATCTAACCTTGGCTCGTAATCTAGTATCCCATTCCACGAAAATTGAAAGAGGAGAGAATGTCCTCGTTCACTCCTTCGATATTCCAGAAGAAATGTCGATCGCACTAATTCGGGCAGTTAAGGAGAAAGGCGGCTACCCTTATTCTCTAATCCAATCAGCTCGTGTGGACAGGGAGTGCATATTGGGTGCTGCGAAGGAGCAGTTGGAGAAAAGTTTGGATTGGGAGTTAGAGAGAATGAAATCAATGCAGGCATATATTGCCGTGCGCGGGAGCAATAATGTTTTCGAAAATTCTGATTTGCCGACCGACGATATGAAATTAGCTAATAAGGCACTCAAACCTGTGCTTGATTGGCGTGTTCAAAAAACAAAGTGGTGCATTTTGCGCTGGCCGACTCCTTCAATGGCTCAACAAGCCAAGATGAGCACGGAGGCATTCGAAAACTTCTTCTTTGATGCCTGTTGTATGGATTACTCGAAAATGACCGAAGGTATGACTGCTCTAGAGAAAAGAATGAGAGATGCGGATCAGGTTAAGATTATCGGTCCAGAGACTGATCTTAAGTTTTCAATCAAAGGAATCGATGCGATTTCCTGTGGCGGGACTCATAACATACCAGATGGTGAGGTTTTTTCCTGCCCTGTGAAGGATAGTGTCCAAGGAACCGTAACTTTTAATGCCGATACCATTTATCAGGGTAGTGCATTTTCAAATATCAGCTTAAGCTTCGAAAATGGTAAAATTGTTGAGGCCAGATCTTCTTCCAATCAAGACAGGTTAAATGAAATCTTAGATTCAGATAATGGATCCCGTTACATTGGAGAATTCGCTATTGCATTTAACCCGATGATTAAAGAGCCGATGCTGGATATTCTTTTTGATGAGAAAATTGATGGTTCTTTTCACTTTACCCCTGGGCAAGCCTACGAAGAAGCAAACAATGGCAATAAATCACAAGTTCATTGGGATATGGTTTCGATTCAACGCCCGGATTGGGGGGGGGGAGAAATCTGGTTTGATGGGGAGTTGATTCGAAAAGATGGAGTTTTTGTAGCCAAAGATTTGGAGAAATTAAATCCGAGTCATTTGTTAAACGAGTGATTTTCCTATGAATTTTGTTCCATCGGCGATACTTCAATTTATTGAAAAATTACCGAAGACTGAAACTCATCTGCATATAGAAGGTGCCTTGCCTTGGCATTTGCTTGAGTTGAAAAACCCTCAAAAGTTTTCAAACAAGCCAGAATTTCGTGAAGATGACTTTAGGTACTCAAGTTTTGAACAATTCGAGTCTATTCTGATCGATCACGCTCTCGCTTTTTTTGATTCTCCAGAATCTTATCATCGTGCAGCGAAAGCGATTTTTGATATCCACCTTCAACAAAACGTTAAATATGTGGAAATCAGTTTTCATGCAGGGATGATGGAATTTCTGAATATTCCTGGTGAAGAAATTCTATCTGCAATCAGGGCAGCAATTCCAAGGGGTCTCGAAGTTCGGGTTTTTCTCGGGATTAGCCGAAACGCATATACTGATTATTTAGGTCCAAAGCTCGAGGAGGCCATCAAGGGTTGGGATGAATTATCCGGTATTGATTTACATGGATTAGAAACATTACCCATGGAGTCTTGGACTGAAGCTTTCTGGGCTCGTGCCTCGGAATACGGAAAATTGGTAAAGGCACATGCTGGTGAGTTTGGCCCTGCTGAAAATGTTCGTCACGCAATTGAAAAACTAAAGGTCAGAAGAATTCAGCACGGAATTCGTGCGATTGAAGATGAAGAGGTACTCAAGTTGGCTGAAGATAAAGGGGTGATCTTTGATATTTGCCCTATTAGTAATTTTAAACTTAGGGTAATAAACGATTGGGATCAGCACCCGTTGTCAGCATTTATGGATAGAGAACTTCTCTGTACCATCAGTACAGATGATCCTCTTTCATTTAATAATTCTTTGTCTCAGGAGTATGAGGTGTGCCATAAGCGGCTTGGATTAAATCCACTTCAATTGGCAAAGCTTGCTTGGAATGGTTTTGAGGTCGCCGATTTGAATCCTAAGGTACGAATGGATTGGCAAAAACAAATCAAAATTCTAGAGACGGAATGGCTTTAAAGATATGAGCAAGGATAGATTCATTTGTCCGGAAGGAAAAATGGGGCGGGTAGATAAAGTTCTTGCTGAATCATTCCCTGAAATAAGTCGGTCTTTGATTCAAAAAGCGATTGAAGAAGGAAGGGTCTCCCGAGTTAATGGTGAACGATTAGAACCCAAAACTAAGCTCTTGTGCGGCGATGAATTAATGATTGATCTAAGCAGGCCTTCGGTTCAGATGCATGCTCCGTTTGAATATAAGCTTAATATCCTTTACGAAGATGATTTCATAATTGTAATCAATAAACCTTCCGGGATGGTAACACATCCAGGAGATGGAACGGGGCCGGATACTCTGGTTCATGCTCTGATGCATCATCTCGACATTCTTTGCCCTGTCGGTGCTCCGGATCGACCGGGCATTGTTCATCGCCTGGACAAGGATACAAGTGGTGTGATCGTTGTGGCCAAAACTGAAAAAGCTTACCACCACTTGGTTGATCAGTTTGCAGAGCGTAAAGTGGGCAAGGAATACTTGGCCTTGGTACATGGTTCTCTTTCCTTGGATTCGGGAGAATTTACTGGCCCGATAGGCAGGCATCCCAAAGTGCGGGTGAAAATGTGTGTTTCTGAAACGGGAAAGAAAGCCCTTACCAACTGGAAAGTAGCAACCCGTTTTTCAAATGATTTTACTCTGGTCAGTTGTACCATACTGACTGGCAGAACACACCAAATAAGAGTGCACTTCTCGGATGCCAATCATCCGTTGGCAGGTGACTCTACTTATGGAGGAAACCGAAAAAATCAGACCCATGTATTTCCTCGAGTTATGTTGCACGCCTGCAAACTCAAATTACTTCATCCAATCGAAGGAGTGAAGATGAAGTGGGAAGCTCCTTTTCCGAAAGATTTTACTGAACCAATCGAGCAATTATCCGAAATTAATGGTGATTGCTGATCGCAAATTTTCTCCCTCTATGGATTCATTCTTTGAAGGTCAGCAGTGATCAATTCAAATGCTTCATCCACTTCATCCACCACTTGAAATAATTCTAAATCCTCGGGTGAAATAACACCGAATTTTACAAATTGCTTAAAATCAATCAATTTGGACCAGAAATCTTTTCCGTATAAATAAATTGGAATTCTTTTTCCGATTTTTTTGGTTTGAATCAGGGTCAAAACTTCAAAAAGCTCATCCATGGTTCCAAATCCTCCCGGGAATGCGACTACTGCCTTCGCGTGATATAGGAAATAGAATTTACGGATGAAGAAATAATGAAATTCGAAGGCAAGCTCAGGAGTGGCAAATTGATTTACACCTTGCTCGAAGGGAAGACTTATCCCCAGGGCCACAGACTTTGCATTTGCTTGGTGAGCACCCTTGTTGGCAGCTTCCATCATGCCTGGGCCGCCACCGGAGCAGATATGGAATTGATTATCGGGTGCGAAATTTTCCACGGACCAAATAGAAAGCTTCTGGGATAATGCAACGGTAGCATCATAATACGGCGACAAAGCAGCAAGACTCTCGGCTTTTTGGAGCTGTTTTTTTTGCTCTTCAGTGCGTTGTTCAGGTGCAGGCAATGCAGCGATCAATTTCTCTAAATCATTACCTGCTTCCTGGGAAGGCTTTGATCTTGCGGAACCAAAAAAAACTAGGGTATTTGAAATATTCTCCTTTTCAAGTCTGACCGAGGATTCAACAAGTTCGCAAAGAACCCTAATCGGACGGGCGTCATGACTATTTAGAAATTCTAAGTTTTCATATGCCTTAAATATTTTATTATCCATCAGGAACCATTGCTCGAAGTAAGGAAAATGAAAAGGGAAAATGAATTTTATTTAAAAAAAGACTAAAGTTTTTAACGGAGGGGACGATTATCAAATCAGTCGCATGGATGTGACTCTTACTAAATTGGTTCGATCCACAGGAGGTAGATTCGAATCACAATCAATCATTTAAGCTCAAAGCGGAGCAAAAATTCTTTGTTGTGATACATATAACAGACTTCCTTGATACAAAATCTTCCACCCAAGTCCAAGAAAATGTTGGCTTCGAATTTTGTACGGATTTGGACCTAATACCTTTTGAAAACAAGGAGGTAGAACCAGACATTTCAAGAGTACAAGTTGCTCTTTTAGTGGATAAACTGATGGCAATGCCAGAAGATGAACCCTTACCAGATTTCGATAAAAGTTATAAGCTTTCTGAAGATCCCTTTGAGCGAGTCGCGGAAAGTATTCTTCGGGATTTTTAAGAATTCTTTTTGGGGTAGTCGTAATCTTCCAGCGAGCAACTGCCGACTTCAAGATTTCTCCATTGTATTTCGGGGAATTGGAGGGTTACCACTCCACAGGTTGCGACATTATTGATTCTTTGTTGGGCCAAAAGGTTGGTCAATATTGTAATGTTTGGATTATGGAAAACCGCGACTACCGAATGAATCTCGTCGGCTACACTTGATAGTAGATCGAGGATTATTGATGGAGAACCTTCATACAATTCTGAGCATATTTTATTATCTACTTCTTTCCACCATTCTTCTTTGAAAAACTCAGAAGTTTGGATCGCTCGTTTTGCTGGTGAGCAAAGAACCAGTTCTGGCCGACTCCATTTTTTCGAAGCTCTTTGGGCCATCAAGGGAGCATTTTCTATTCCTCGTGAATTGAGAGGTCTTTCTCGGTCAGGTAAAGTATCATCAATCCAGGAAGATTTAGCATGACGAATTAAAAAAAGCTTTTTCATTTACCTATTCATTTCTAGAATACAAGCTATGGTGTCAATGAACATGATATTTAAATGGATTCTATTGTTAGCCCTTCTTTTTTCTAGTTGTAGTGAAGACAAGGTTTTACCGATAGATTCCCCCTCGGATGTTTCTGATTCTAATGGTTCTATTACTGAAGTCGAAAAAGAATCTAGGTTTAGCTCCAATGATCGAACGGAGGAAGAAATCATAAATGATTTCCCCAAGCCTATCAAAACTTATCCACTTATCGAAAAAGAAGATGTTGAGATTTTAAACGGCGGAATTCTTTATCGAAAGAATATAGACCGTCCGTTTACTGGTAGAATGTTTGAGAAATATGCCGATGGATCTATAGCCTTAGAATCTTCGTATTTGGATGGTTTACCGCACGGACAGCAACTGCGTCGTTTTGAAAATGGGAAACCAGCCCTTGAAGCGGTTTTTGATCAAGGAGTATTATCTGGCGTAAAGACTAAATGGTGGGAGAATGGAAAGATTCGTGAGGAGGAATATTGGAGTGAAGGGGAGTTTTTCGGCAGGCGTTTATGGGATCAGGAGGGCAGGATGATTCGAGAGGAGCTAGTTCCCCAGGAATGATTACCTAAGATGTCTGCCTCTCTATCATTTTTAAGCTTAATTTTTCTCTTTTCGGCCTTTTCATTACACGGGAATACACCGGACTCACTCGACGCCAATGAATCTGCCCCTGGGAATGAAATCATTCGAGTTATTCAACCAGGTGTTTTCGATATTCAATCTCAAGATTTTTTAATTCGGATGCGAGCATGGGGCGTGGAATTTCCTAAGCGTGGGCAACCCGGATATGAAGCTGCATTAGCATTTACTGAAAAAAAGCTAATTTCAACCGTTCCCCGTATCTCAATCAAAAGAGAATTTGATGATCTCAATTTGAAAGTCGTGGATATCGAACTTTTGGACCAGAAAGTTAATTTCAGTAAAGAAGCTATTCTGCTTGGGATCGGCTGGCATAATGAAAAAGAAACGGGGCGTTTTGGTCCATATTTAATGGCTCAACTAAAAGCTAAGAGATTGAAAACTGGAATATGGAGTACTGGATTCGCATACAGTTCAGCCATGGGATCGGTTAGTCCACAGCCAAAACTTCCAACTCTTTATGACCGCAGGCAAGGTTTTATTCCAAGTTTATCCTTCTGGGTAACAAGCTTTGGGAAAATCCACCGACCAGGGTGTAGTTTCTATGAAAGGGGCAGAGGTACTTTAACTTCCAAACCTACCGGTACAGACTGCCGGATTTGCGGTGGTAGATATCCTAAGAAGTAGAGAGCTTAGGATTGGAGGATAGAAAGAAGCTCATCCTTGGTTTTGACACCAACAACGGTTTCTGACAGGGCTCCGTTTTTGTAAACTAAAATAGTTGGGATTGAATTCACCCCGTGCTCTTGGGCAAGGTCCGTGTTCTCATCAACATTAACTTTATAGATCCCGACCGAATCACCGAGGTCATTTGCAATTTCCTCAAGGATTGGAGCTAAAGCGAGGCAAGGTCCGCACCAGGGTGCCCAAAAATCAACCAGTGTAGGTTTCGTGTCACTGACGGCTTTGTTAAAACTTTCTTTGTTTAAGTTAATGAGTTCACTCATTATGAATTGGATTGATTTGGGTTGATTGGATTAAAACAATTAAGGTTGGAGAAAAAGAATAACTGCTAAGGCTACTGCACCTCCAAAAACTAAAAAATCTAGGATCATAAAAAAGATGCTCGGCCGAGCTGCCTTTACTGGCTCCGCAGTCTTGTTCCCAGGAGCAGCACTGGCAGCAGGTGAATCCATGGGAGGAGCCGCGGCGGGGGAACCCGGTGGCGGGCTAATGCTCGGTGAAGGTAGGGGCCCTCCGGGTGCAGGCATGGCGGGCAAGGCGCCAGGTGCGACTGGTCCTGCGGATGGAACGGGGGAGGGGGTCAAGCTTGGAGCGGAAACAGCTGGAGCAATGGGAGGTCTTGTGGAAGAAGGGGAAAGAGAAGGTACGGAAGGTGCACTGGGTGGGGAAACTGCAGGGCTGGGAGCGGTGGGAGCAGGAGATGGGGGTGCAGGGCTTATTCCCGCTGAGGGTGGAGGGAGGGCACCTGGGGAAGGAGGCTTTATGCCAGCAGGAGGGATTGGAGATGGAGTGGGTCCACCAGGTTGAGTCACTGTAGGTGCAGGCTGTCCAGGCCGGGAAAAAGGAGATTTAGTGACCTTAAACTTCGGGGTCACACCCGGTGAAGGTTGAGCTGGAGGAGTAAGTTTTAGGCCCTGAGTGCCACCGCTCGGTGCTGGTGGGGGCGGAGGTGGAGGTGGTGGTGGTGCAGACATGATAGTAAAAGAAGAAAAAAGGGGTTCAAGAAGGGCTATTTTTTCGAATAAGGTCAGAAATTTCATCCATGGAAGCATCCTGCAAACTCTTCCCTTTATTTTTCAAATCCTCGAAGGTCTTGCATAGAGTTTCAGTCATTTTATCGTGGGTCTGTTCTGAGCCCCCCATAATGGAAAACTTATCAGCTTGGGTTAATCTTTTATGACCATCATCACAATCCAATCCGAGGCCAAAAAGGTGAGCCATTACTTTTGGGTCTTTAACGGGCAAATTATTTTTTGGCAGACGATTTTCCATGTTCTTAATTTATTTACGTAATGTAGAAATAGTCAACCTTCCATAATCTCCCCTCAAAACCCTAGAAAGAATGAAGCTTGAATCCGAAACTTAATTCAATCTCGTCTTCCTTAGTGGTTCCTCTTCTTTCTGAGAGAGAAAGCAGGTAAATGAAATTATTTCGAGCATCGATTTCAAAGGCAAGATGCCAATATGGGAAAGTTTTTTGGTCTGAATCATAGCGAAGTGAAAAAAGTAGTTTTTTCCCGTAATCAATTAGCTTGGACGCACTCAGAGCCCATTGTTTATTGGTATCTGGGAAGTTAATCTGTGAAATTTGATATTGATTTTCATACCCATCATTGAGCAGAGCAGAGTAAATATTAATGGTACGAGCCTCAAAATCATTGGTCTTCGTTTGGCCTCTCAATCGAAGCCATCTAGCCGGAGCAAATTCAAATTGAGCATAGAAGGATTCAGCTTCTTCTTGTGGGTCGCCAGATTCTTTCCATAAATCCTGAGTTAACTTCAAATAGACCAAGTCTCTTGTGCCATAGTCTCCATTGGTGGTTAGGTTTTGGATCCAGTCAAGCCGTACTGCATTCGAGGCAGTTAAGTGATCCGCTTCGATTAAATCCATTAAGTTAAGGGGCTCCAGATTTAAGCGAAAGTCAGATGAGTCGAGCTTAGGAATGAGTTGGCTCTGTTTTTCACTAGACAACTCAAGGTGCTGATGAGTTAGAATGAAATCCATTGAGTGTTGAAGGCCATCAACCTCCCATAATTTGTTACTTATCTCATAATTTGAAAATAAATGGAGCCTCCATTCGTTCGCCCATTCAGTCCATATGGTTTGGGGCCTGGCCCCTTCGAGTTGATAATTCTGGCTTCGAGCAGTGATGGAAGGGGTGTAAGTCAAGCCATTCGTTATCTTGAATGGGCGAAAGGTTCGAATGGAAGCATCTAACTTGGTGGATTCTGCGATGACTTCTCCACTCGAGTTTCTATTTCTTAAATCCGAATATTCGATCACTGCTGAATGATGAATCGACTGCATAGGAAAGGAAAGAGGTGCCATTTCTAATCGGAAGTTAGGTCTTCTTTCTAAAACTCCCTCGTGTTCATTAACTTGCCATCTTTGCAAGCCAGAAAAACCTCCCCAGTGCTGTTCGTATCCAAGTTCTAGATAGTAATCATTCCACTGGCTGTTACTGAAATTCTCAATTCGAAAATCGCGATTAATTTCAGAATCACTTTCATAATTTATTTTCCCTGCCACTCTTATGCTTTGGTCATTTATATAAACCAGTTGAGTGTCTAGATAAGTCCTTTGGTCGGAAAAAGGTAAACCCCTTCGATCCAAACCCAAACTTCCTTGATCATTGAGCCATCCAAATTCAAGGAAAGTATCGATCCAGGGCAAATCCTCAGCTTCCTCCTTCGATTCGTAATTCAGCTTGGAAGAGAGCAGTATTCCGCGCTTGAAATAGCCAGTAATTTCAGTTTCGGTATTGATTTTTGCTACTTCCCATCGAGCTCGTTTCCCCAAATACCAACCCATGTTCGCTTTTTTTCCAGCTTTTGCCCGAAACCTCCAAGGTTTTTTATTTCCGCCTAAATTAAAACTTAGAGGGGGGATCGGAGAAAGTGGAAAGTTTCCAACCTCTATCTTTCCAGTACTGGTTTGCAGGCGGCTGTTATTTTGATCGAAGGTTAGTTCCTTAAAAGAAATCGTTGGGCTAAGCTTACTTTCCTCTGCATATTCCTCCGAAAGTTTGATTTGGCCAGCTACTACCTTTTCACCTTTTCGGGTAAAGGAGTCCGCTGCGAAGCTCCAAGGGTAAAATCCTGTTTTTACTTCAAAGGCTAAGTAGTCCCCATTTTTTAGATTAAGTTTTAATGAGTTGCACAAGAGACGAATCCCAGGTGCGGTAAGAATAACATCTTGGTCCGCGAGGACAAGGGAGGCATTTTTTTCCCAGATAATGCTTTCTGCATGTAAAAGAAAGTTTTGAGTGCGAAGAACTGCACTTTGATTGGCCTCAACAGTCTTTTTTAGATCATCATAAAGAAGGGGCAATTCGGCAGTAAGGACCGCTCCATCCTTGCTTGATAATGTCTCTTGGTCGGATTGACCGAATGAAAATAACGTCAAACTGATAGAGGAGTTGATCGCAAAAGCTAAATATTGTATCCGCACCGAAGTTAAGATGAAGAGGAGTTGAGCAAGAACAAGAAAGAAATTTAATTCTTTACCTCGGAATTCCCTTTCTCTGGAACGGATGGAGGAGTATAAATAGAAATGATCATTCAGGATTCAGAGATCAAAAGTTGCTTGAGCGGTCAACTTGGAGACCCTCATTTTTTTCTTGGAGTCCATCGATTAGAACCAGGCAATAAGTGGGTGGCCAGAGCGTTGGATACCCATGCTTTAGAAATCACTTTGGTAAATGAAGCAGGAGAATTTAAAGTCCCCCTAAAAAAGGTTGCGGAGGGTGGTCTTTTTGAAGCCGTATTTAAGAGTGTTCAACCACTTGGCCAGTACCGTTTTATTTCCAAATACAAAAACTCCATAAATGAATGGACAGATCCTTATTCTTTTAAGCCTTATTTTCAGGAGGAAGAACTTCGGAGTTTTAACCAAGGAACCGACCGTAGACCCTTTCAGAAATTAGGATCGATTCCGGTGGAGCATCAGGGAGTTTCTGGTATCTCTTTTCTGGTTTGGGCCCCATCCGCTAAAAGTGTTCATTTAGTCGGGGATTTTAATTTATGGAATCCTGTTAGTTTACCGATGAGGTCCTTGGGATCCAGTGGATGCCGTGAATTGTTTGTACCCTTTGCTAAAATCGGTGACAAATATAAGTATCGAATTTTAGGGGTGGATGGCATCTTGCGTGAAAAAACCGACCCATTTGCCTTTCGTTTCGAACCGCCGACGGGCAATGCATCCATTATTCAAAGTCGGAATCCACTGGTTGGATGTGACTTGCAAAGCAGGAGGGATCCCAGGACTTCTCCGCTTTCTGTTTATGAGATGCATCTTGGGTCCTGGAAACACCATCAAGTAGAAAATCGCCCACTTTCTTACCTTGAGCTTGCAGATGAACTCCCTGCTTATCTCAGTAAAATGGGTTTTTCACATGTTGAATTTCTTCCACCTAGTGAATATCCATATGGTGCCTCATGGGGATATCAAGTTACAGGATATTATGCCCCCACATATCGATATGGAACCCCGGAAGAATTTGCAGTTTTAATCCAAAGACTGAAAGAAAAAAAGATTAAAGTCCTGATTGATTGGGTACCCGCTCACTTCCCGGCAGATGATTTCTCCCTTTCTCGCTTTGATGGGACCTGTTTGTTTGAGCATGAAGATCCGAGGCAAGGCAGGCACGCTGAGTGGGGAACTCTTTGCTATAATTACGGTCGGGCAGAGGTAAGGAGTTTTCTTATCGGAAGTGCAATTTCATGGATTGAAAGATTTGGCGTTGATGGTTTCCGTGTCGATGCAGTTGCTTCCATGCTCTATCTTGATTACGGGCGGAAGGATGGCGAATGGGTACCCAATTGTCAGGGTGGAAATCACAACCTTGAAGCGATTGAGTTTCTCAAACAATTTAATCAAGCTATCCATGAGGAATTTCCCGATGTAGTCAGTATTGCAGAAGAATCCACGGCATTCCCAAAAATTACCCAGCCACCTCATTTGGGCGGGTTAGGCTTTGATTTTAAGTGGAATATGGGTTGGATGCATGATGTTTTAGGATATTTCTCCACCACACCAGAAAAACGGTCTCATTCTCATGATCAACTTACTTTTGGGGCCATGTATCAATTTTCAGAAAATTTTGTTCAAGCCTTTTCTCATGATGAAGTAGTCCACGGTAAAGGATCACTCGTTAATAAAATGAATTTGGGAGAAGAAGAGCATCGTTTTGCAAACCTTCGTTCGATGATTGCTTTGCAATGGACTTGGCCAGGGAAAAAGACCTTATTTATGGGTTGTGAATTTGGGCAATGGAAGGAGTGGGATTTTGAAGCTTCACTGGATTGGGAGCTTTTGGGATTTTCTTCGCACCTTGGGCTGAGTACACTGGTGTCCGATTTGAATAAAATGTACCTAAACCATCCAACTTGGGCTGAATCAGACCATGAATCAGACAAATTTGAATGGATTGACTGCAATGACGCCGAAGGACAAACTTTGTCTTTTGTAAAGTTTGGGACACATACTCAGGATACTCTCTTGGTTGCCTGTAATTTCTCCAGTCAGTTGTGCCATCGTGACTGGGGATGTCCTCATCCTGGGAAGTGGAGTGTTGTACTCGATACGGACGCTCGAATTTATGGGGGTGATGGGGCTTCCGGTGCCTCCAAGTTTCAAACTTTTAATCAAAGTTTGGATAATCAATTACAAAAGCTTTCCTTTTCAGTTAATAAGTGGAGCGTACGAATTTTGACTCCTGAAAAAAGTTAAGTTCTAGATTAGACCCGACTCGGAGAAGCTGTAGTATCCTAATTTTTTTGGGCAGTTTTCCGGCTCACCGAGAATGACATGATCATGCATCTCGAAATCCACCACTTTCGATGCTTCTAAAATCTTCTTGGTTACCCGGAGGTCAGCAGAGCTCGGGGTGGGGTCTCCACTGGGATGATTGTGAGCGAGAATAATTGCAGTGGCACCATGCCTGATTGCAGGACGAAAAACTTCCCTTGGATGAACCAGGCTACCGGTTGCAGTACCTGAAGTGATCGCCTCTGCTCGGATCAGTTTATTTTTTCGGTCTAAGCAAAGGACCCAAACTTTTTCTACAGTATCGGAACGAATTTCAGGGTACAAGTACTCCCATACCATTTCGGGATCCTCCAAGATGACCTCCTGGTTTCTTTCTCCCCGGATCATTCTTTTAGCAATTTCGATTTGGGTCGAAAGTTGAAGTGCCTTTACTTTTCCAATCCCAGAAATTTTTTGAAAGTCAGAAAGATCCCATCTCAGGAGCCCGGAAAGTGAACCGGCTTGGTTAAGCATTTCATCGGCCAGACCAAGCACATCTTTTTTTGCGGTACCAGAGCGTAAAATCATAGCGAGTAATTCTCGATCAGCAAGGGCAGGGGCACCCAGTCTTTCCAACCTCTCTTGTGGTCGTTGATCATCTGGAAGGTCTTTAAGAGAGGATCCTGCCATGTAACTATTAAATCCTATTGACTTGGGGCCTTGTCATTCGGGAGACTTACCTGGATAAACGCATCCCTTTTGAGCCGGTTAAACCATTGTCTCTGACTTTTCGCTTCGATTCGGGAAGCAAGAATTTTCTCAATTTCTGGACGGACCTGATCAAGACTCTTGATCCCTGCAGGTTTAAGGTCTTCTACTTTCAAAATATAGACCGCAATCTTCCCGGACTTTCCAACTTGTCCGTTCGGTTTTCGCTCCAAGAGTTCAATCGTAAAGGGTTTGGATACTTCACCCTTTTTCATCTTGAAAGCGGTTTCCCGGATCCCATCGCTTCTGATTTCTCTTGAGGAAACCATTACACCCCAGTCTCCACCCTTGGCCCGAAAGGGACTTTGTCCATGTTGAGAGGCTAGGACTTCAAAAGGAGAGCCTGATTTCAGCATGTCCTGAATTTCCTGGGCCTGTTGCATGAGGATAGCTTCGGGCTCACCCGCAATTTGTGAAAACACAATTTCACGAAGTTTAACCTTTGCTTCAGTTTTAAACATTACTCCATTTTCCCGATAAAAACGCTCCACTTTTTCCGGGCTGATTTCTTCTTTCATCCGTTTACGGGTGGAGAGCATATGCCCATAAATAATATCCTCTCTCAATTCATCCCTGAATTCAAGCTGGGACTGACCCTTGCTTCGTAAGACATCACGGAAAAGCTTTCGGTCACCATTAAACTCTTGAATTAAACGTTTATTATATTCCTGTTCGATAATGGATTCTGGTATGCCCATACCTTTTTCTTCAAAGGCATAGATGGACAAAAGACGATCAATCTTACCTTCAACAAATTCGGAAGCTCGAAGTTTTTTTTCCTCATCGGTAAAATTGAGTCGATCCATCGCTCTTTCAATTTCCCCCCAAGTTACGATTCGATCATTTACCTTTGCGGTAACCCGATTGATTTCTATGAGTTCTCCATAAGCAGGGTTAGAAAGGATTGCCAAAGTCCATCCGATGCCTAGGAAAAGTTTATAAGTATTATTCATTTTGCTTCCCATGAATTGCAATCTTGAGAAATCGAATGATTTCCTTCAACTTCAAAAGCGGTTCTTTGGAAGAAATTCTTGGAATTCGACCGGCGGATCGATGGAATTTCTTGCTTCCGTCTCGATTTCTTCCCATTTCTCGACACCAAAGTTCATGCCCTCTTGTTTCAATATGATCAAACTCTGCTTCTTCGGCCAAGCATCGAATTCTGGCTTCATGGAGTAAGGCAAGCCCCTCTTGAGGAAGGGGACCGAATCGGTCTTCGAGTTCCTCCTGGAAGTCATCGACTTCTTCCGTAGTTCTGAATTTGGCCAACCTACGATAGCATTCTATACGTAACCTTGGCTCACTTGCATATTCCTCAGGCAGGTAAGAAGGAAGGAATTGGCCGGTGAAACTGGTTTCTTCATCTGGCCCAGCAGAAAGAAAGTCCAGTCTTATGGTCGCGTTTGGCCGAAGGCTTATCTCTTCCCCCTTAAGACGGCTAACACTTTCCCGAAGTAACCGACAGTAAAGTTCAAAGCCAATTCCAGCAACATGACCACTTTGTTCGCTTCCCAAAAGATTTCCGGCACCGCGCAACTCCAAATCACGAAGTGCAATTTGCAAACCAGCCCCAAAATGACTCACTTGCTTGATTGCGGATAATCGCTTCCTCGCCTGATCAGACACAGTGAGGTGACGATTAAGTAAAAGGTAGGCATAAGCTTGTTTGTCAAAACGGCCCACTCTTCCACGGAGCTGATAGAGTTGAGAGAGTCCAAACTTATCTGCTCCTTCGATGATTATAGTATTGCAATTTGGAATATCGAGCCCGCTTTCAATGATGGTTGTGCAAACTAAGATATCATATTCGCAGGCAACAAATTCGGTCATTATTTTTTCGAGTTCATCTTCGTTCATCTGGCCATGTCCCACTGCGATTCTAAGTTTTGGGAATTGGATTCTCAGTTTTCTCGCTACGGACTCAATGGTTTTAACGCGGTTGTGGAGATAAAAGATTTGTCCACCTCTATTAACTTCAGTCTGTATCGCCCGTTCTAAAACTTGGGGTGAGTAGTTCATGACTTCGGTTCGGATTGGGCGTCGAGTGACCGGTGCTGTTTCGATTGAACTTAGATCGCGGGCTCCGACCATTGCAAAATACAAGGTTCTTGGTATCGGGGTTGCGCTTAAGGTTAAAACATCCACATTTTCACGGATTTTTTTGATCGTTTCTTTATGTTGGACCCCAAACCTTTGTTCTTCGTCGACCACCAGTAACCCAAGATCATTAAATTTTAAGTCCGGGCTCAAAATCCGATGAGTTCCAATAATAAGATCAATATTTCCACTTGCTACTTTGTGCACTATTTTTCGCTGCTCGCCACTGGAACGAAAGCGACTCAGCATTTCCACGGTTATTGGGTAGTCCGCCATTCTTTCACTGAAGTGATTGTAGTGTTGTTGGCAAAGTATGGTAGTTGGAGCAAGGATGGCCACCTGTTTCCCGTCCATAATTGCCTTAAATGCTGCCCGAAGGGCAACTTCAGTTTTGCCAAAGCCAACATCACCACACACTAGTCGGTCCATGGGATCTTCTTCCTCCATGTCTTCTTTTACTTGATCAATCGCCTTTTGTTGGTCCGGGGTTTCAACATAGGGAAAGGCATCTTCAAATTCCTTTTGCCATTGGTCATCAGGGGAAAAAGCAAACCCGCTTTTACTTTCCCTGGTTGCTTGAAGGCGAAGCAGGTCAGCGGCCAAGTCTAATGCTGCTGATTCCGCAGCCTGTCTTGTTTTAGCCCACAATTTACCTCCAAGTTTTGCAAGTTTTGGTTTTGTCTTTTGTAGTCCAACATAGCGTGACAGCAGGTGTGACTCTTGTAGGGGTACATGGAGCATCAAACCATCTGCAAACTCTAAGGTGATCGCTTCTTCATCTCTTCCTGCATTCTCAATCTTACCAAGCTTTTCAAATCGACAAATTCCATGCTGGTGGTGAACCAGAAAGTCACCGCTTACCAGTTCGCTAAAATCCAAGGCTTGATCGACATTTTTTCTCTGAACCCTGGCTTTTTGTGATCGTACCGGTCGCCGACTCCGCTCACGGCCAAGGATTTCCCTCGCCGTGGCCAGGCTCAAGCCATTTGCATCGGACTGCAGGAGATGGGATAAATAAAGCTGAGCATCTTCTTTTTCGATGGAGAAACCATCCCTTAGGCCAATCTTTATAAAACGTGGATCTAGCCTTTTTAGTGAGCTTTCATCTTTGATGAGGTCAAGGATACGTTTTTTTTCTGCATCCGCACCGGCGGCAATGATGATTTCATGTCCCTTATCTTGCTTTTCTAGGAGTTCAAAAAGGTAATTTATTCGATACCTACCTTCTTTGCTCGACAATGAATCCTTCACTCCAGTCCCAAGTGCTTGGCTTGAAGTTTCACACTGGATGCTTCGAGAGGGCATCTTTTCAAAGATCCCAGACCCTGCATCAATTTCGCTAAAACCTAGAAAAATATTTTGACTGGAGGTGTCTTTCCAAGCCAGCTCAAAGCATGCTTTTTGAAATTTCTTTTCTTCACTTTGGTGAAAGGCTAAGGGGAATTCCGAGATCAGGGTCTCAGGTTCGATGAATGCCCATGTGGTTGAATCCGACAAGTACGAGAAGAACTCTCCTTCCCGGGCATTTTCTTCTTTGCCTTTTAATGAGGAAAGAACGATTTCAGTCTTTTTCTCACTGGTCCTCTGGGAGGTAGGGTCAAAGGCACGAATGTCGTCGACCACATTTCCAAAAAAATCAATTCGATAAGGTTGGTTTGCATTTACTGGGTAGACATCAATAATACCCCCCCGCAAAGAATATTGCCCCGGTTCTTCGCAAAGAATTTCAGACGAATAATCCATTCTTTCATGAAGAGCCTGTTGGAAATCTCCAAAATCCAATTCCATACCCCGGGAAATTACCATTTGTTTTTCTGTTTTTTCCTTTTTGGAAGGGCATGGCGCCAGAAGACTCTCTGGAGTTGCCGCAATGATAGTCTTAATGTCATCAGGTGCTCGTCCTTCGATAAGGGAGCTCAGCAAGCTTAGTTTATTACAATTTCTTTCAAAGGCCTCGGGGTGAGAATCAGAGGGGTTTTCTTCGAGCAGATGAAATTCGATTTTTTTTTTGTTTTGCTGGTGAAGTTCTGCATGTGCAGTAATGTCCTCTGCTACAACTTCGGATTCAGAAAGCGAAGATCCTACCACAATCAAAATGGGAGATTCTGTGTGTAACCACTGATCGAAAATAATGGCCGGATAAGAAGCCCTCGGAAGAGAGGGGTGAAAAAACCCTATTTCTTTGGACGGAATCCTGATTCTTTTCACGATTCCTTTTTCAAGGACCCAGAGTTGAGATGCTGGATTGCTTTAGCAGCTGCGGAAGACTCGGCTTGCTTCTTTGAGTTCCCTTTACCTTCGGCAATTTTCTTCCCATCGAGGCAAAGTTCTACCACAAAAGATTTTGCATGATCAGGTCCGCATTGCTTGATCAAGTTATACCTAATTTTTTCTTTGGGATATTGAGCTTGAACAATTTCCTGAAGTTGACCTTTGGGATTGATTGACCCCATGCGCTCATCAAGTTTGATGCGAAGATCGCCAATCCAATCCAGGATACATTTTCTGGCATTTTCAAATCCCCCATCCAGATAAACAGCTCCAACTAATGACTCCACTGCATCCTCCAGGGTGGAGGGTCTATGGTTTCCTTGATGACTGATTTCAGTGGGGCTCATTTTGATTACCTTATCAAGCTCTAAGTAAGAACCCAATTCAGCCAAATGAGACCCCCGAGCAAAAAAAGATCTTTTACGGCTTAATGAGCCCTCGTCTTCGGAAGGGTATAACTCATACAATTTCGCGGAGAGCACGGCACCAAGAATGGAGTCGCCAAGAAATTCTAACCTTTGATTGTTTGGCTTTTTAGCATCCTTTATGTTGTAAGATGGATGCGTAAGGGCCAACTCGAGCAAGCGAATGTTTTGAAATCGATACCCCATTTTTTTTTCGAGCCGGCGAAAAGGTTCCGCTAGTTTGGGTTGTGAAACCTCTCGATTTCCGGAGCCTCGAAACCGACTTTGCAGTTCCGAGAAAAGACTCATTTTTTGCTCGAGACCGAAAAGAACCTTTTAATCACTTCTTTGGCCAGGTTTTGGTACGCCAATGCACCTGGGCTTTTTGGGTCATATTCAAAGATTGTTTGGCCAAAACTTGGGCATTCACTCAAACGAATATTTCGGGGGATTTGGGTTTTGAACATCTTCTTTTTGTAATGCTTGCAGGCTTCGGCATGAACCTCCTGGGAAAGCTTTGTGCGCCCATCATACATGGTCATCACAATACCTCCCAGGGATAAAGTCTTATTGAGCTTGGACTCCTTTAACTGATCAATAACCCCTACAATTTGCCCCAAACCTTCGAGGGCTAAGTACTCGGACTGTAAGGTTACGATTAGATGGTCTGCTGCAGTTAGTGAATTCATTGAAAGTAAGCCAAGGGTAGGGGGGCAATCGATCAGAATCGCTTGAATCTTTTTCCCCTTTTGTAATTGGCTCAGGCTCGCTTTTAAATTCGTTAAGTATTCCTTCTGGGAACTCAATTCGAGCTCGGCAGCAGCAAGATCTAGTTCAGAGGGTACCAGCCATAAGTTTTTTCGAGCTGCAATCGCCCTGCTGGATAAGTCACCACCAGTTAAAAGAGGTTCATAAACCCCTTCTCCTGGTTTTTTCTCGAACCCTAAAGAGCTGGTAGCATTAGCTTGTGGGTCAAGATCTACAATAAGCGTAGCAATTCCCGACCTGGCTAGGGCATCCCCGAGGTTTATCGTGGTGGTGGTCTTTCCAACTCCTCCTTTTTGATTGGCTATTGCAATGGTAACGGCTGACATTGGAAAATACTCTAATCTTTGCCATTATCCTGTCGAGACGTAAAAGGATTTTCAATCCGTACTTTTCCATTTTTCTTAAAAAGTTTACTGCCATATTTAATGACTGGGCTCAGGGGGATTTCCTCT
>DBVA01000138.1:0-6762 GCA_002308735.1 Opitutia bacterium UBA1276 | reverse complement strand
ACCTCGATTGCACCATCCCCATTACGGATGTAAAAGTTTCTCATCTTTTGATCCAAGGGAGTAATCACACCATTGGTCACCCAATCCCCAGTCGTTGGATCGGCATAGGATCGTTCTTCTTTGATTGTGGTGTAATTCGAAATATCTGCTTCCAAACCAATCCAACCAAGAAAAATTAAAAAAACGATCATCTTTCGGGTATTCATAAAAAAGAAAGGCATTAGTTTTCGAAATCTACTCTGCGGAATAAAAATGCATCCGAAGTAACTAGTGAGATAATCAGGGCTTTCATACTCCCACCACTTTCACGGTAAGCCTGGTGGGCTGCCTGTAAAATGGGGCGATCATGAAGGGTCTCATTACGCCCCATCCAGAAACGGAAGGCATGACGCACAAACACCTGTTCGACCCGTTCACTGTTGGCCAGTTTTTCGATCATCTCGAGAGCGTTGGCAACCGGTCCGTCCAAGGACGGGTCTCCGGAGTCAATAATCTCTCCCGATGCATCGACCGGTTTTTCAAAATCAGTGGTACGATAAATTCCTGCATGGTTGTAGATTTCGAAAGGGAGTCCGAGCGGATCCATTTTCTCGTGACAACTCCAGCAATACTTTTCCCGAGTTACCCGCATGCGCTCCCGCAAAGTGGTTCCGGGTTCGTCTGGAAGTTGCGCATCCACCGTGATTGGAACATCGGGAATACCTCCTCCGAGCAATCTCTCCCTGACCCAGATTCCGCGGTGAATGGCGTGGTTATCCATGGCATCAGAATGAGAGACCAGCCAACTTGGATGAGTCAGGATTCCCAACCTTTGACCTTCGGGTACCGTCGATAAAGTTCTTTCAGGCTTCATTGATCCATTCCCAAAGGAGCGTCGACTCACTCGAGCAAAGATTTGCTTACCGGAAAAATTCGCTTCTTCGACATTCACATTAATGCTGCTCCCCGCCTTTCTTTTCATGTCCACCATTTTTTTGATTAAGGCTGTTAGCTCTTTTTGCTTTCGGACCAGTATTTTTTGAAGCCCTTTATCTTTCTCATTGGCCTTGGCCTCGGCTTCTAGTTTATTGACTTCCTTGGTTAGAATCTTTCGTTCTTCAGCAATTTCCAAAGTAGCCAATTCTTCAGCCCTCTGCTTCTCTTTTCGGGCAATTTCCTGTTCTTCCTTGGTGTACCTTCTCCCGAAAAGCGTGCGGTCAGTTCCTGTGTGAACCACTTTTTGAGTGGTTAATAATTCTTTCAAAACCTCCTGGTCGTCAGCTACTATTAATTCAATTAAGCGATCCGTGCTGGCAGTTGCTTCAAACATGGCACGAAAGTAAGCACTTCCTCTTGCAGAAGTTCCAGTGCTGGCAAGGGCTTTTTCATCCTTACAAATATAACCAGCCAGATCATGATCAAAGAAATCCCGGAAAAAACGAAGCACTCTCGGTTTACGGATGGCATCATCATCCAACATACGGGAAACTTCTCGATGCACATCGGAACGGGTTCTCATTTTTCCTTCCACGATTGCAGCTCTCAATTCCTGATCTGGGCTGATGTAACCAAGGGCATGATTTACCGCCAAACCCAATTCCCAGTCCCTGAGCATCACCCGACCGTGCTTGTCTGGTTTACCCTGTTTGGCAAGTTCGGAACGAAAAAGGGCATCCCGGTCCAAAAAGATTGCCGAAAGACCCATAAATATACCGTCTTCGCGGCCTACCTTATCAATCGAACTCTTTACGATTTCCAAGTATTCCATGGACTCCTCTTTTAAGGGCGGGCGATAGGTGAGAGCTTCGAACAAATAATCAACACTTCGAAGAAGTAATTCATCCGTTAGCTTGTTCTGCCCCATCAAACCATAAATGGGTGTGATCGGACGAACCACTTTAGTGTTGTAGACAATTGCGGAAGGCAAACCGCGAAGATCCTCCTTGGGTTTGATTGCATCGTAGGTTTTAGGATCATCCGTAATTTGCTCAGGAAATTCAACTAGGCTCATTGGACCATAGGCCATGTATTTCAGGATATCCTCCGCTTTATTCAGGATTTGCCTGGCTTCCGTACTGTTTACTGCATAAAAATCCGCATAATTTTCAAATCCATGCTTCCGATTGGAAGAAAGAACGACCGGTACGCTCTTGACCGCGGTTTGATAGGCAACTGTCCCTCCTTCCCATTTTATAATTCGATCCGTACCGAAATACAGCTTAAGTTCACCCCCGTGGTTGGTGGGTACGAAATCCCCCCGTGTTCGCACTCCAGGTTTGGAAGGATTAAAAGCGGGCTCTGTGTTAATCAGTTCATTCAACCGGGTGATATGTTCCTGCGGAGTAACACGCCAAATTCGAGAAGGGGACGAGGTAGGTTTGAGCGTGATGTCTTTGGGTAGTTCGCCAAAGAGCAAATCATGATCAAGATAATTTGCCTTCTTAGGATCCAAATCTGCCTTAAACCCACCTTTATCCTTCATTACCTTACGGAACTCCTGAACCACCCAATCCGAGAATTTGAGACGGTCTGTGATCTTGGGCTGAGATTTGTTTTGGGGAGGCATTTCGCCCATGGCTACCTGGGCCCAAACCGATTTCCAAACCCCGGCATTCAATTCATCCACAGGTCCAAGTTCTAAAAGATTGAGATCAGCCTCCTTCGTTTCATTATCATGGCAATCAAAACAATGATTCTCCAGAAAAACTTCACCAATTTCAGTAAAGTCGCCGCGAATCCTTTCACCAGGTTCATATGCTTTCCCCAACAAGCAAGGGACACCGAATATAGCAAATGCCAGTAAAGTGCTTCTGCCGAACACAGTTAAGACAGTATTTGCGAAAGTGGACCGGTACTGGAATCGTACTTTTTGGCCATCGCCTCGGTCATATTAAACCGGTCACCCTCAACACCGGAAACCCGCATGATTGAATTATACAGGGCATTGATGGGTCGCGTCCCATCCAGTTGAGTAAAGCAACCCGATTTGAAAGCTCCACCACAATTTCCCAGCAACATGACCGGCCAGTTCGCTCCATTGGTGTGCTGTTTATCCGCATTATTGCTAGTGTAGACAATCAAAGTGTTGTCCATCATGGAACCATTGCCTTCGGGCACACTTTCCAACTGCTCCATCATTTTGACCAGCATCTGGCAGTTATACTGGCGAATCTTAATCCAAATCGGATTATCCTGTTGCTCCATGTGCCCAAGGTTGTGACCTTGCTTTTCGATACCCAATCCTTTCCAGGCACCAAAGATTTCCCCCCGACCGGATCCAATGGTCAATGTATTCGTAGTACCCGACTTGAGTGAAGAAATCCCTAACTCTAGGAGTGTGTCGTGCCAGTCAGTTTCAAATTCAGGATTGGTGTAGCGATCATCCACTTGGGGAGCAAACTTCTTCAAATGACCGGACACTTGGGCAAGCCGGTCACGTAGGTCATTCATTTCGGTAAATCCTCGAACAAATTGGTTATATCTTGGTGCTTCATGGAGGGGCAGATGTTGCCCTTCCATGGATGCCAAATTCTCAATTCTTTCCAGCATGGATGAGCGGGCTTCATGCTGATTACGAATATCACCCTCGGAAATACCCCCATATAAAAGCTGATACAAATGATTGGGATTGGAATGCATAAAGATCGGTTGACCGGCACCGCTGGCAGAAAGATTGGCCACCGTAGGCTTGGCCCGCATATTCTCGATGGAATCCATCCCAATGCAAAGATGGGGTAATAAGGTCTGGGGAAGCACTTTACTCAATTCATAATCAATGGTCGGTCCGCTGGGGGGAACACCATCACTTCCACGATACCCACCCAAAGCTCCAAAAAATGGGCTATGTGCAGGGCTGGTATGCTTACCATGCAACCCGTTGATGATATGCAATCGCTCCTTAAACGGTTCGAGTGCTTCGATCGGCTCGGGCAACTTGACCTTGGCCAGAGATCCGCTGTTTCTCATTCCATCCGGAATGCAAGTACCCGGTTCAAATCCCTGGTTCTGAAGAAAGAAAATTACCCGCTTGGGAGCAGAACCGAAAACGGAGGCCTGGGCAATGTTGGGAATGAAACCTCCACCTAAGGCTGAACCCAGTCCCAAGGCCATCCCTTTCATGATTTCTCTTCGATCCAACTTCATCTAATCAATAACTTTAAAGATTAATTTGAGTAAATCACTATTTTTATACCGATTTTATGAAAAAAATTTGGAAGACCACTTTCAAGAAATTACCCAAAATTAGATCCAAAAATTACTACTCCTTAAACTTGAAAGAAAAAAGGAATAAAAATAGCCATCCAAATTGATCTTCCAGAAAAGTTCCACTTGGGAGCTCTCTTAATCCATGATAGACTTCTTACCCGTTTCAAAGTTTTTTTGGATCGTTGCCCGGTCATATTCATCTCCCATGACCGTGTAAGCCACATAACGCAGGGTATTACCCTCAATCGTGATTACCTGAAAAAACTGCGTTTGCTCCGCGGTTTTATCGGACTGATAGCCATCCGCTTTGTAAGACTTGATTTGCTTCAGTTCGAGCTCGTATTGTTTAGGACCAGAAACTGAAGTAACATACACCGTTCCAAGTTCGCTTGTTCCTTTCTCATCCCTTGTGCGAACTGGAACATGACCCCGTGCATAAGTGTGGTCATGACCATTGAGTACAAGGTCCACATTATATTTATCGAGCAGGGGTTTCCAATGGTCCCGGGCAAACTGAAAATTGCGTCCCTTAGCCGGAGAAAATATCGAGTGGTGACAAGTGACAATCTTCCATTTAGCCGTACAATTTTTCAGTTTTTGTTCGAGGTATTTTGTCTGTTGCTCCAAATGATCGTTTGAATTTAGAACAATCACTCGAATATCTTGGTAATCCACAGTGTAAACAGTCTCATGAAGTTCCGGCACCAAATCTTTCTCCACGGGTAAAGTGAATTGAGGCCGCCATTGAATGGAAACTTTTTTCTTTCCTTTCAGGATTCTTCCAAGGGGCATGAACTCATGATTCCCCACCGCGGGAATGGCAGTCCAATGGCTATGTATGAAGCCACCCGCCTTAAACCACTGAGCCCATTCATGATCCCGATGAGCCTGGTTGATTAAATCTCCCGCATGAATGGCAAAGGAGGCATTTGGAGCCGTTTGATAAGCCATACGAATCACCCGGGACCAATGATCAAGGACATCGTTTTGGGCATCTCCAAAATAGACAAACTGAGTGGGAGCATAGCTTGACTTTGCGGTCCGGAAATGAATCCATTCTGACCAGTACTTAGAGCCATCCCCTACACGATAAACATACTGGGTATTTGGCTTCAAATTCTTAAATTTTGCCCCATGGTAATGAACCACCAAGGCTGAGTTACCTTTGTATTGGCCAAGATCGAATGCTTCCGTAACCGCATCCACTGAATCAACATCATCCGTGAACTTCGAATTCACTTTCGCTTCGGCAATTTGAGCAAATGCATTTTTTATACTTTTATCCGTTCTCCAAGTAACGGCTCGGCTCGTGGATGGATCACCATGAAAAGTAAGTATGATCCGGTCCGGATCCATGCTGGGTATTTCCCAGTGATGCAGACCCTTCTGCGAATCATGGGCAAGCACGGGTAAAAAGGAGTGCATCAAGACTGCAACCACGCAAAATAGGATTTCTTTCTTTTTCATTTTATCAATCAAGTAATAACTATTGAGGTAATTTAACCTATCAGCAACATCCTATTCGGTCATGCCAAATTGAGGGATTGAAGCTGAATCTAAGAAGGCTTACTAAACTCGATCCTTCTTAATCCCTTACGAATGTAATGGTTTTGATGAAGTAATTTCCAAATTAATTGAGTGGAATAATTCTCGAACATTAACAGAACCAGACCCTTGTCAATTCCGAGGTAACTCTTGGCAATCCATGGGTTGGTTCCATTCGCCTTGGTTGCATAACTGTAGGCATCATAGAGGCCGTACTTGCCAACTAGTCCTGGTATCCCATACATGTGCTTCAGTGCTGAGATCGATGCTTTCGGAGTAAAAGGCAAAAAGGAAAGAGCCCCATAGGGGGCCACGGTGCCATCTTCCAGCAGATTATAACCAGCACCGATTGGAAGGGAACCATAATGCCCACTGTACCCGGTGGACGGACTTATGCATGCAGACATCCCCCAAGAATCTGGGCCGAGTCCTTTGATTCTATACGCATTATCTATTGCATATTGCCTCGCAGCGAGTGCTGCATGGCGGGAATTCAAAAACCAATCGCGTCCAAGTTTATCCCTTATGTTGCGAAAATCGATAAAGGCATGCGTCCATTGATAAGTAAACGCTGATCCAGTGCCGCAAATAACAAACTTTTCCCCTTTGTATTTTCCTTGGTAAGTCTTCATGGCATAATAGGAATCTGCACCGGTGGCAAAATCTGGATTGGGGGAACCTGCCGCCAAAATATATAAGAAAATATGCTCTGCATATTCCGCCCAGCCTCCAAACATGCCTTCGTTGGTAATACCGGCTGGCAGTCGATCGGGAAGATCTTCAGGGTAACATGCCAAGTATGGGTGCTTGGTAACAGGGTTGGTGAACCATTTCCAGTCCATTTCCGCATAAAATTGTATGGTTATTTTTTTAATTTCGCCGCCAAAATATTCGGATGCAGCCAAGGCACCCAAAAGCATCGTGCCGGAAGATGCATTACTGAGTTCAATGTTATTGGAATCCTTCCATCCTCTCTTTCCCGTTTCTTGGTCAATGAAATGATACCAGAAGCCTTTTATTCGCTTTAAGGAC
>DBVA01000099.1:13119-16046 GCA_002308735.1 Opitutia bacterium UBA1276 | reverse complement strand
ATATTCCCAGGAACCCGGGAACCTGGCTCGATTCCCGGTCCTTTCACGATGAATGGTATACGCCAAGTATGCTCATATAAATTCTGCTTACCCTGCAAGCCATGGCGGCCAATGGCCATGCCGTGATCTGCGGTGTAAATAACATAGGTATGATCCAGTTCACCCATCTCCTCCAGTTTTCTCAGTACGCGTCCGATCTGGATGTCAATGTTCTCACTGCAGGCAAACTCCCGTCCCATTTCATTGCGGATGGTACGCTCGTCCCGCTTCTTCCAAACCCCCTTCACCCCCACCTCATCGCGAACCGTGGTATGGCCGTGATCGAAGGGATGCTCAGGTAACCAGTTCACTGGCAAAGGAGGTTGCCTAGGATTAGCCGGGGGCAGGATGTTCGGGTCAAGGTGGTTAACGGCACCATATTTTCTAAGGAGTTCCGGCTTCCCGTCCCGTACATCATGCGGGTGACTAAATCCATAATAAATCAGAAAGGGGTCGGTATCCTTGGATTTCTCCCGATCCATCAGGTAATTCATGACCTGCTCCCCATGCCAGTGACTTCCCTTTTCATCCGTTCCCCCACGGCGGGTACCGTCGTGACGAACAGTGAAAAGTTTGTTAGCGGCCTCGTAACTGTTTCCATTCTTACAGGTACGCATGGTGTCATAACCGGCACGGTTAAAAACTGCGGGTAAACTATATTGTGCCAAATCAGGAGGCACCCGCTTGGGGTCGGTCACATGAGGATTCATGATACGCCCCGGTTTATCCGGAACATGCCACACCGTTCGGCCTGACATCACCATATGCCGGGAAGGCGTACAGACTCCACCGACCCACGCTCCCATATGATGGGCTCCATCCAGAACTATTCCCTCCTCGGCCAATCGGTCTATATTGGGGGTATCAAGTATGGACCGTGGATTGTAGATCTTAAGATCCAGCGGGGACTGGTCGTCCACGATGATGAAAAGGAAATTGGGCTTTTTTTCAGCACCGACTGAGAGAATCAAAAAAAAGAACAGAAGTAGTGGATGTATTTTAATCATTATTTTGATTTTTCGTTTTGGTTTTCGATGAATGATACTTTTCTAACACCTTTTTTTCTAAAAACTAAAAGTCAATATCTAGAAGCCCTCCGATTTTACTTAAAAATAGGGAGCTTATTTCTTTATTTTCTTTTTTTCGCGACCATCACTTCATTCCAAGGAAGGGCTCCCACCCGCTTGGCCCAGGCCCCGTAAAGGGTTCGTAGTTCCTTGGATTTCTTAGGCATTGAGGAGGAGAGATCTTTCAATTCACTGCGGTCCTTGGTCATATCGTACAATTCCCATGGGGTATCGTGTATCGCGACCAATTTGTAGTTTCCCTTGCGCACCGCCCGGTTTCCTTCGTGCTCCCAATAGAGAGTCCGTTCCTTTCTGGAATCCTCGGTAAAGACGGGCTCGAGGCTTTGTCCTTCCATTCCTTTTACCGAAAGACCGGCTGCTGAGAGACAGGTGGGTGCGATGTCGATGATGTGGCTGGGGGCATGACGCAACTCGCCTTGGCTCTTTAGTCCGGCGGGCCAATGCACGATGAGCGGAGTGGCCACCCCACCCTCGTGGGTGTAGCGCTTGTACATCCGGAATGGAGCATTGCTTAGGTTGGCCCATCCCCGACCGGAGCTTGAGGTCCAACCACCAAGTCTCCCCCACTCCTCGTAATTATCCACGCGGGTTTCTGGGTTTCTTTCATTCTTCGCGAACAGTCCGCGCCAGTCATGGACTCCCGTCCCGGGTACGCCGTTGTCCACCATAAAAAGGATGAGGGTGTTCTCCAAACGCCCGGTGTCTCTAAGCTTCTCTACGACCCGACCAATGTTTTGGTCCATCCGATCAATCATCGCCGAGTAAAGGGACATTTTGAGATCCAATTCATCGCGCATTGCTTCATCATAAGTTTCCCACTCCGGAACATCGCTGGGCGAAAGGGCCCATTTCTTGTCAATTAAACCGAGCTTGACCATTCGGTCGTACCGTTCCCGACGAAGTTTATCCCATCCGGTATTCTTGAATCGCCCACGGTATTTCCTCGTATCCTCCTCCCGGGCATGAAGCGGGAAATGGGGAGCGTTGTGGGCAATGTAAAGAAAAAGGGGCTTTTCGGGATGCTTATCGAAGGACTCATCCATAAAGTGAAGGGCATAGTCGGTGAAGACATCGGTCGTGTACCATTCCTGCTCGGGATACAGATGATTGACCGGATTCTCGGTGGCGGGCAGCACCTCCTTGTCATCGAGGTACACCTGACAATTACGGAGGACTGTAAAATAAGAATCAATAAAATTACGGGTTCCATAAAAGCGGTCGAATCCGCGGGCGATAGGAGATTGATGAGGTTCCGTACCAAGGTGCCACTTACCGGTCATCATGGTGCGGTAACCTCCCTTGCGAAGGCGTTCGGCCAGGGTTGGAACATCAGGCAGGATAGTCCCGCTGTAGCTTGAAATTCCCCGGTCTCTCGACATATGCCCCATCCCCGCCTGGTGCGGGTAGACCCCGGTCAGCAGGGCCGCCCGGGAAGGACAACACCGTCCGGTGTTGTAAAATTGAGAAAAGCGCAACCCATTGGCAGCAAGCTTGTCGAGGACCGGCGTTTCGATCTCCCCTCCATAGCAGCCGAAATCCGAATACCCGGCATCGTCCGCCATGATCACCACGATGTTGGGTTGGTTACTTTTTTTTGAATAAATGAATACCGGAGTTAAAAAAAGAAAGAAGAAAGAGATTAAATTTTTCATACTAAAAATTTGTCAGGGAATACAAAGGTATGTCCTGGGATTTTTATCCTCAATGAAAAATCCTTAATTACGAATAAATTCCTTGGGGAGGTATTACATCGGAGTTGGTGACCTCGATAACCAAGCCGAAAGAGTATTCGAACCAAAA
>DBVA01000099.1:9463-12754 GCA_002308735.1 Opitutia bacterium UBA1276 | reverse complement strand
GTAGCCTGCAACTTTGCGCTTGGCAAGCAACTGAGCTTTTAATCTTTTCAGTTGATCCGCATATTGGGGATTACCCGACAGGTTCTTAAATTCTGCGGGATCGTTTTTTAAGTCATACAATTCCTGTCCTTTTTCCCCATGGCCCCAATGGGTGTAACGCCAGTCGTGGGTACGAATGGATTCGCCGCCACTGCGGCTGATGGTGAAAGCCATATCCTTCTTCCATGCCTTGGCGACCGGATCATCGAGAAGTGCCACCAGACTCTGGCCTTGAAGCACACTTGGGGGAGTCAGTCCGGCAAGTTCAGCGAGCGTGGGATAGAGATCAACCAGTTCGGTAATTCTCTTGGTTCGGTTCCCGTGGGTATCCTTCATCCATGGAACCGAGAGAATGAAAGGCACACGGGTCGATTCTTCAAATAAATGCTGTTTTTGAAACTTGTGATGTTCACCAAGCAGGTAGCCATGATCGCTGCTAAAGACAATGATCGTATCGTTTTTACGACCTAACTTCTCAAGTGCCCGGATTACCTTACCAGCCTGAGCATCCATGTATGAAATGCTTGCGTAGTAAGCCTGCAGCAACCCTTTGTGGAGTTCCGGAGTCACGCCATAACCGCCATTCGCTTTGTACCCCCGAATGATCTTGGGCACATCCTCAAGGTCATTCGCAGGAACCACCGGTGCCTTCATCGCCTTACGGTCGTAAAGCTCAAAATATTTTTTCGGTGCCACCAGCGGGACATGGGGACGAACAAAGCCCACCGCAAGAAAGAAAGGATTTTCATGATTCCTGTTGAGAAACTTGATCGCCGCCTCTGCTGCTAGTCCGTCGGCATGCACCAGGTCATCACCCTCCGCCTCGACGCCTTCAAAAGTCTGTGAACCTTTGTCTTTCGGAGACCAATGAGTACTCACTCCCGGTGCGTGCTGTTCAGGTGCCTTAATATTGACGGCTTCATCCCAGGAATGCGGATCATCCCGCGTGGCGGTACCGGCAATGATCTCAGGAGGAATGCCCATATGGTAGATCTTACTGACCCGACCAACCCGGTACCCATTATTTCTAAACATTTGTGACATGGTCACGACATTGGGCATGTTACCACGCAGGGTACCCGCATTGCCCAGAGTTCCATTCGTGTAAGGATATAGTCCCGACATCAACGAAGCACGCGACGCTCCACACACAGGATATTGACAATGCATATTCTCGAAGCGCATGCCCCGACTGGCCAGCCTATCGAGTTCAGGTGTTTTACATTGTGGATGTCCAAAGCCACTCAGTGCGGTATTGAGATCATCGGACATAATGAACAAAACATTAGGTTTTGATTTTTTTGCGGATGCCAAAAAGCATCCGGCACAAAGAAAAATAAGTAATTGAATCAAGTTTTTCATAATAAAAGCCTCAAAGGCATTTAATAAGTACCTATTTGAATTTTCATCCACAATGAAAATTCTTGGTCTATGAATATATTTTATAGAACAGCAACTGTTCTTACTGAAAGCTTATCTCACTCAACGGAATAGAAAATTCCACGCGCTGATTACCCCGAATATCCCATACCTCAGTTAATATAAAGGGATCATCATGCTCAAAATTAACAGACAATAACCCAAAATGGTTTTCCATAATGGGGCCCTCCAAACGATTCTTATTGGGAGTTGCAAATCTCCATGTACTGGAAAGTCCACTGGAAGTGACATCATAAATCGGATAGCAATCGGGGTGTTTAAATTTGGAGACTTCAGCGTAGTGAACATCTCCACTAATAAAAAGTAAATGGTTCGCTTTGGTTTTCTTGATTAGTTGGATGAGGCGTTCCTGTTCATGGGGAAAATTAGTCCAGGATTCATATCCATTATATTCATGAGAAAATTGGGATCCTGAGGCAATGATTCGAAGATCCGCGTTTTTCCTGAGCTCATCTTCGAGCCAGGACCATTGTTCTTCACCAAGAAATGCTTTGGAGTCATCCGTATGGGGAAGATAATCGGGTCGGTAAAAAAAGTGCCCCGGGATCTTTTGTCCTTTCGGAAATCGTACCAAGTCATCCCTGAAGGTACGATTATCCAGGAGAATGATCTGAATGATTTTATTTCCTGTTTTTTTATAAACTGAATGATAAATCCCCTTGTGTTTATACCTCTCTGAATTTTTAGGTTCCTTAAAAAATTCCAAAAAGATTTCCTTGGATTCCACTTTGTGCGGATAATGCTTACCGGCATCGTTTTGGCCGTAATCATGATCATCCCAAGTCGCCAGTACCTCTGTGTTTTGAATCAAGTGCTGATAAGATCCCTTAGCCCCTAATTCCTGGTATTTTTTCTTTAGGACATCCATATCATGGGTGTCACCATAAATATTATCCCCTAAGAAAATAAATAAGTTGGGATTTTGCTTAATGACTTCATGAAATATGGGAAGAGGATGGGTTTGTTTCCCGCATGAACCAAAAGCAATTTTAAACTTTGAATTGGATTCACTTGTTAATTTTGATGTAAATACAGATAAAAAAAGGGAAAGAAAAAATTGGGCTCGCATTTTTTTAGACTGAACGACAAAGACAACTATAGGCAATAATTATGTTATCATTAGTTTATTCGAAATACCCATGCTCCGATTAGGTTGGATACTGGGATAATAATTACCAAATTTTAAAAAACCCAACCAATTCCGACCTTAAAATGGTTGCCGTTGCCGTGGTCTAAAATTCCCTGATGGTCAATAAGGTCATGCTTCCATTCGATTCGTGAATGGATGGTGTCATTATGATTAAAGTAGAATGCGGGACCTAAACCTAGGGTTCTGAATTCATCATCCTCGAAATGAAAATCCGTTTCCCAGAAGATTGAACCATTCGAATTTTCAGTCTCGAAATTGTAACCGAAATCTAATGAGGAATGGATTTCAGCTGGGCGATTACCGTCAAAAATCCACCAGGCTGTACCGATTCCAAAATAGTAATTTGCGGTTTCAAACTCATGTCCAAATCCGAGACCCACCCCAAATTCTTTGTAGTAAAAATCATAATCATCTTTTTTGGAAAGGGGAATTCGCACCATCGGCTTGAAAGTGGATGAACCACTTTTTCCGTCCAGATTAAAATATTTTTTAAGCGGAAGCCCAAGATTTAGATCTCCCCACCCACTGTCTTTTTGGATCAATTTACCCCCGGAACCGTCGGGCATTTCCCGTTCCGCACTCAACACATAGGGAAGCTTGGCAATGATACGAATTTCTTTCTTCCATGTATACACGCCTTCAAAATGCATGATATTAATTTC
>DBVA01000099.1:8527-9101 GCA_002308735.1 Opitutia bacterium UBA1276 | reverse complement strand
TTGATGAATTCGTAATGAACCTGATACCCCCAACCACCGGACCAGCGGGGCATCATATTCATTATTGGGTCATCCGCACGAACCTGATAAGAGGAGAAGAGGCACGCAAAAATGCTCCCCAACAAACAAAAGTTCTTGCTCAAAGTAGCCGCATCTATTTGTGAGTGTGATGAACAATCTTCACGGATGCATCATGTTTAAACTGAAGGGCATCTATATGACCTTCATGAAGCTTATACTCTTCGATTGCGGTGTATCCAGCGTCTTCCACGAGTTCAATCAAATCCTTATTATCAATGGAAATGCCTTCTTTGAAGGCAATAGTAACAAGCTGAGTTTCAGGATTCATATTGATACCATCTTTAAATCTTGTTCTATCCACGCCTAACATTTTTGAAAGATTTTTACGAATTCCAATTGCACAGGATGGGCAAACTAAACCTTCAACATAAATCAGTGAAATACTTGACGAATCCAATAAAATCTTTTTTGCTGCCTCCAGTCTTACTTCAGGGCGTGCTTCCTCCTTATCTTCATTCGCCACGATGAAATTTGAAGAAATGAATAAAGTAAT
>DBVA01000099.1:7731-8119 GCA_002308735.1 Opitutia bacterium UBA1276 | reverse complement strand
AAAGCGAAGTTCCCATTCATTTTTGTCTCCTACCATGTCAATTGAAGGAAAATATTGATTAATGAATCTACTGGAGATGCCAGTCTACACCGTCCGCCATAATACTTTGATTCATTTTTAATAATTTCGCTTTCAACTTATTAAGTAATTCTGGATTTTCAGAAGCAATATTTTCGATCTGGCCAGGATCTTTGGAAAGGTCAAAAAGTTGAAAATCCTTATACCCGCCAGTCTTAATAATCGGTATCCAAGATTCCTGAAACATATTGGATTGAGAGATTTCATAATCCGGATTTGCCACCAATGAGAAATCTCCGTCCCTCATGGCCACAATCGGTCGGGATTTTTGCAAATACCAGAACAAAGGTTGATGCCGTCTAAACTTATT
>DBVA01000099.1:6917-7381 GCA_002308735.1 Opitutia bacterium UBA1276 | reverse complement strand
AGATTTAATAAGCCACACAGGGTCGGTAATATATCAACCAATCCAGCTGGTTCCTTTACCGCTCTATTTTGTTTAATCACCCCGGGCCAGGAAAAGATGCCCGGCACCCGAATTCCTCCATCCCAGTTCGAGCCCTTCTTTGCCCTTAAATTTCCTGTCCGGTCTTCCCGGTAGCTACCATTGTCTGAGGCATAAATAATCAAGGTATTTTCACGAACTCCCATGGCCTTTAATTTTTCGACTACCCGATGGATCGCCCGGTCGGTATTATCAATGGTACCGGAGTAAATGGCGGCTTTGTCTTTGAGTTTACCATAAATGGAAACAATCTTATCGGGTGCCGCAATCGGAGCATGGGGTTCGTGAAACCAAATATTCAAAAAGAAGGGAGCCTTGAGATGGCGGTGATGATCCAGCCAATCGATCGCTTCATCCGCCACCAACTGACAGGAGTAACCTTCCAA
>DBVA01000099.1:6353-6564 GCA_002308735.1 Opitutia bacterium UBA1276 | reverse complement strand
ATGCATTATTCCAGGTGGTGAACCAGTAATCAAACCCATGATGACTGGGAGTGGGCTTGGACCGGTTCTTGGTCGGCAAACCCAGATGCCATTTTCCAATATGAGCTGTAGAATATCCCCGATCCTTTAAAATTTCCGCAATCGTGCGTTCCCGAAGAAGCAAGTGAGAGTTTTGGGCTTCGTCCGAAATCCAACTGTACACCCCCGTTCT
>DBVA01000099.1:1508-5992 GCA_002308735.1 Opitutia bacterium UBA1276 | reverse complement strand
CAACCGGAATAGAACTCAGTAAACCGGACGCCCTCCTTGGCCAACTGGTCAATCGCAGGAGTTTGAACCGGACCACCATAACAGCCCACATCCTGGTAGCCTAAATCATCCGCCAATAAAACCACCACATTGGGATAAGTTTGGCCAACTAGCTGAAACCCTATGCGGAAAAACACCCAAGTAATGCCTATTAGATAGATTTGTTTCATCAGTCTTTTTTTTCTTTTTTTGTCTTACAGGCAATGCCGAAATGCACTTTCCTAAGGACTGAATCGCCGACTCAGAGAGTCTTATTTTGCACAAGTGCTCTTCCACACTGGGACTGCATTAAAACTGAAAAGTCCAACCAAGCTTGGCCACCGCTTCCGTCTTGGTGGTACGAAAGCTTCTGCGATCTCCCTCTTCTTCTCTTTCGAGTCCTTTGTTTAAAACAAGAAAAAGGTCGCTTCCGGATTGGATGATGTAACGGATTCGGAAATTGAGTCCAATGGTTTCCGACTGGTTATCATACTGGGCGATCCCATTAAAGGAAAGCTTTGTGGTCGGAGTCACCCGCAACCCCAGAGATCCGGTCACCGCTTCAAAATCCTCCTGAGGCAACCGGGCAAGAGTCGAATCAATTTCACCATCCAACTGAATGAATCTGGATGGTCGCCAGGAAAGATCGATTTTCCCCCGGGTCGAGCTTCCACCGTAATAGTCTCCGTACGCAAGCTCGATCCCGCCAAAAAGGGAACGGTCGCTGCTTGAACGGAATTCCAGTTCGAAATCGATTCCCCGATACTCGTCAACGGGTACCACCAAAGCATCGATGATCTCAAAAGATTCCCGGAGAATTTCCCGTTCGAATTCCACTTCAAATCCAACATAGTCCCCCTCCAAGGTCCGTATACCAATCACATTCCACTCCAACTCCTCTGAATCCAAGCCACCGTCCAACCATTGGTAGCGGTCATAGTCCGCACCCATGGAAAGATCCTCCAACCATTCGCGATCAGGTTGGTCAAAATAATAAGTAAACCCTACCCCGACAGACTGCCCTCCACGCCTTCTTACGAAACCAAGAGCCGGCTCAAAGTCCTCTCCGGTACGGAACCAATGCCCACTTGCCCGAAACGGATAATTGGGGAGAGTAAAATGTGTACCAATCACATCATCAGAACTCTGATTCTCATCCTGAGTAGTCATGTAAAAACTGTGCCAGGAAATACTCTGCTCCTTCCACCAGTTACTGGATCGAAGATTCAAATCCACTCCGACCAAATGATTATCCAAATTACTTTGCGGGTCTCCGTGGGTCAAAATGGTTCCCACCTTGGACTCCTCAAACAGATCATATGTGAAACGGCCTACAAAAACCTCATCCGAATCTAGGTTCCCCGATTCATCCAGACCCATGCCAAGAACCCCGATTCCAAGGGGTCCCATCCGGCCCGTAAGTTTCGCACCGACATCTATATCCACTGGTGCACCCTCCGAAGAAAGTCCGATGGTCCGCGAGTGAAAAGGGAGCGGACTTTTCTGTAACCCTCCAAAAGAAAACAGGTCCGAGCCTTCTAGGAAGAAATCACGCTTCTCCGGATAGAAGAGAGGAAAGCGGCTTAAGTTTACCCGTTGCTGATCGACTTCCGTCTCCGCAAAATCGGTGTTGTAAGTAAAGGTTGCTTTCAGACTTGGGGTTAAATCGTAAAACAAATCAAATCCGGTTTCAAAATCCGTATCTTCCCCGGAATATTCTGAAAGCCACTTCGCGGAGACATAGGGTTTAAAATCGATTCCCTTACCACGGTCGACTTCCAACAAACCATTTAAAACTCCAGCCTCTTCAAGAGAGAACCAGTTACGGTTTCGGGAAAAACCAACCCATTTTGAACGCTCCTGTCCACGGGAAAACCATCTTCCAAAATCAATCCTCCACTGATCCGAATTTGGATCGATGGGAATGCTTCGAAAGGGAATGGCGAACTCAGCACTCCAACCTAAGTCGTCTTGCTGCGAACGAACTTCCCAAATCGTATCCCAATCCATCTTAGGTCTACTCATATCAGAATTGATCAGAGCCTCGCCTTTCGCGCCATTGGCATTGGTTCGAAAGTAATACCCGTCCCTGCCACGACTAAATGGATCAATGAGAATGAAAAAGTAATCGTCTCCCCTAACTGGGGCATCCCGTTGCATGACGCCTGCCCGAATCTGATCCGGTTGCGAATCAAAACAACGCACCCCCACGAAGAGAACATGAGCGTCCCGACAAAGTCGGACCTCGGTCTTTTCGGTCTCTGGCATCCCCTCGTTGGGCCGGCGCTGACGGAAATCCTTGATCACCGGCAATCCCTTCCAGCAGGGGTCATCGAGTTTTCCGTCTAAAACCGGACCCTGCTCAATCAATGTCGCTTCGGCCCGGGAGACTTCCTCCGACCAAAGAGACAAGCAAAGGCTCCAATGAACCAAAAGGCAAAAGCCCCAATATGTATGAGTTTTCACAAAGTTTTGATAAAGTCACAAAGTTTTCATTAGATACCCTCGTATCTGCTCAGACAACGAAAACCATGATTGCAGGCCCGGATTTTTTTCACATTGGCAATTCATCCATATTTGACAATATTTCCAGATTTGGAGTCACTATCTCCTCTTCAGCAAAAGCATTCTTTTCCCCACTCACAACTTATGAAGCTTCAATTTCCTCGTGCCTTCTCTAGATTCCTTATCTTTCTCCTGACTGATTGGGTTTGTAGCATCGGGGTATCCGCAAATACGAAGCAGCCCAATGTCGTAATCATATTCACCGATGATATGGGCTATGGAGATATCGGGCCTTTCGGATCGGATCACCCGACCCCTCATTTGAACCGGATGGCGAAAGAAGGAATGAAGCTCACTGACTTTTATGTCAGTTCCACCGCCTGCACCCCCTCCCGATCCGCTCTTCTGACCGGGTGCTATGCTGACCGGATCGGAATGGGCAGGAGCGTGGTTTTCCCTGCAGATGAGCGGGGATTAAACCCAACCGAAATCACCATTGCCGAGATCCTCAAATCAGGGGGGTACAAGACTGGCTGCTTCGGAAAATGGCATCTTGGCGACCAACTTCCTTTTATGCCTCTGGCCCAGGGCTTCGATGAGTACCAGGGCATTCCCTATTCCAATGACATGTGGGTTCCGGGTAACCCCAAAAGAAACTACCCGCCCCTGCCCTGGATCGTAGGAAACCAACCCGTTGCCCACATCCCCGATGCTTCCAGCCAAGCGGTCATTACTGACTCCATAACCGATGCCGCCGTCGACTTCATCGAACGGTACCAGGACGAACCCTTCTTCTGCTATGTTCCCCACTCCGCGGTACACGCCCCCTTTATGGTAACTCCCGAACGGCTGGAATCCGCGGACCAGAATGTGATGCGGGCACTGGTCGGGGAGATTGATTCAAGCACGGGTCGGATCCTTGACTGCATACGAAAAAATGGGATCGAGAAGAACACCCTTGTTCTTTTCACCAATGACAACGGAGGAGCGGGCAAGACCAGCAGTGGCCCCTTGCGGGGGCATAAGTTCGGACCCAAATACGAAGGGCACATGCGGGTCCCCACCCTTGCCTGGTGGCCCGGAAAAATTCCTTCGGGATCCGTCTCCTCTGAGATCATGGCCACCATCGATCTTCTGCCCACTATCGCAAGCCTTACCGGCCAACAAGTTCCTCAGGATCGGATCATCGACGGGCATGATGTCAGTGAAATCCTACTTGGGAAGGCAAAAGCGAAATCCCCCCATGAAACACTCTACTACGAAAAAGATGGAGTCCGGCAGGGAAAGTGGAAACTCGTCCGCTATAAGGTAAAAGCGGATCGTTTTGCCGAGTTGTATGACTTGGAAAAAGATTTGGGCGAACGAAAGGACCTTTCCAAACAATATCCCCAAAAGGTGAAGGTGTTGACCGAAATTCTCGATGCCCATGTTGAAAAGATCGAGGAGGGAAGCCGCACGGCGGGTTTGGTGGAGAACCCAAAACCTTTGCTTGCCGATTCTAAAGGAATACCCACCCTGACCGAATACCGAAATCAATAAAACAAGATCAACCCAATGAAACGAATCGTACTTAGCATTATCCTTCTTTTCCTTTCCATCCCCGCCTTCGGCTTGAAGGTCTTCGATATGGAGAAAATCCGTGACCCAGGCACCCTTCAAATCAAGGTTCTGCAAGACTGGCACCGAGTACAAGGTCCCATCGAAACCCGGCAAAAACTCGTCAGCATCAAGGTGGGTGACCTATGGCCCGGGCAGGAGTACCGAATCCCGGTCCGCCTGGTCGTGCCCGCCGATCGCAAAGCCAAGGGCTTCCATCTGACCGGAGGAAGCACTCCTTCGCGACTGCAAAAGGATACCCGGCCCAACACCACCGAGCGTGAACTTTTGGATGGCGGAGTCGGTCTCGTCATCACCGTGGTGCAAGAACCGGGAACCTATGGCCAACGAGCATTATCCCAGGC
>DBVA01000099.1:0-1160 GCA_002308735.1 Opitutia bacterium UBA1276 | reverse complement strand
AAAATCCAGTACTGGGCTTGGCCCGCCACCCTGATGCGGTCGATCACCACCGCATACGCAGAAAAGGATCATTTTGAAAAGGGAAAGGTTGCCGCCTCCGGCGGATCCAAAAATGGAGCCTCCCCCTCCATGGCAATCATTCACGACGAGCGCATGACCGCAGTACACGCCACCGTCTCCCCCATCTGGGACTCCCCGTTGCGCCTCAATGACGAGGACGCCTGGGAAGAATTGCGGGCTCAACCGGGAAGAAGAGGTGGGTTTACCGGCGGGCATTTCGGACCCAATTTCAACGAACGTGTTTTGGATGCGGGCGGTACTTGGAAAGACCTGCAAAATTTCGCCCGCGATATTTCGGATGATGTATTCATATCCCGAAACCTCACTGCTTTGCGAAAACGAGGGGTGGATATGCTCTTTCATCCCGGCACCCATGACTTCGTTGCCTTCGATATGGCCTGGGGTGGGAAACACCACCCAACCATTCCCGTTTACCTCGGTGCCAATTCCGGACATGGGAAACGGGGCCATCCCAAAACCGAACGGGATCAACAGAACAAATCAGGGTTTATGCTCAAACATTTCTTTCCCGATGAGACGAAGGGTAACCTGCTTGCCCCCCCTCAAGTAAAAAATGAACTCAAAGGCAAAACGCTAAAAGTAAGTGTATCCTTCGCCCCGGATTCCGGTGAGGAAAGTGGTCGTATCTGGTGGATCTTCGACCGTGCTCCGGATGGCAGCCCCAATTACATCAGCGAAATGATTCCGGATAACCAAACCATGGAAATGAAAAAAAGGGGGGATCAATGGACCGCCACCATCAAGCTTGATCCCAAAGCCAAACGCATTGATTTCTTCAGCAACCACCGTAAAACGCTACGATACAAGGAATCGGCTTATAGAACTTACATTTCCAGTCCCTACACTCGGGTAAACTTAAAAGAATGAAATGTTTTTCAATCAATTTTGTCTTTTTGTGCTTAACGATTTCTCTTTCGGCAAAGGATAAGCCAAACATTATTATCCTTCTTGCGGATGATCTTGGCTGGGCAGACCTTGGGTATCAGGGATCGGGTGATATTCGTTCGCCCCACATTGATAAGCTGGCCAACAACGGGATCCGATTCACGGATGGACATGTCTCTGCATCAGTGTGCAGT
>DBVA01000181.1:4282-18773 GCA_002308735.1 Opitutia bacterium UBA1276 | reverse complement strand
ATAACACTCCCGATATGGTTAATGATCGGAGTGAGTCTTTAACTAATCACTTCCGTCTTCGTAGTTTGATTTCGATTCCAAGGTCTCATAAATATTGGTAACCGAACGACGGAGTTTGTTGTATTCTTCAGCGTAAATCAAAGATACGAGGTAGTGTTTGAATTCTTTTCGATCGCGAATAATTTTGAGATCCAACTCCTCCATCTCCTGCGCGAACTTGATATGCATTTTATCAATTTCACTGTCAAATTTTTTGTATTCCTTTTCAAGGTGCTGCTTAGCACGGGAAATGGCGCCAATAAGATTTCGAGAGTTTCTACAGTCCTTGGATGTAAATTGATGGAATGCAACAATTCCAGAACCCAAAGCTGCACCAAATGCAGTCAGTTCAAGCTCGTTCTTTTGGCTTTCTTTGGAGGCCCAGCCTTCGATTGCTTTTATAAGGCGCGAAAGGGAAGCACGAGCTTCTTCCGAATCAGAAATTTGAATATCATCATCATCCATGACGAATTAGGTTAAAAATAAAGAGATATGGGGTTTTTGAAAGGGTATATTCTAATGAATGACTCTATTTTCATTTTGTCAAATCGAATTGATCATTATCTGTATTAAATTTGCAAACTTTTTGCCTTACAGTACTCGAAAAGGGATCGTTTTACTTTTCCACTAAGCAGAATCATTCCAAGAATATTAGGGAATGCCATACCTAGAATCATGAGATCGCTAAAGGTAAGAATATTTGTCGCGGTAATGATAGAGCCAAGAAAAGTAAAGCCCATAAAGATAATCTTGTAACTTAAGGAATACTTATCTCCAAACAACCAAACCCAGCAACGTTCTCCATAGTATGACCAAGATATCATGGTTGAAAATGCAAACAAAAATACGGCAACGGATAAAATGTAGGGGAACCAAGGAATGACGCTGCCCATAGCCGCAGAAGTTAAAGCCCCACCTTGGTCGTTAATTATGAATTGTTGGTTCGCAGGATCAAGATAGGCCCCAGTTATAATAATTACCAATGCGGTCATACTGCAGACCACAATGGTATCTATAAAGGGTTCGAGCAAAGCAACAATTCCTTCTTCAGCTGGGTGAGAAACTTTTGCCGCAGAGTGAGCAATGGCAGCTGAACCAATACCTGCTTCATTGGAAAAAACAGCTCTTTTCACTCCGATTATTAGGATTCCTAAAAAGCCACCAATACCAGCATCAAGAGTAAAAGCACTTTTAAATATTAAAGCGACAGCTGCTGGGATGTCAGAGAAATGAAAAAGTAAAATAGTAACACAGGCTAAAAGGTAAATTCCGCACATTGCCGGTACCACTCTTGATGCAACCGATGCAATGCTCTTGATGCCTCCAACAATTACCAAACCGACTAAACAGGTCATAATAAGACCATATACCCAAGGCATTGACTCAAGACTAGGAACCACGGTTTTGATCAAATCAAGGGATTGAACTACCTGAAACGCATTTCCTCCCCCAAAGGAAGCGCCTACGCAGAGAATACAAAATAATCCGGCTAAAAAGCCACCGAAATGCTTTAAATTTAAGTCACTCAGACCATCTGAAAGGTAGTGCATAGCTCCACCCATAATCTTACCATCTTTTCTAATCTTACGATATTTCTGCCCAAGTAGGCATTCGGTAAATTTGGAAGACATTCCCAAAAAACCTACCAATATCATCCAAAAAGTAGCACCTGGGCCACCAGTTCCGATCGCGATCGCTACGCCTGCTATATTTCCCAAGCCGACTGTTGCAGATAACGCAGTCGTCAAAGCTTGGAAATGGGTAACTTCACCCTCGGCTCTATTCGATGGATTATCATGTTTTCCACGCACCAGCTCAATGGCATGACGAAAGAGACGAAGGTTTACGAATCTCATTTTTAAGGTAAAAAATAAGGCTCCTGCTAACAACCAAGCGACCACGAGAGGAAAAGATTGAAGGTCATAGGTTTCCCCCACGGCTTTTATCTTTTGCGGCAGGATAAAAGATGCCTCTAATTCATCCCGAGTTGTATACGGCAATTCGATTAAGTGCTCCTCCGACTTTTGATACCTTTGACCTTTAAATTTTATCGATTGAATTGATAATTTACTTTTACCCTTTGCAACAACTGGTGAGTACAAACCTCGAGCGTAATTCTTGCCGGTTAAATTTTTGAGATTCTCGCTAGAAAATTCGAAGACCGGAGATATGTTAATCTTGTGTTCTGTACCAGGAATTTCCCAAAAAAGAAATGAGACTAATGGCTGGACTGCATATTTTCCAAAAAAAGAATCAATCTGTTTTTGCCAGTCATTCGAATCCTCTTCTGCTTGGGAAGAGAATGGGAGAAGGAATGATAGTATGATAGCAATGGTGGGAAACAATCTTGAACTCATATTATGCTTAGTGACAAATTTGAAGTAAAATTAGATTGTGAATTCATTTTAAGGAGTGCAAGGGTTAAGATATACAAATGTAATAGCTTAGATTGATAAATGGGTATTCTTGAAAAATATATGATGGTACAATGGGGGAAATGGTTTGGTCTATCTTCTTTTTTCCTCTTAACGATTCTTTTGCTTCAGTTAATAAGCGAAAGTTCTGACCAGTTCTTATCCGATGATTTGAGTACAATCTTTTCTTGGCTCTCTCTTCGTTGCCTAGAATTTATTCCTTGGATTTTGCCAATAGCGTGTTTTTCCGCGACCTTGTTAACCGTGTCTTTCCTAATGATCAAAGGAGAAATGACTGGAATACTTTCTTGTTCTTTTTCTGTGATCTATTGCTTTCGGTCTATTTTTATATTGGGCTTTTTGATATCAATTGCAGCTTGGCTATCGATGGTTTATTATCATGATTTGAAACAAAGGCTAGCATTTGAATCTACTGAACTTTCTCAGGAATCGCATTTTCAAATGAAAATAGATACAAAGCGATTATGGTATTTTTCAAGATTTGATCTGGAAAGAAAAAGAGGAGAAAATGTACATTTATATGCTTATGATTCGCAAGGAAATGATAGCTACAGAGTTAGGGCTAAAAAAGCGTATTGGGATACCCAAAATCATTGGGTTTTCGAGAATGGGCAATTCATGGGCTTTGCTTCGAATCAGGGCCTTCCCATTATGGATTCGAATTCCCAACAGATCGTGTGGGATACAGATTCCAAAAGGTCTTCCTCTGACTCTGGCAAGATTTCTCCTAGTTTCTACAAAAAGTTTGATTCTTTAGTTTTTTCTCCCGGAATGGATGATCCTGAGGTTCCGATGCTCCTTTCGAAACCTGCAAATATACTTTCTTTTTTTGAGCTGATAAAGGTTACAGATAATTACCCGTATACAAGCTCGGCACATATTTTTCCATTTCGCTATCGCCTATATCAATTGATCTGGAATTCACTCGGGTGCCTGTTATCAATCTTTTGCGGTTTGATGCTTGTAATCAGTAATAAAAATCTAAAGTTGGGCCAAATTATAGGAATGAGTACGGTTGGGATTTTACTATTTTACGCATTCCGAACGGTCTTTGATTCTCTCGGAGAAAATGGAATTTTACCTGCAAGTTTTTGTGCGGGATCTCCCTATTTAGGGATTCTTTTGATTTCTATCTTTTACTACCATTTTTCAAATTCTAAGGATTCTTTTTGGTCGGCTGGAAAAGCTTAGTTTGTCACTTCCCTTAGTTGAATACTTTCCACTACTTTATCGTGAGCGAAAACATTTGTGACCGTAACGAGATGATCTCCGTGATGAACCCATCCCTCTTCAACAAGTTTTTTAATCGCCACTTGTATGGTTATTTCTGGATCATTGGAAAAATCGATTAGGAAAGGTTCAACCCCCCAGATCAATCGAAGCCGACGATGAAGTCCATCAACATCAGTAAATGCAAAAAGAGGAGCTCCGTTTGGCCTAAGAGCACCCAGCTTGGCAGCGAGATCACCGCTACGGGTAAAAACGAGTACTGCAGAATTCTCCATTTTCATCGCAAGCATGGCAGCGGAGCGTAACATTTTTGCTTTTGGGCGGAAAAGCTTCAATTCTTCGGTTAAACCTGGTTGAATTTCTTCTTCTAAACGAGAAGAAATCCGATTAAGTATTTGAACGCATTCAATTGGATATTTACCGGTGGTGGTTTCTCCACTCAACATGATACAGTCTGCGCCCTCATTGACAGCATTCGCCACATCACTGACTTCAGCACGTGTCGGTACTGGAGATTCAATCATCGACTCAAGCATATGAGTTGCAATGATCACTGGTTTGCCACCTGCGAGGCAGGATCCGACTGCTTTTCTTTGAATAATGGGTAAATCTTCAAATGCACACTCGATTCCAAGATCTCCTCGAGCGACCATCAAGGCATCGGAAGCTTTGATGATCTCTTCAATATTTTGAACGCCTTTTTGATCTTCGATCTTGGCGATGATTTGAGCGTCAGAACCGTTTTCGCGTAGGAAACTACGAAATAAGTCTATGGAGTCTGCATCTCGTGTAAAAGATAGGGCAAAGTAATCATGCGTGCATTCGATTCCTACTAAAGAATCTTTTCTATCTTTTTCAGTTAGGGAAGGAAGTCCAGTTTCTATACCAGGCAAATTTACATGCCTGCGGCTTTTAAGAGTCGCGTCTTGTTTGACTTGGCAACGAATTTTTTGAGGTGAGGAATCAAGAACTAAAAGTGGAATCAAGCCGTTGTCTAGTAATATGGTGTTTCCAGATTGGATGTGTTCGGGCAACTTGTCGTAATTGATTTCTATTTGCCAAATTTCGTCAGAAATGGGAGGGCTTGGTTGAGCTTCAAAAATAAGATCTAGCAAATCATCTTTTTTTAAATTTACCTCGTTATGGAGATAACCTGTACGAATCTCAGGACCTTTTACATCCATCATGATCGCTGGTTCTCGATTGAGTTCGGTACCAATATCTCGAATTCTCTGGCTTATTGCCTTTACCCAATCATGATCTGCATGTGCCATGTTGATTCGAAATACATCAACATGAGATTCGATAAGCTTTTTAAGCATTTCTCTGGACTCCGTTGCAGGACCGATGGTTGCAATAACCTTTGTGTGACGTGGTAAACTTCTCATATTGGGATAGATGCTGAATTAATTGGATCTACTATAAAGGTGTTAAATCGATTGCCTTGCCCGGGCAATTTTTCAAATTGTTCTCGGACGGTCTCTACATCATTACAATCCTTACTAAGATGCATCAAAAAAACTTTATCCCAATTGGAATTGGTAAAAGATTCCAGTAATTCATAGGTTGTTTGATTGGATAAGTGACCATGCCGCCCTCTAATTCTTTGCTTTAAGCTCCAGGGTCGTTTTGTGTCTTCATCCAACATGCGTGAGCAATAATTGGACTCGATAACTAAAATTTTTGCTTCTTTGATTCGTTCCCGAACCAAGGAGGGAACAAAGCCCAAATCTGTAACCCAAGCCAGGCTATAATACGGGTTAAAAAGGTCATCACCACCCCATTCAAAGAAAAAACCAACGGGGTCATATGCATCGTGTGGGACGCTGAATGGATGAATTTTCAGATTTCTGAAACCAAATTTTGTACCGGTCTCAAAAACTTTCCAATTTGGTCTACGCGATAATTTTGGTTGTACGGCATTGATTGTATCTCGGTTAGCATAAATAGGCAGGTTTGCGTACTTTGAAAGACCTTTGATTCCAATGCTATGATCATTGTGTTCATGGGTTAAGAAAACCGCATCAATTTTTTCAATTTCAATTTCTTCTTTTTTTAGAAGATTTTGAATCCTTTTACAGGATAACCCTGCGTCAATTAAAACAGTGAGTTCTCCTATTCGAAGAATTGCGGAATTGCCAGAGCTACTAGATCCAAGTATTTTAAAAAAAATGTCCACCGGTAAATCAAATTCTGAGGTACACTGCTTTTAAGCCAATCAAAAAAAGCAAAATCTAAAAAAGACTTGATGAATTAAAGTAAACATTCTCTCTTTTGGGAAATTCCCCTCCCTTATTCTTTAAATTTTACTCATATGGAATATGAAATATTTGATGTAGTTAATCTTCGCGATGAAGTAATGTATCAAGAAAGGAGGTCCGTTGTTCATGAAAAAGGGTTGTTCCATAGGGCGGTTCATATTTTTGCCAGATCAAAAAACGGAATGTGGATCTTGCAAAAGAGATCCGCTTCGAAGGATATTGATCCTCTACTCTGGACAAGTAGTTGCTCTGGTCATGTCGATGCGGGAGAAGATTACCTCAATGCTGCAGTGAGAGAATGTGAAGAAGAGCTTGGGGTTAGTCTTTTAACCAATCGGTTTTTGGAATTACTACAGATCAGCCCTTGCCATGAAACTGGAAATGAATTTGTTCGAGTTTTCGCTCTCAAAGATTTGATTTCTCCTAGAAATAATCCCGAAGAAATCGACGCTCTGGAAACATATTCATTACCTGAAATCGAGAAGGAAATCGAGTGTAGTACTCAGCATTTTAGTCTCTCCTTTATTCATATATTCAAATTGATAAAGAGAAAGCTCAAGGGGCTCACATGAGTTCCAGTTGTCCACTTTCGGGATTTGAGCCTGAAGCCATGCCTGTCACCTCCCAACCCCTTTCTGTCAACATTCTACCCTGAGGTGTTCTCTTTAAGTAGCCTTCTTGAATAAGAAATGGCTCATGTACTTCCTCTAAGGTATGTTCTTCCTCATTTACTCCAACTGCGATAGTACCGAGGCCAACCGGGCCTCCTTTGTAGTTTATCGCAATCATGGAAAGGATTCTTTTATCCATTTCATCAAGTCCTCTACCATCAATTTCGAGAAGTTCGAGTGCGGATGCAGCAGTCTTTCTGCTTATTTGCCCATCTCCTCTTTGTTCTGAATAGTCCCGAGTAAAATGAATGAGATTATTTGCAATACGGGGTGTGCCTCTTGCTCGAGTCGCAATTTCTTCCGCTCCTTCCTGATCGATACTGCAATTAAGAAGATCACAACTTCTTAGCACGATCTTGGCTAGGTCTTTTTTGTCATAATAATCGAGTCTAGTTTGGAGAGTAAACCGACTTCTCATCGGAGCCGTTAATAAGCCCACTCTAGTAGTGGCCCCTATGAGGGTGAACCTTGGAATTTCTAGTCGTACGCTTCTGGCGTTCGGTCCCTGATCAATCATGATGTCGATTCGATAGTCCTCCATCGCAGAATAAAGATATTCTTCAACCGTTTTGGGGATCCGATGAATTTCATCAATAAATAGAATTTCACCTTCTTGCAAATTCGTCAATAATCCCGCGAGGTCACCGGGTTTATCGATTACCGGACCGGAAGTAATTCTCACCTCTCTATTCAGTTCATGGGCGATGATATGAGCAAGGGTTGTTTTGCCGAGGCCCGGGGGACCGCATAGTAATATATGCTTGAGGGGTTCATCACGTTTCACCGCTGCTCCAACCATTACCTGCAATCTTTCTAGAGTTTTACGCTGGCCGGTGAAATCTGCAAAAGTAGGAGGTCGAAGAGCCGCATCGATTTCACCAGCATTTCGAAGTGACTGCTCTCCCAATTCTGCTCTTTTTGAAATATCTTCACTCATGATTTCTTTGTTTTATTCGAAGAAAGGGGTGAAAGATTTAGGGAGAGCATTTTCTGGTAATCTTTCGACCTCAGCTCCGAGTGCTTGAAGTTTTTTATCAAATTTGTCATATCCTCGATCAAGATGGTAAATTCGTTGAACCCAAGTTTCATCTTTGGCTGCGAGACCAGCAAGAATTAATGCAGCACTTGCTCTCAGGTCTGATGCCATAACCGGTGCACCAGTTAAGCTTTTGCCACCCTGTACAACTGCACTTGGGCCTTCCAAAGATATTTCAGCCCCCATTCTAAGAAGCTCGGGAACATGCATGAATCTACTTGGATATACTCTTTCAGTCAAAATACTAAGTCCGGGAGCTATACAGGCAAGAGCTGTCATTTGTGCTTGAAGATCGGTTGGGAACCCAGGATAGGGCAGGGTAACCACTTCAAAAGGATTTAATCCCTTAGGGCTTACTTGGATCAAAAGGTTGCTTTTTGCTTGATTGGATAATTCGATCCCGCACTCCTGCATTACATTAGCAAAAGCCCCGAGATGCTCGGTCTGGCATCCTTTAATTAAAATTTCTCCATTAGTAATTCCTGCTGCAATTGCGTAAGTTGCAGTTTCAATGCGGTCTGGAATCACATGATGACGACATCCATGCAATCGATCCACGCCTTCAATCGAGAGACGGTGTGAACCAATACCCGTTATTTGTGCACCCATTTTAAGAAGCATTTCACAAAGATCTACAATTTCCGGTTCGCATGCTGAGCCCTCGATGGTAGTTATGCCAGAGGCTAGGCATGCAGCCATAATCGCATTTGCTGTTCCAGTAACCGAACTTCCATGACGTCCACCCAAGAAAAGGCTGCCACCCCTTAAATTACTAGCATCAATTCGTACAATACCTCCCTTCAATTCGACTTGAGCTGAAAGTCCTTCAAGAGCTCTAATATGCAAATCTATTGGACGGTTTCCAATCACACAGCCACCAGGCATTGGAATCTCAGCTCTTCCCAACCGAGCTGCCAACGGACCTAATAGGCAAATAGATGCCCGCATTTTCCGAACGAGTTCATAGGGAGCATAATGTACAATCGCTCTCGGATTTATCCTCCAGCTGTGGCTATCCAGTTTTTCGACTTCAGCTCCTAAATCGCGGATGATTTCAGCCATGAACTGAATGTCACTGAGCTCAGGTACATTCTCTAAAATACTCTCCTCTTCGCTTAACAGACAAGCTGCAAAGAGAGGAAGAGATGAATTTTTGGAACCGCTGGCGGTTACCGTACCAATTAGTTGGTTGCCGCCAGAGATTCTAAAAACATCCATCTCTTTAAAGGATGGCTACTTAAAGAATACCCAAGGCTTAAGCCCCGAAAAGTTTAGAAAGGAATTTTGAAACTCCAGACTTTTCAACCTGCTTACCCTTTTTATTAGTGGGTGATTTTTTTGGAGGGCCCGGGTGGCTCGCGAAACTCTTAGGCTTTGAATTTTGGGGGGAACGTGAACGAGTTCCATCCTTTCTTTTTCGTTCTCTATTTGGAGAATCTTTATCGTTTTCTCCCCTCCGATTGTTACTTTTCCCACCCTTTTGGAATTTCTTTTCATCTCTATCGCTGGGCCCACGACCCGGTCTTCGCTCCCGATTGGATTCTTGTTGTCTGGGCGGTCGGTTTTGAGAAGTCTTCTTTGCGGCTTCGTCGTTAAGGTCGTCTTTAAGAAATTCGTCGGAAGAAAGAGATACTTCACCAATGGGTGTCTGGGATACTATTGAGGATGAGTTTTGCGACTCCAAGGGTTTTTCATTTGCTCGATACCACCGAGAACGGATTCTAGATTTCATTACCATGGGCTTTTTTGAATATTCTAGAGCGGTAAGCTCTGGAATCGGGAAAGATGTTTAGATTTAAGGTTACAGAACAAATCACAAAAGATTAATCCTTCATAATTTCAATTAACCAAGCAATCATTCATTTCTAATTCGCACAAGTTTAAATGAATCTTTGCCTAAAGATTTCAAAACTCTTGCAATGTCTTGTTCTATAGTGCTTAAAAAATGAAATGGATAAGCTAGAAAACATCTTCGACTTGCAAGAGGAGTTAAACACCCGGATTGGAGTGGAAATGAAATCGATGACTGACGAAGAACGGATCAAATGGATCTTGAATTATATTCGGGCCATGCAACAAGAGCTCGCGGAGCTGACTGATTCAGTTCCATGGAAATGGTGGGCTAAATATCAAGATTTCGACAAGCAGAATGCGAAAGTTGAGATTGTAGATTTATTTCACTTCTTAATTTCCATGGCACAAGTCATGGGAATGAGTGCCACGGATGTCCATGAAGCTTATTTGAAGAAAAATAAAGTAAACCACAACAGGCAGGAAAGTGGTTACAAAGTGAAAGACGAGAATGATTCTCGTCACATTTGATGGGAATAGATTTAAATTCCTGAAATTAGAGCGGAACAACGGGACTTCTTCCTCGAAATTTTGTTCCCGTGAGCCATATTTCTTTTACCAGATTTCTCCAATGCAGAAATAAATGATGCTGCATGACTAATCGCATCATCCTTATTTTTATCTTCCACTGAAGACAGAAATCTTTTTTCTAAAGTCTTAAGCCTACTAGAAACCGCACGATTTTGTGCGTATCGAGTCTTGTTTTTTCGAATATTTTTGAGGGCAGATCTTGTATTGGCCATTCCCTTAAAAAAAAGGATTTAATGGCTTCGGTCAATTTCATTTTAGCATTTCTGTAAGGCACAAAAAGATTTCGAGAAGGCGTAAGCCGGATTCTGTTGTCTATGCTTTAGACCGTCATTCATTTATCTATCCCTAATGGAATTCCTCTTACGAGGATGCGACGTACCCGAAACCAAAGAGCGGGCCGCTCGGTTTCCTATTTCGTCTTGCATCGGATTGGGTTTACAAAGCTCGCAAAGTTGCCTTTGCGACGGTAGGCTCTTACCCCACCATTTCACCCTTACCTTCCAAGGAAGGCGGTTTATTTTCTGTTGCACTGGCCGTAAGCTTACATTTATGCAAGCTTCCCCCATTTTCACAGGGAATCCTGCCCTATGATGTCCGGACTTTCCTCTATTCATATTAAATATGAACAGCGAATGACCGCTTCTCGAAAAATTAAAAGTCATCTTTTTCAATCTGTTAGCAATCGAAAAAATAAAATAATTGCATGCAAATGCTGTAAATTGAGGTCATCTTTCTGCATATACAATTCGACCGCATTGATCACACTGGGTGATCTTTCTTTCAACTAAGATAGAAGAGACCACATCATTCGACACACGAAGATTACAACCACTACACCTTTGATCTTCCACTGGTGCCATGTAGGGAGGTTTTGAAATTACGGTTTTAGTCCTGTCGTAATGACTTAAGAACTGGAGCTCAACTTGCTTTCTTGCGTCTTCTATTTCACTTTCAAGAGTTTTAATATCTTTTTGAACTTCTTCACTCCGCTGTTCCATTAAAGATAACTTCTTTTCAAGCTCCTGTATCTTTAAAGTAATTTTATTTTCTGCGATTTCCGCAGTATTTCTGGCATCATCAATTCTCATCAGGACATCTAATTGTTCATCTTCAAGCAGAGACTGATTTTTCAGAGAAGAATTTATTTCATTTTCTAATGCCGAATACTCTTCATTCTTCTTAACCTCTAGTTGCTGCCTCTTGAGTCGATTGACCAGGTCGGAAATTGAAATTATTTCGCTTTCAAGAGAATTATTTTTTGTTTCTAACTCACGCCACTCGTTGAGCGCGATTTCAATAGACAATTTTTCTTTTCCTATTTGCTCCCGGACTCTATTTTGATCAAGTGGGATTTGTTCCAGTTCCTTTTTTAATTTGTAGAATCTTCGATCTCTGCCGTGGAGAAGAAGTAAGTTTTGAAATTCTGGCTGACTAGAAAGCATTTTGATAATGATTGAGCATGATAGCTAGACTGACAATGACATATTAATCTGCATTATCAACTTCTTACATTAGTTGTTATTTGTATTCTTTTTCCGATTGCCACATGTAATCAGTAAACTTTTGCTAAGCATATGTCAGATGAAGTAACCAAACGAGTCCAGGATGCTATCTTTGCTTTTTCAATCGGGGATGATGATCAAGCAGAAAAGATTCTAAAGCAAGTGGTTGCGGAAGAAAAAAGTTCAATAGAGGCATATCGAGCATTATCTGAAGTTTCTCTTTCTTTAGGAAAACTGGATCAAGCAGAAGAATCTTGCCGTAATGCTATCCTTATTGACCCTGATGATTTGACTGCAGTGGTGAGTCTTGCTCGGATATTAGTTAAAAAAGGAGACAAAGAAGGGGCGGAGTCGGCAAGTTCAAAAGCAAGATTGCTTGGATGGAAGGAAGAACTTGCCGAGGAGTAATCGAATTAGTAGTTATAAAAGTTAAATGAAATTCTCATTGTAACGATCTATTTTTGAATCTTATGTTAAAACACAAAAACAGCCTCGAATTTGAAAAGCCTCTTCTTGAACTTGAAAAGCAACTCGAGGATTTAATGACCTCTTCCAAAAATTCAGACTTGGATTTTTCAGATGAAATCCAAGCAATTGAAAGTAAGATCGAATTAACCAAGAGAGAGGTGTACGCGGATCTTTCTCCATGGCAGAAGGTGCAATTATCCCGTCATCCAAACCGCCCATACACCAACGATTACATTGAACGAATTTTTACCAACTTTGAACCTCTACATGGAGACCGATTGTATAGAGAGGATGCGGCTGTTACTGGTGGACCTGCTGAATTGGATGGAAAAAAAGTTATGATTCTAGGTCAGCAAAAAGGTAGAAATACCGAAGAAAACCTGAATCGTAATTTCGGTTGTCCTAATCCAGAAGGTTACCGCAAGGCATTGAGACTAATGAAAATGGCGGAACGCTTTGCTTTGCCTGTCATATCAATTATTGATACGCCCGGTGCTTTTCCTGGAATCGGAGCGGAAGAAAGGCATGTTGCCGAGGCTATCGCAGTAAATTTGAAAGCAATGGCGGCTTTAGATGTCCCTATCATTGCTCTTGTTATTGGAGAAGGGGGTTCTGGAGGTGCCTTGGGAGTTGCAGTAGCAGATCGAGTTCTTATTTTAGAGAATGCTTATTACTCGGTCATCTCCCCAGAGGGATGTGCGGCAATTCTTTGGAAAGATCGTGCTTTTGCTTCGGATGCAGCCCAGGCATTGAAATTAGATGCTAATGAATTACTTAAACTTGGGATTGTCGATGCGGTTTTGCCCGAGCCAACTGGGGGCGCACACCGAAACTGGGATCAAATGGCAACCGTCATAAAATCTTCACTCAAATCAGAAATTGCAGCATTAGAGAAAGGGGGGGATTTGTGCTCTGGTCGTTATGAAAAATACCGCGTCATGGGCGAATTTCTAACAACCTAGTTTTTCTAAAAATCTCAGTTTCGAGGTGGGACTTGGTCGTTTTGGTCAATCACACCGATAATATCGTTTCGCAAACGAAGTCTCATTCTCTGAGTCGATTCAATTTGATCTATAAGGCGGTTGTTGTCCTGATTGAGCAATGAAAGTTGTCGGTTGTACTCTTGCTCTTTAGATTTAGATGAAGAGAGTTCCTGCCCCAATCTGTAGTTCTCATTTTCTAAACTTGATAATCTCGATTTCAACATTTGTTCCTGTCCTGCTATCTGAGCAATTTGCGACTGCAGTCTTTCGGCTTCGAGAGCGAGTGCTTCATATTCCCGTGTGCCAAATTGATTAAGTCGCTCGACCTCAGCTTTTAGTTTTGAATTACTCATTTCAATGGAAGCAAGGTTTTCATTTAAAACTCTCTCATTACCAACGGCTTGGTTTAATTGGATTTCCAATTGCCTAGATTTATCTTTATAAAAAGAGGCTTCATTTTTTTGTGAGCTAGCTTCATTAAGAAGAGATTTATTCTGGGCGTCAATTTCTCGGAGTTTCCCGATTAGTCCTTTTTCATTAGTATTCATATTAATAAGTTCGGACCTCATGAGATCAATTGCATCTTGGAGGGCAACATTTTCGGACTCTAGGGAGTTGGCTTTTGATTGAAGTAAGTCATTTGCATCACGAAGTCCGAGGAGCTGATCGGAAATTCTAGATTCTTCAATTCCAATCGCAGTTAATTCTGAGCGAAGAGCAGAAAGCTCTCCTCTCATTGCATTTTCTGAAAGTCTTAAGTTTTCGTTAGCTCTATTGAGGTCCTGGACTTCACGCTTCAGATCTGAATTAAGAACATTGAAGCTGTCGGCTTGCTCTTCTTTTCTGGCAACTTCAAATTTCATGTCGTTTGCAATTTGTCTTAATGTTTGAATTTCTGCTCTAAGTGCGTCCAACTCAATATTTAACGATCTCATTTTTTCATCTTTCGAATTATTTTCAGATTTAAGCATGGAATAACGATCGTTTAGCAGAGTTTCAGTTCCGCTTAGACGTGTAACCTCGTTTCTGGTCGTATCAAGCTCATCGAGTGCGTCACTAAGTTTGATTTCACTTTCTTTGAGCTGACCTTCTTTACTCTTTAACAGAGCTTCGGAATCAGCAAGTCTAGCCCTTTGTGAGTCTTTATCTAAGCTAAGGTTTGAGATGGTCTGATTAAGAGCAGTATTTTCCTTGTTAAGCCTGTCATTAAGGGCTTCGAGTCTTTTATTGATAGCAGAAAGTTCATTATTTTCTTCAGTCAAATCATTCGCTTTTCTTTGCATTGTAGATTTGCTTAATTCCAACCCTCTAATTTTTGAGTAAATACCTTTATTTTCGGAATCAGCATTTTTATGAGCGGCTTCTAGTTTTCTGTTCTCGGCAGACAATTCTTTGTTTCTCTGGAGAATTTCTTTTTCATCTGCTTTTAACTCCTGAAGTTGTCGGCGAAGCCTTGCATTTGTATCATCAAGGTATTGGTTGCT
>DBVA01000181.1:0-3911 GCA_002308735.1 Opitutia bacterium UBA1276 | reverse complement strand
GCCTCGTTCAATTTCATTTGAATCCTAGGATCTGCAGTCTCTATAACTTCGGAAGCCTGACTCCTGTCGGATATGATGACACGAGTTTTCTCTATCAACGCATTATGTTTTGCCACAAGCTGATTGTATTGCTCGACCAGATATTCTGGATCACGAAGTTGTTGATCTGTTTGTCCATATAAGACAGGTATGCCAGTGCACAAAAAGCAGAGTAGTGGTAATGATTTTGTCATGATTGAACTGATACAAATTTTATTTTTTCATCATTGTCCTCTTAAAACAAGAAGAAACTTTTAGAATGAAGTATTTTAGCCTGATGATGCTCTCAATAAGCGATCATTAATGGCAATTGCCAAGTTCTCTGAACCTTCAATTTTATGCATAATGATTCTTTTTTTGTCCATGGAATCAGCGATTTGCAAGGTATGATAGAGGTTCTTTGCTATTTCATTAAGTTTCCCATTTTTCGAAAGTAACAGGGTGGCAAAATGATAACGGCTGAAGTTCTCTTCCTCCTCCAAATTAGAACAAATGATTAAATCATGATTAGGATCCAAGTTTTCAAAGGATAATTCATCAAAGCTTTCCTTTAAAATAATTGGGGTTCTCGGCGAGTAGTGTTTTGACCTCATCCCAGGGCTTTTTAATGAATTAGAACTATTTTCCTGATCTGCGAAGGCTTCTATAACTGTACAATTCAAGCATTGCTCAATTTCTTCTTTTGAAATAGGTCCCGGGCGCAAGATTTGAGGAAGATCTGAGTCTAGATCCAGAACGGTGGATTCTAATCCATGTTCACATGTTCCACCGTTTAAAATAGGTGGGCAATCTTTTCCAAAATTGTGTAATACATGACCTGGGGTAGTTGGACTGACCTTGTTGGAGCGGTTTGCACTTGGTGCAGCTATGGGTGCATTTACTTTTTTCAGAACTTCCCTGAATGACTTGTGGTCAGGTGCTCTGACTGCAACCGTTGACAGCCCCGCACATGTAACAAAGGGAATTATTGGCTTTTTGGGCAGTACAATTGTAAGGGGCCCGGGCCAAAAAGTGTCTAGGATTTTAAGGGCAAAAGGATTGATTTTTGCAACCAACTCGCACATTTTAAGATCCAGTACATGGACGATGAGTGGGTTGGTTGGTGGTCTGCCTTTGAGAGAAAATATTTTCCCAACTGCTTTCTCATCCAAGGCAAGAGCGGCAAGACCATAGACCGTCTCGGTTGGCAAGACTGCTAGATTGCCAGACAATATTGCCCCGACACAGCTATCGAGCTCACAGGAATTGAAATTTGCAGAGTTCTTACCCAGTTTAAAGCGAGAGCTGCATGTGCCTTGATTTCTTTATAAGTTTTGAAATCTTTCTTTGCTGCATGGGAGTGAGCCCCGTGTATTTTCTTGGAAGAATTTTACCAGTATCGGTTGTGTATTTAGCCAAGGCTTCCTTATCAAGAAAGGTATAGTTTTCGGGGTTTCTACTTTTCGCAGGGGTATTTTCTTCTGAAGACATTGTTTACTCTTATTAAATTTATATTTAAAGGGCAATCCAAAAAACAAGAGAGTAAAACATATTTGACGACTTCAATGCTTTTTCATATAAATAAAAAATATGAAAGTAGTATCTTCCATTAAAACCCTCAAAAATCGTCATCCAGATTGCCAAGTTGTTCGCCGACGCGGACGCTTGTATGTTATCAACAAAACCAATCCACGATTTAAAGCCAGACAAGGATAATAACTGTGAAGAAAGATATCCATCCTAAACTTAATGAAGTTTGTTTCGTAGATGTTTCAACCGGAAGAAAGTTCCTTACCAAATCTACTGCTAGCTCGAAAAAGTCAGAAAATGTCGATGGTTCAGATTACCATATGCTGGTAAGGGATGTTACCATGGATTCTCATCCTGCTTACACTGGCGAAAAAAGATTTGTTGATACAGCTGGGCGTGTAGAGAAATTCCAGAGCAAGTTTTCTCGAAAGAGATAATTTTTTCTTCTTCTCGAGTTTTCTCACTCTTCATTTGATCTTCTTGCCATATAAGCTTGAAGAGCTTTTGTTATTGAATGGTTGCTCAAGCAATAATTTCATTACTTATCTTGTTCTCCATTTTTGTATGCAGTGCGATTACTGACGATTTAGTAACCATAGGGTCGGGATCCTTTTACATGGGGCAGGAAGGAATCCAAGAAGATGAAGAGCCTTTACATAATGTTACCCTGGAAGCATTTGAGATCGATCGTTTCGAAACTTCAATCGGTGATTGGTATTTAATTTCAGATTGGGCCCGTGCAAATGGTTATGATTTTAGCGACTCATCCAATTCACCTTGGGGTCGGCCATATTGGTATTTCCAAAGCACTAACGAGGATTTTCCGATGAACAGAGTTAATTGGTATGACGCCATAAAGTGGTGCAATGCAAAATCTGAATTTATGGGTCGCTCAGTTGCCTATTACACAGATCAAAACAAAAACACCGTTTATCGTACCGGAGAAATTGATTTACAGAACTCGATGGTCGATTGGAAATCCGCAGGATATCGGCTGCCCACCGAAGAAGAATGGGAAAAAGCTGCCAGAGGTGGTTTACATAATAAAAATTACCCTTGGGGGAGTTATATAGACGGTGCAAAAGCAAATTACAGGTTGAGTGGTGATCCATTTGATGACGGAAGCTCACCAGTGGGTTATTATAATTCGAATCAAATCATCACTGCTGCAGATTTGAGCTTGGATGGGGAAAAAAAATTTCCCACAGATCAGGCAAATGGTTTTGGTCTTTATGATGTAATTGGAAATGTCAGTGAATGGTGCTGGGACTGGTTCGATGAAAGTTGGTATACCAGAAAAAATAGAACTAACACATTTGCGGGACCATCTTACTCGGATGCTAGTCTAGATGACAAAATGAGGATTCACCGAGGCGGAGGCTATAAAGACGGTCCGGGAAAAGAAGAAGGAAAGCCTTTAAGGTTGGCCTTCAGAGACATTGAATATCCATACAATTCGCGGAGGTCTATCGGTTTCCGGTGTGTTCGGTCCTTGACCAAAGAAGAATTGTGGCTCGGATCCATAGAAATTGGGTCCCAGGCCCAACACTGGTTTTATTTGGACTGGTTTGGCTATTATTATAAACCTAGCAATACTTGGATCTTTCACCCTGACTTAGGATGGGTATATCCGACAGGCAGTGGTTCCTATGACAATTGGATCTATTTTCCCGAGTCTGGATGGATGTGGACCGCACGTTTCACCTTCCCATATTTTTTCAATGATGAAAGGAATGCATGGTATTTGCTTCAACAAAATAAAGAAGAGTATGGATGGTTTTTACAAGATGAGGATGGAAGCCTAGAAAGATGGGGACGAGTCTTCTCTCGTTAATTTGTAATAGAATATTTTTAAGTAATAAAATATTTTAGATTAAACTTGACCGAACTGGAAGAAACCTATTTTTTAGAATCCTTTCTCTCAAATTTGAGGGGTTGTTCTTTGAAAGTTATTTTGTGTGATCTATTTTAGATGGGTCACCGGTCAATTTTTTTTGATAAATATTGAGTACTAATACTCAAGCCTGTGCATTAATTTGCACGACTCTCATTTGGAGAGTTTGATCCTGGCTCAGAGTGAACGCTGGCGGCATGGTTAAGACATGCAAGTCGAACGAGAAGCTTATCTTCGGATTTGTGGAAAGTGGCGAACGGGTGCGTAACACGTGAGCAACCTGCCCTAAAGTACGGAACAGCCCGTCGAAAGATGGATTAATGCTGTATGTGGCCTTTTATCGCATGGTAAAATGGCTAAAGCTTGTAATGGCGCTTTAGGATGGGCTCGCGGCCTATCAGCTTGTTGGTGAGGTAAAAGCTCACCAAGGCTAAGACGGGTAGCTGGTCTGAGAGGATGATCAGCCACA
>DBVA01000137.1:0-16905 GCA_002308735.1 Opitutia bacterium UBA1276 | reverse complement strand
GATTGTGGTCGGGGTTGCCACCCTCGGATTGGCCCTTGCCCTGTGTCAGCGGATTTATCAGGGCTATGGAACCATTGAGGAGGATGAACTTTTGACCAAGATCGAACGGGCGGATGCCCGAACAAGTTTATCCCCCTTGGCCAAGGCAAAATCTTCTCGTAAGCTTTCAAATCGAAGTTCCAGAAAGTCGGTTGTCGAAGAGACAGGTAAGGAGAAGACCATAGGGGGAGCATCCAAGAGAGCAACAACGGGCTCCAGGCAAAAATCTTCGGCTCCGAAAAGAAAAGCTGCTGCTGATCCCAGCCAGGCCGAACCTCGTAAGCCGGTTGCCCAGAAAAAAACCGGGAAAAAACCGGGTGGTTCATCCAAACCGAAGAAAGGATCCGCATAGATGGAGAATGCTATTGCCTGGATTTTTATCTTTCCCTTATTCGGAGCCGTGGCCTGTGCTTTATTGGGAATGGTAAACCGAAAATTTTGTAATCCCGTAGCGGTCTTGTCGATGGCGGGTGCAACCTGGGCAGGCGTGGAGACTTTGCTACAGGCGGTGGCATCTCCCCAGGCACAAGTCTCTTACATTTTGGGCGGTTGGACCCTGGACCTTTTTCCACGTGGTGTGGGGATTGAATTTCGTGCGGATCTACTCGGTGGTTTGATCGCCCTGGTAGTGTTGGGCGTAGGTTTTATTGTTTCGATCTATGCGAAACTGCCAGTGGAACGTGAAACGCCCAATAAGGAATCCTTGTTTTACACCTTATTCCTCTTGCAAATCACTGGCTTGGCCGGAATTGCCTTAACGGGGGATGCTTTTAATCTTTATGTGCTGATCGAAGTGGCTGCATTAACTGGATATGGATTGATCGCCATGGGTAGCAACCGGGCTGCCGCCGCCACCTTTAACTACTTGATTCTTGGTACGATTGGTGCATCCCTGTATCTCTTGGGCGTTGGGTATGTCTACATCAAGACGGGCACCTTGAATATGGTCGGGATCCAAGAGGTAATCATGGCGAACCACTTGATGGATTCGGCTTCGATGCAGGTTGCCTTTGTTTTGATCGGACTTGGGATCTTGATAAAAATGGCTTTTTTCCCCTTTCATGCCTGGTTGCCCAATGCATATTGCAACGCCCCAAGCACGACATCCTCCTTGCTTGCTCCCTTGGTTACCAAGGTCATGATCTATGTGATGATCCGAATGGTTTTGACGGTTTTTGGGGTCGAATTCTCTTTTGAGTCCACCCTTTGGGCAAAGTTCATGCCATGGTTGGTGGTCTTTGCGATTATATGTGCTGCGGTCATGGCATTAGCACAGCGGGAAATCAAAAAGATGCTGGCCTATTTAATTGTCGCTGAAGTTGGATACATGGTCGGTGGCGTATGGATTTACAACTATTATGGCTTGATTGGTTCGATCTTTCACATTATCAGCGATGCTTGCATGACCCTATGTCTTTTCCTCGGGGCGGGCATTATTCTTAAAAAATGTAAAACCACTCACTTTGATGGCTTGCGTGGTTTGTTCGCCAAGATGCCACTTACCATGATTGGTTTTTTTATCGGTGGTTTTTCGATTATCGGTCTGCCTCCAACCTGTGGTTTTTTCAGCAAGTGGTACTTGATAACTGGAGGTATGGTATCCCAACACTGGGAATATTTGGTGGTCCTGATGTTTTCAACCATGGTGATGGTGGTATTATTTTTCCGTCTGATCGAACGTATCCACTTAGCGGTTAGCGAGAGTGGAAAAAACCTGGGCAAGGGACATGGCGACCTGGGATTAACCAAGGAGCAAACCAAATTTGATGAGGCACCGCTTTCGATGCTGATCCCCTTACTTTTAGCTGCTTCCATCGTTTTGATCATTGGCATCTACAACCAGGATGTTGTGAATCAAATCGAACGCTTTCTTGAACCCTTTAACCTGCCTAAAGGAACCAGGAATTGAGATGAGTGATCCTGCGATTATGGAGCCTGCTGTTCATTCGGTTGATTTGATCACTCCGTGGATTGTGGATGATATCCGTCCACTGATTGCTTTCCTGGCCCCCTGGATTGGCATGATTGGAATCATGTGGGCGGGTGAAAAGCGTCCGAATTTGCGTGAAACTTTTACCTTTATTGCGGCCATTGTCCAGGCGACGGTAGTTGTATCAATGGTTCCACTGGTTCTGAGCGGAGCGATTATTGAATGCCACATCTGGCAAGTTTTTACCCATGTACCTTTGCTGCTCCGGGTGGATGGCCCGGGTTTGCTCTTTGCCTGTGTGGCCTCGATTTTGTGGATTGCCACCACGCTGTATGCGATTGGATATATGCGTGGACTCCATGAACATGCCCAAACCAGGTTTTATTCTTATTTCGCCCTTTCTCTTTCAGCTACCATGGGAGTGGCTTTTTCGGCGAATCTACTCACCATTTATTTCTTCTATGAAATGCTCTCGGTATCCACCTTTCCCCTGGTTACCCATATGCAGGACAAGAGTGCGAGAACGGGAGGCCGGACTTATCTGGGATATCTGCTGTTCACTTCGCTTTGCTTGCTTTTACCAGCCCTGAGCTGGTGCTATGTATGGTTGGATGGTGGGCAGGTAGCCATGGATTTCATGGCGGATACTGGTAAAGTGGATTTCTTCTCAGATACCACTCTGATCATCCTTCTGGCATTATTTACCTTTGGCTTTGCCAAGGCTGGTCTGATGCCTTTTCATTCCTGGCTCCCCGGGGCCATGGTGGCTCCAACTCCGGTTTCTGCTTTGTTGCATGCGGTTGCGGTGGTCAAGGTTGGGGTGTTTTGTGTATACCGAGTGTATGCGGATATTTTTGGTTCTGAAGTACTATCCAATTTAGATGGCGAGGAATGGATGATGGTGATTGCATGTGCTACCATCCTGATCTCCTCCCTGATTGCCCTTTCTCAGGATAATTTAAAAAGACGCCTTGCATTCTCGACCATTGGACAACTTGGATATGTGATCCTTGGGGCTACTTTAGCAACCGAGCAAGGCATGGGGGGTTCCGTTCTCCATATTGCGATGCATGCTTGTGGCAAGATTACTCTTTTCTTCTGTGCCGGTGCCATCTTTGTGGCGAGTGGAAAGAAGTATGTCAGCGAACTTCGTGGCCTGGGACGGAAAATGCCGATTACCATGATTGCTTTTATGATTGGTTCGCTGAGTGTGATTGGTTTACCTCCACTCGGTGGTTTTGTGAGTAAGTGGTATCTTGCCTTGGGTGCTTTGGACCGGGATGCGGTCTGGGTGGTTGTCGTCCTCTTGATAAGCTCACTGCTTAATGTTTTTTATCTCTTGCCTGTGGCGGTGACCGCTTTTTTCCGAAACCATGAAACCGAGAGCGAACTAAGCGAGATCAAAGAAGCACCATGGGCCTGCGTCGTTCCCCTTGCCTTGACCGCCCTTGGTTGCTTTATCCTTTTCTTTCTCTCCGGTCCTTTGCTTAAACTTGCTGGTATTGTCGAATAATAGGAAATCCCAATCAGATGAGTAACCCAAAAAAGAAGAAAAAAGAAAGTAGACATTGGCTGGATAATCCAGCAAATGTAAAAAAATTGATCCGCGGATTATACTGGCTTTGCGGTTTGGTTATTGGAATCGATATAATATTCAGTTTGTTTTGGCATAAGCATGCAATCTTTAAAGAGGATGTCAGTTTGCATACCCTCGAAACTTTACCCACATTTTACGGAATTTATGGTTTTGTTGCCTTCGTGGGGTTGGTTTATGTATCCAAATTAATGCGAAGTTGGAAGGGCAGTAATATTTTGATGCGCGAGGAAGATTATTGGAATAAATAAGATGAACATTCTGGCAGCAAGTAGTATGGAAATAGGAGCTCATCCCGCGACGGTTTTACTGCTGGGTGGCTTGATCGCAGCGATTCTCCGGGGGCGTTCCGCCTCCATTACCTTGGTGGTCGCTCCCGTCCTTGGATTCTGGCATGTGTATACTTTGGAACTTGGGAGTGTTTCTCATCTTTCCCTTTTTGGGTATGAAATTATTGGGGCTGCGGTTGATCAGCAAGCCAAGCTCTTTGGGTACCTTTTCCATGTAGCTGCTTTAGTTGCCGGTATTTATTCCTTTCACATTCGTGATCCATGGCAGATATCGATGGCTTTGTTCTATGCTGCCAGTGCGGTAGGGGTAGCATTTGCAGGCGATTTACTCTCCTTATTTTTATGGTGGGAAGCGTTGGCGATTACCTCAGTCTTTCAAATTTGGGGTCGGAAGACCAAGGAGGCGGAGGACTCAGGATTTCGATATTTGTTCTTCCATGTCTCGTCCGGTCTTATTCTTTTAGCGGGAATTCTGGTTCGTTATCATGGGGAGGGTGCCTCAGCTTTTTCCTTGGCTCCCCTGACGGAAGCCTTGGAGGCCGGGGATGCCGGGGCGATTCTCATTTTATTGGCGATTGGAATCAAAGCTGCATTTCCTGGTTTGCATACCTGGCTGAAGGATGGCTACTCGGAGGCTACCCATACGGGGCCGGTATGGTTGTGTGCTTTTACCACAAAGTGTGCAGTTTGTATGTTGGCCCGTTTGTTCCCCGGAGCGGAAATTCTGATCACAATTGGTGGGGTTATGGCAATGTTTCCAATTTTTTACGCGGTGATCGAAAATGATCTGCGACGGGTACTTTGCTACAGCAAGATCAATCAAATTGGGTTCATGGTTATTGGGATTGGAATTGGAACGGAATTGGCCATCGATGGTGCGATTGCCCATGCCTTCACTCATGTTTTATACAAGGGGTTGCTCTTTATGAGTATGGGGGCGGTACTTTTCAGAACCGGGGAAATTCGAGGATCTCATCTAGGTGGCCTCTACAAGTCCATGCCTTGGACTACCGGATTTTGTATTGTGGGTGCAGCTTCCAGCTCTGCCTTTCCACTGTTCAGTGGGTTTGTAAGTAAATCTATCATTATAACTGAAGCGGCTCAAAATGGACATGTGGTGATTTGGTTATGCTTGCTTTTCGCTTCGGTTGGTGTGATCAACCATGCGGGGATCAAGATTCCTTTCTTCGCTTTTTTTGCTCATGATTCAGGGATGCGACCCAAGGAAGCCCCGCTCAATATGTTGATCGCCATGGGAATTTCCTCTTTCCTTTGTATTTTCCTGGGCTGTAATCCTCAATGGTTGTATGAAATGTTGCCCAATGGAGCGGCGGGGTATCACCCCTATGATGCAACCCATGTAATTACCCAAATCGAAATTTTATTGTTCTCCGCCCTTGCTTTTACATTGCTCAACCTGTGGGACAAATATCCACTGGAACTTCCATCGGTTAATCTGGATGCTGATTGGGTTTACCGAAAAATAGGCCGGGGATTTACGCTCTCTATGAGTAGTTTCTGGAATGGTATGAACGATTTTTCTCACCGAGTCTTCATCGATGGAATTGTTCATAAGGTGAATACCTTCACCAAGGCTGGACAAGTCCATGTTCTCAGTTTTTTAGCCTATCCCCTGCATGAGATTGGGCTCTTAGGAAAAGAGAGTAAGCAAAAGACCAAAGCCCGAATCAAAAAGCGGGCGAGTTTGGGGCTACACCCGGTGGGTTTGACCGCCTTTTTTGGGCTGGTTTTCCTGGTGGCCTTTTTGGTACTGGCTTAACTTCTATTTCTGAGGATCTTGTTTCTAAATGTGGTAACAAGCTTGCTTAGCATGCTTTGATTCTTGCCACCTCTAAGCTCCACTGCTTGATTAATTGAGGTGATGGGGAAATTTTTTGGATGGCTTCAACTTTTAGGGCTGGGAATGGTATTCATTCTTCCCAGCGGTTGTAATTTAATCGATGGTAATGCCCATTATATTTCGGGTGGTAAAGTTTGGGAGAAGATCAAAAAAGAGGCCCCCGTCCTTGGCTTGGAGCCCTCTTTTGTTTATGCGGTTTGTCATGCGGAGAGTAGTTTAAATGCCAATGCGGAGTCATCGGTTGCCAGGGGTATGATGCAGTTAACCGAAGCGGCATGGTCCGATGTTACCAAGCTTCATTACCGGCAAGCTTTTGAATGGGAGACCAATGTGGAAGTCGGGATGTTGTACCTACACCGCTTGAAAGGGATGCTCGGTAGCCAAGGTTTGTTTTCCTATCCAAGGCTGGCAGCGAGTTATCGATATGGATATGGGGCTTTACGAAAAGAAAAGTTCATGGTGAGTCGTCTTAAAACTCCGGTAAATCGAATTTATCGTAAGCTTTTTGCCGGTGAGCTTGCACCAGTCAAGACTCCAAGCGATTAATTTTCGATAGAAAAAAGAGAAGAATGGGGGCGAAGAGCAAGGTCAAGCGAAGGAAGCAGGGAGAAAATGCTCCGGAACCGCCCCCTTCCTTTGAACCCGAAATTAGTTCTTTCCTGGTTTGGGTTCAGTTAGAAAAGGGCTTGTCGCCTAATACCGTGGATTCCTACGAGAGGGACTTAATCCAATGTTCCCTACATTTAAAAGCCCAGGGGATTTCAGGTTGGCAAAAAGTGGGAATCGAAAATCTTTCCGCTTGGTTATCCTCGCTTACAGAGCAAGAATATGCAGCCACAAGTTTATCCCGAAAATTATCCGCAGTGCGAATGCTTGCCAAGTTTTTGAAAGGCGAAAATAAGCTAAATAAAGACTTCACTGAGTTGTTGGTGAACCCTCGGAAAGCAAGGCATTTACCAGGCAGTTTAAGCATTGATGAAATGGAAAGTTTTCTGGAAGCTCCCGATTTAAATACTCCTCTTGGGAAAAGAGACCGGGCTCTCTTTGAACTTATGTACGGGAGTGGGTTGCGGGTTTCTGAAATTGGTAGCCTTCTGATGAATTCAATTGATACCAAAGAGGGATTTGCTCGCATTTTTGGGAAAGGTTCCAAGGAAAGAGTTGTACCGGTAGGGCGGCATGCGGCCCGTGCGGTTGAGAATTATCTGCATGGGGGCCGTCCTTTTTTGGTTAAAGATGGAACCGGAGGTGAACTTTTTTTAAGTATTCGCGGAAAAGCAATTTCCCGAAAAATGATCTGGGTTCTTGTTAAGGATTATGCCCGAAAGGCAGGGATTGAGAAAAATGTAAGCCCACACGGGTTGCGCCATTCGTTTGCCACTCATTTACTGATGGGAGGGGCGGACATTCGATCGGTTCAGGAAATGCTTGGGCATGCGGATGTTGGGACCACCCAGATTTATACCCAAGTAGAGGCAGAGAGGTTGTTGGATGAACATGCAAATTTTCATCCTTTGGCCAATTCATAGAGTAAAAAATTCTGCGTATTTCCTAACGTGCGCAAAATTTTATTGAAACAATCGGGGATCAAGGATTCATACAAGGTGCTGTGAAGGTTATGGTATATGTATCTCCCAAAGCTACAGTTTTGGATCCACAAGGCGCCGCGGTAGAGCAAGCGATTAAAAGCTTGGGCCACGCAACAGTTCGGAGTGTCCGTGTGGGTAAAACCATAAGCTTTGAGATGGATGCGGAAGACACACCGGAAACGAGAGCTACCATCGATCAATTGTGTGACGGGTTGCTGAGTAATCCTGTAATTGAGGATTATCACTACGAAATCGTGCGGGAGTGAGGATTTTTCGCTACCTTGACCAAGCTGGTAGTATGGGCTTTGGTCGATTTGACGAACAAGGTCAAACCTACTTGATTCTTAAGAAAGAGGATGGTGATTTTGAGTCCACGGATCAGCGGATCACTCCTTTTCAGCTCCTTACCCCGATTGATTTTCGCTGCATTTATGCAATCGGCTTAAATTATCGAAGTCATGCTGAGGAGACTGGGATGGAAATTCCAGATCACCCCATGGTTTTCATGAAAGCGTCGACTTCGATTCAGAACCCCGGAGATCCCATTGTTCTCCCCAGATTTTTAAGGAGCGATAAAGTTGATTTTGAAGGGGAATTAGGAGTGGTCATTGGTCGGCCTTGCAAAAATGTCACGCCCCAAGAAGCTTTGTCTTATGTGCTGGGTTACACATGCGTAAACGATGTCAGTGCAAGGGATTGGCAGAAAGAAAAAGGAGGAGGGCAATTCTGCCGTGGAAAAAGTTTCGATACTTTCTGCCCGGTTGGTCCTTGCTTGGCCACTGCGGACGAAATACCTGACCCTTCCAAGCTGACCATTCGTTCTTTTGTAAACGAAGAGAAGATGCAGGAATCCTCTTTGGACGACATGATTTTTGATGTGCCTACCTTAATCTCCTTCCTTAGTGGAAGTACCACCTTGTTGCCCGGAACCCTTATTCTAAGCGGTACCCCTTCCGGAGTCGGGGAGGCTAGAAACCCCAAACGCTTTCTGGTTCCAGGGGATGAAGTTACCATTGAAGTGGATGGGGTGGGAATCTTGACCAACCCAGTAGTGGAAGAAGTTTTCGGAAGCGATGAAGTGAAGCAGGAGGAGAAAAAGTCTTGAAAGTGGCGATCTTACAATTTCCTGGTTCCAATTGCGATTGGGATGCGGAGCATGCAGTGGATCAAGTAATGGGTATTCCCGCTAAGAGAGTCTGGCATAAGGATTCGCTGCCCAGTGAAACCGAGGCAGTTGTGGTGCCGGGTGGTTTTTCTTTTGGTGATTATTTAAGGTGCGGTGCGATTGCCCAATTTTCTCCGATCATGTCGGATTTAAAGAATTTTGCTGATCGTGGTGGGCAGGTGCTTGGCATTTGTAATGGTTTTCAAATCCTTTGTGAAGCGGGCCTTTTACCCGGTGCTTTGATCCGCAACGACTGTTTGGATTTTCGTTGTCTCAATCAAGCCCTCCAAGTGGAAGACTCCAATGAACGTTTCAATTCTTCCAAGATCAAGCATTCAATTTTCTTACCTATTGCCCATGGAGAAGGAAATTACCGGGTGAAGGATTCGACTTTGGAGGAGATTGAATCCAATGGTCAAGTATTGCTCCGGTACCTTGATAACCCCAATGGCTCAATCAATGACATTGCGGGAATCCGCAACCGTAAGGGTAATGTGTATGGAATGATGCCCCATCCTGAAAGGGCGGTCGAACCGCATCATCCATGCGAAGATGGAATCCTGATTCTAAAATCTTTTCTTGATCCCCTTCAAACTTCTAGCCTGGTAGAGCTGGTATCTCCGTGATGGATTCTTCGATAAATTCCATGATCCCGAATCCTGATCCTTGTCTCAATGTGGAAATCACTCGGGAATTAATCGCCCAACACGGTCTTCTACCCGAGGAGTACGAGAATATTCTAGAAATTCTGGGACGCACCCCTAATCTGACTGAGTTGGGAATATTCTCGGTGATGTGGTCCGAGCATTGTGCCTATAAAAATACCCGGAAGTTATTAAAACTTTTTCCGACCGAAAAGAAGGACAAGAATGCGATCGGCCAAGTTTTGGTTAAAGCTGGCGAAGAGAATGCCGGAGTCATTGACGTGGGGGAAGGTTGGGGGGTGGCCTTTAAGATCGAATCGCATAATCATCCGAGTGCAATTGAACCATTTGAAGGTGCTGCCACCGGTGTAGGTGGGATAGTTCGTGATATTTTTACCATGGGTGCCCGGCCGGTTTTACTTACCAATTCACTTCGTTTTGGAGATCTTGAAAACGAGCAGGTAAAACGCTTATTTCGTGGAGTTGTGAGTGGAATTTCGCATTACGGAAATTGTTTGGGTATTCCAAACATGGGTGGGGATATTTATTTTGATTCCTGTTATGAAGGAAATCCATTGGTCAATGCCTTATGTGCCGGCATTTTACGACATGAAGAGATTCAGAAAGGTGCAGCAACTGGAGTCGGTAACCCCGTATATTATGTCGGTCCTGGCACCGGTCGTGATGGTTTAGGAGGGGCTAGTTTTGCATCCAGAGAGTTAACCGAGGAGAGTGCGGAGGATAGACCCGCCGTACAAAAAGGGGATCCTTTTATGGAAAAGCTTTTGCTTGAGGCTTGCCTGGAAATGATGGCAATTCCTGGCCTGGTAGTGGGTATTCAAGATATGGGGGCGGCGGGGTTAACCTGTTCGACCTGTGAGACTGCCTCAAGAGGGAATTCTGGAATTGAAATCGATCTTGATCTTGTTCCTCAGCGAGAAACGGGCATGAATTCTTACGAAATTATGCTCTCTGAGAGTCAGGAACGTATGTTGGTCATCGTAAATCGGGGTCGTGAACATGAATTGGAGGAGGTTTTCGAGAAATGGGACTTGCATGCTGCCAGAATTGGTGAAGTCAAGAATGGAGATCGCATGGTTGTTCGCCATAAGGGTGTGGTGGTGGTGGACTTACCTGCGAAATCCTTGACTGATGAAGCTCCAATTTACGATCAACCTGCGAGTGAACCAGTCCATGTTACCGAGGCAAGAAATTGGCAAATTGATTCCGTTCCGGAATTAGAGTCAAACGAGGTGGCAGGTGCTCTCGAAAAATTATTGGGACATCCAACCATTGGATCCAAGAGGTGGGTCTGGAAACAATACGATCACATGGTGATGTCTGGCTGCACGGTTGAGCCAGGAAGCGATGCGGGTGTGGTGCGGTTGAGTATTGCTGGTATCGACAAGTACCTTGCGATTGCAAATGATTGTAATCATAGGTTTTGCTTTCTCGATCCCTACCGGGGCGCTCAGATTGCATTCGTAGAATGCATGAGGAATTTGGCATGTTCCGGAGCCAAAGCATTGGCGGTTACCGATAATTTAAACTTTGGTAATCCCAACAAACCGGAGGCTTATTATATGCTTAAGGAGTGTGTCAAAGGGTTGGCGGATGCCTGTGCTCATTTTGATGTCCCGGTCGTGGGTGGAAATGTCAGTCTTTACAATGAGCATGGGGATGGGGCGATCGATCCAACACCAGTGGTTTCCATGGTGGGTCTGATTGACAAGTCCGAACTGGTTACTCGTTCAACGATTTCGGGTGCTGGACAATCGGTTGTTCTATTGGGTGGTTTTTCAGATGAATTGGGAGGTAGTTATTTTCTTCAAACCCAGCACGGACTGAAAGAAGGAAAAGTCCCCATTGTTGATCTGGAAGCGGAGGCTAAGCTTCAGGGCTTGTTGATTGGTGGAATTGAATTGGGATTGATATCTTCCGCCCATGATTTGGCAGAAGGTGGCTTACTGGTTGCGATGCTTGAAATGCTTTTTGGAGATTTAAATCTTGGGGCGGAAATCAAAATGGATACCCTGGATTCTAATGCCCGATTGGATGCCTTACTTTTTGGAGAAAGCCAAGGTCGTGCCCTAATCGGAGTTTCCCCCGAGAACCTTTCCTCCTTGTTGGATTTGGCAAACCAATCGGGCGTGTCTGCTCAAGTTCTTGGCCAAACTACAGAAAATGAAGTGTTTTCTCTTAAGGTGGATGATGAAGAAATCTTAAATTCTGATGTTTCCAAGTTGCGGAAGATTTGGGAAGATGCAATTCCTTCGATGATGCAGCTAAGTCAATGATTTGAAATGAGCGACGAAATCGGACACCATTGTGGGATTGCTCTCGTTCGTTTGAAAAAACCTCTGGGTTATTACACGGAGAAATACGGAAGTTCACTATGGGGTTTTAATCAACTTTTTCTGCTGATGGAAAAGCAGCATAATCGTGGACAGGATGGTGCTGGGATTGGTTCGATGAAATTGAAAATGCCGGCTGGGGAAGCATTTATGTTCCGTGAACGGAGCACGAGTAGTAAAGCCTTGGCCAAAATTTTTGGAGGACAGCACAAGAGGCTGGCAAAACTTATTAATGGAGGGAAATCATTTCATGAATTCCCAGATACCATTAAGGAGCATTTCGATTATGGAGGTGAGATCCTGTTGGGACATCTACGCTATGGCACTTCTGGAGATTATGGTTCGACCACTTGCCATCCTTATTTCAGAAAGAGTAATTGGCCCGGTAAGAACTTGATGGTTGCAGGTAACTTCAACCTGACAAATGTAGAAGAATTAAATCAAAAATTAGTAGAGCGAGGACAACATCCGGTTTTTGATACTGATACCCAAGCGATTTTAGAGGAGACTGGTTATCATCTGGATGGTGTAAATGATGAGCTTTGTGCCGCGGCTCAGGAAGAAGGCGTGGCTGGTGAAGATCTCTCCCGGTGGATTGGTGAACGAATCAATTTGCCCGAGGTTTTCCGCAAAGCTGCTTCTCATTGGGATGGTGGTTATGCATTGGCAGGAATTATTGGTAATGGGGATGCGTTTGCGATGCGGGATCCCTTAGGGATCAGGCCTGGTTTTTATTTTGAGGATGATGAAGTGGTTGCCGTTGCTTCTGAAAGAGCACCCCTGATGACGGTTTTCGATAAGGAAGCGGATGAGGTTGAGGAAATTAAACCGGGTACCATTATTGTAATCCGGGCTAATGGTTCCACGGAAATGGAGAGCTTTTCAGACGATCCAGCCCGTCAAGTAGGTTGTTCTTTTGAGAGAATTTATTTCTCCAGGGGAAATGATCCAGATATTTATTCTGAACGTAAAACCTTAGGAGCTTTATTGGTTCCTCAGGTTCTTGAATTAGTGGGGAAAGACTTTTCCAAAAGCGTATTCAGTTATGTGCCAAACACGGCGGAAAGTGCATACTATGGTTTTATGGAACAACTCCGCTTAGTTCGAAGGGCGGAGGTGCAACAGCGTTTGATTGATGCCAAGAATGACGGAAATCTTACCGATAAATTGATTAATGAATTGGTAATGGACAACTGGCCGAAGGGAGAAAAAATAGCCAACAAGGATATTAAACTTCGAACCTTCATTTCTCAAGAATCTGGCAGGAATCAGTTAGTATCCCATGTTTATGATATTACCTATGGTGTGGTGCGGGAAAAGGAGGATGCACTAGTTTGTATCGACGACTCTATCGTTCGCGGTACCACTCTCAAGGAGAGTATCCTTAAAATCCTTGGACGATCCAAACCAAGAAAGCTAGTAATCGCCTCGACTGCGCCACAGATCCGCTATCCTGATTGTTATGGGATTGATATGTCCGAGCTTGGGAAATTTATTGCTTTTCAGGCTGCGGTAGCCCTTATCCAAGAGCAGGGTTATGATGGATTGCTTGATGAAGTTGCAGAACAGTGCCGCGAGGCGTTAAAGGGGTCCAAGCCTACTTTTGTCAACCACGTGAAGCGAGTTTATGAAAACTTTAAGGTTAAGGAGATTTCAGCGAAAGTTGCAGAACTGGTTAAACCGAAGTGTCTGGATGGTATCACAGATGTTGAGATTGTATTTCAAGGAATCGAGAACTTGCATGAGGCCCTACCTGACCATTCTGGAGATTGGTACTTTACTGGAGACTACCCAACTCCGGGCGGGTACCGAGTAGTCCATAAGGCATTTCTTAATTATTATGAAAATAAGGATGGTCGAAGTTATTGATCAACCTTTATGGAGTTTCAACTGGAATCAGAGGATTGCTCCTCCTTTTTGTTTCATAAGTTCGTTACTCACTCGTTGCCAAAATTTTGTCAAAAATCCTTTGACATCACGATTGTGAATTCCGATATATTTTAAGGAGGATGGATACTAGTTATCAAACACTTGTGCTTAATCGCCTTTGGCAAGCGGTAAATGTTGTGGGAATCGAGCGTGCTTTTAGCCTACTTTCTCTCGATCATGCACAAGTGATTTATGCGGAAGATGGAAGCTTTCGCGTCTTTGATGCGGGTGCTTGGTTCGAGCATTGCAAAGATCTTGATTCGCAACCCGGAAACCGTGTTGTACGAACGATTAACCAACAGGTTTTGGTACCCAGTGTATTACTGCTTCGTTCCTATGATCGAATGCTGATGCAAGAGATGAAATTCAATCGGCAAAACCTTTTGGAAAGAGATGATTACAAATGCCAATATTGTGGTAAGAAATTGCCCACAAAAGAATTGAACATGGATCATGTAATTCCTCGGGATCGGGGAGGGGGAACCTCATGGGAAAATGTAGTGATTTCCTGTATTCGTTGTAACAGTAAGAAAAGTAATCGGTTGCCCAAAGAAGCGGGTATGCGGCTTTTGAAGGAGCCCAAGAGACCATCTCGTCGCCCTTTTATGTCCTCCCTCCTTGGTAAGCCAATGGAGGATACTTGGTCTCATTTTATTCAAGGAAAGCAATAATTTAGTTTTCCACGCTCGCATTCCTTGAGCTTCGAATTATCTTATGGTTTGTGGATTCCAAAATAATTCATAGAAATTCAGATCGCAAGGCTGTAGATGTACTTTATCGAATTAGTGCATTGTCTAGTAGTGAAAGTAATCCCATACTTTCCTTGGGGAAGATATTGGATGAAGTTATTGGCGTATTTGGTGCCAGTTCAGCTTCGCTTTGCATGCTCAATGCTGATTCGGATAAGCTTTTAATTGAAGTTGAGAAAGGGCTTTCTAAGGAAAGTAAAGGTTTTGAGTTGCCGATGGGGGTTGGAATAACCGGTTGGGTAGCGATGCATGGTGAGCCTTTTTTATCCGGGGATGTAGCAAATGAGGAAAAATATTTTTGTCTGGACGATCGGATTCGGTCCGAAATGGCTGCACCTTTGACAGAAGGAGGGAGAACGGTGGGTGCTCTTAATGTCGATTCGATGGAATTAGAAGCTTTTGATCCTGATGATTTGAGATTATTAGTTCTTGTCGCAAATGAAGCGAGTCGTGTGTTGGAAAATATGTGGATGATTCAGCAACTGCGAAGGAAAGCGGATCAATTGCAGACCCTCGTACTTGTCGGTCAGGATATGTCGGGAACGAGAAAAGTGGACGGGGTTCTAGAGTCGATCACCCGCGAAGCTTTGTTGCTCTTAGATTGTCGTTTTTCAGCTTTCTTCCTTTATGATTCCGAAAAGGATTATCTCCGCTTGCATTCTTTACAGAATGAAAACGGTTTACTTCCTTATGAAGAGAACCTTAAACCGGCGGACAGTATACTTGGATCGGCTTTACGAGGGCATCGCCAGGTTCAGACTCGAGACCTACTCCGAACAGAAGAGCACCATTTCGTTGCTTTAATAAGGCAAGAAAATTTACATTCCATGCTTGTTACCCCGGTGGTTTACGAAGATGAGCCCATTGGTTTACTTAGTCTTTATGTCGACCGAAAACATCGTTTTAACGATGACGAGCGATTGATCGTTCGAGCATTGGCTGACTTGGGTGCGATTGCAGTGCAAAATGCCCGTTTATATGGCAGGGTCTTTTCCTCTGAAGAGAGCATGAGGAAAAGTGAGCGGTTGACGACATTGGGTACATTAGCCGCTGAAATTGCTCATGAGATTCGAAACCCTCTCATGGTGGTACGTTTACTTTTTGATTCCCTTGAATTGGATAAGGAATCGGATGAGAGCAAAAATAAGGACTTATCCATTATTCGGGAAAAGTTAAACCACTTGGATCAAATTGCGGGCCGAATTTTGGATTTTGGAAAAAGTAGAGAATCTTTTCGAAGAAATTATTCAATCCATGAAATTCTCAAAGATGCCTCTCTTCTTATCCGATTAAAACTTGAACAATCTCAAGTTGTGCTCTCCATGAACGATTTGCCAGAAGAGTTATTAGTTTTTGTGGATAAGGGTCAGATTCAACAAGCTTTATTAAATCTGGTACTTAATGCATTGGGTGCGATGCCGGAAGGGGGAGAGCTCTCGATCCAGTCATCGGTTAATAATTCTTCGAATCGTGTTGAGATATTGGTGAGGGATACTGGAAAGGGAATCCCTGAAGACTTGAGAGAGCAAATTTTTGACTCCTTTTTAACGGCTCGAACGGATGGTACTGGGCTTGGTTTAACCATTTCAAAGAGAATATTGAGAGGTCATGATGGCGACCTTGAGCTTGTGGAGTCCGGGGAAGGTGGAACAATATTTAAATTAAGCCTACCCATTTCTCAGCAGTAGGACGATTTTATTTAAACCTCGTGGTAAAACTTTCCTTCGTGTAAAGCGGCACTTAATTTCTCTCTCAATTCCAAAAAGCGGATGGGGGAAAAGGGTTCTTTGCTTTCTAATGGTTCGATATTGAAGACATCTGTGGCAATTCCTTGTTCCGTAGCAATTCGTGCGAACTGGATACTAAAACCACAAGTCGAAATGGTTTTGGCAATCAAATGTAACAAACCAACTTGATCTGGTGCCCTGACCTCTACAATGGTACGATTGAGGGAAATGTCCCGATACACATCGACTTGCGAAGCGATTCTTTCCCCAAGCTTGTCTTGGTTTGAAAAGCGCTGTGATCGATACGTCTTCTTTTTTTTCTCAGATATTAATTCGTCGGGAGAAATCTTATCTGCAAGAAAAGAGCGAATAGATGACTCGCATAGTTGTCGAATTTTAGGGTCGTCTACGACACCGCCATTCTTGTCTTCCACATAAAACACATCAATCGCAAGGCCATCTTTTCGGGTGACCGCCCGAGCTCCAAGTATATTCAGGCTAGCCACGGAGAAGGCACCGGTTAGCTTTTCAAATAAACTATTTCGGTCCCTTGTTACGATATCTACAATGGTTAGCGAACGTCGCAGATCATTTCTCCAATGAATGATCGGGGTGGGAGATTCAGAATCATTTTCCCAGTAGCGATGAATCATATCAACATGTAAGGCGACTTCTTCCTTTCCCGAGTGCGAAAAGTAACGAACTGGAACCTGTTCAAGATGATCCATAATTTCTTCTTTGGAGACCCCTTCAAGATCCATATTTTTGTAGGCATCCTTGAGCTTGTTTGGATCTTTCAATGCTCTCTTCCCTTCTAAAACAGCAAGGGTGTTGTTAAAAAGTTGAGTGTGGAGTTCTTCCTTGTGGGAATTCCATAAGTCAGGTGCGGTGGCATTGGCGTCACAAAAAGTATGGACATAAAGGAAGCGAAGTCTTTGCTCGCCTTCCACAAATTTAGCAAACGACTCGATTACATCAGGGTCTTCAAGGTCAAATTTATTTGCGTAACGTACCATCTCCAAATGATTTCGAAT
>DBVA01000224.1:27884-29548 GCA_002308735.1 Opitutia bacterium UBA1276 | reverse complement strand
TCTCGACGGGGCTTTTTTTCAAATTTAAACTTCTCAGAAAGATTTAGTAAGTTACTAAACCTTCAAGGTAAAACTCATCGTAGTCGCCTTGTAAAGTACTATCTACCGAGGTTGTACTGTACTCAACATTGAAGAAGAAATTGTCGGTAACTGTAAAGAGTAGGGCAAGTGTGAACCGATCCGCATCATGATCGGCAGTACCATTCTCATAATCCTCATGAGAATAGCGCAAAGTTCCTGCAAACCAATCCGTGAATTGATAACTGGCGAGCAACATCATACTCCAATAATCATCATCTACGAGTATATCGTAGTTGTCATACTCAATCGCAAGGGTGAGATCATTGGGGTTATAACCCAACCACATATTGAATTGGGAAATATCGGAATCAGTCGCCAAAGATGCAAATGCATCTTCGTTATCAATCTCTTGATGAGCGTATCCCAAACGTGCTTCCAAACCAGGAATTATCATTACTGATGCAGCTATGTCTAAAGCTATATCGTCTCCGTCAAAATGATTGTTAGCCCAATATCCATCATGCAAACCGAAAGTTAATCCAAATTGACCATTGTTGAAGTTAGCTCGAAGTCCATCTACATAATTGCGACGGGTTTGAACATCTAATGCACCAACTTGACCAACGGCTACATCAGAACTAGTACCTAAAATGTAGGCATTAGTTACAGCATACAGACCAGGGGCTTCATCCGCTTCGTACCCGAGGGCAGTCAATTGACGGCCAAAGGAGAAATTGAAGACATCATTGACATTGTAACGGGCAAAGAGTTGCTCGAGTCCAATCCCTGTTCCACCAGTGGTTGCATCGCTAGGAACATCATCATTGCTCATGGCAATATGAGCTTCTGCGGTGACTGGAGAAAGATCAAAAAGGAAATCAATATCACCAGCGGTGGTGAATTGTTCGTTTTGATCATAACCCTCCTCATCGTCATATCCCAAGATGAAGTCAATATATCCTCTCATCTTCACCCGATTGCCGAGGGCAATGCCGGAAGCAGAAAGGGTTTCATTCGCTCCCAAGGCGGTGCCTTCAGGGGCGGAAGAAATTTGCGTGGTCATCATTCCAGGTATTTGTGCAAAGGCAGAAGTACCAAAAAACAAAGCAGTTAAGAACAAGGTAGTAAGTTTCATAATGATTTTTTGAAGTTCGTTTCCCCTTTTTTATGACAAAAAAAGACTAATTGGTCAAGACACAACTAGACCCTTAAAATCCAGAAAAAGGATGCCTACTTTTTTTCAATTTTCTCAAGCCTGGGCAATAATCCATCCGGGAGCTTGGCCCGCTCATCCTGAGTATTAATCGCACCCTCAAAGATTAATTTTCCATCCGGGTCCGTAGCCCGGAGAAATTTCTGCCCGTCTTTTTCCGTCCAGTGCAATGTGCCCTTTTCGTCGGTTACCACCGTCTGATTCTGGGTGGAAGAATAGCTAAAGGATTGAGCTTGAGTATCGGGAGTATGAACCGGACCATTGGGATCGGGGTTAGGGGTGGGAGAGATGGGAGGCGCCAAAAAATCAGGGAGGAAAGGATCAACCGGCTGGTTCCGAAAAGGTGAATTATTTCCGAACTCTTGCTCGAAAAGGTCCCGGATTCGGGAATGTCCAAGCCGTTCATCGTCGAAAAAAGAAAATGGATCCG
>DBVA01000224.1:27232-27514 GCA_002308735.1 Opitutia bacterium UBA1276 | reverse complement strand
ATGGTTTTCTCCTTCCCCTTTCGTAACAAACCAAGGGAAACCAAATCCCCATGCTTCTTCATTTGAACCAGTTGCTTGAGCTGATCCGGATTGATCAAAATTTGATCATCGAAATTTTTAAGGATGTCATATTTTTGGATGCCGACTTTTTCAGCCGGACTCCCCTCCCCCACATGAACCACCTGCAGATAAGCCCCATCTGGTAAATTCAACTGATGGCTGGTACTGGGAGCGAGTTTTTCAGTGTGAACGCCAAGAAAAGCCACTTTTTTGGGCTTGGCA
>DBVA01000224.1:8860-26820 GCA_002308735.1 Opitutia bacterium UBA1276 | reverse complement strand
ATGGGAATGGGGAATCCTAATTTAATAAAGATCGAGGTCTAAAATAATCACTTCCTGGCGAGGGGTGGTGGAAATGATCCGGGTATTGGAGGCAGGATGCATCCAGTGGGTTTCATCCAAATAATGGTACCGGACTTGCCGACCGGGGGAAAAACCGGGACGTTGAATCAGTCCTTCATCGACCCGGTCCAATAAAAGTTCCCGGACTTGTGGATCGGCCCAGCCTTCGGTGGGCATTCCTGAATAGGTCTCCAATTCTTCCAGGCTCACTCCATGCAGTGGGCTGTCCAAATCCTCCATGACCTCCGCTATCGGACTGGAATGATCCGCGGGTTCGGGGCTGGTTTCAAGCAATCCGGTTTGCTTAGGTAAAAAGGAGAGCATCCAAACCAAGGAGGCGGCAAGGGCCAGTGCAGGAGGGATTAAAAAATATAACTTCGATCGTGACCGCTTGGGGGAATCCGAAGAAATTCGACGGAAGGAAACGGAGCCGGAATCCCCGAGGGCATCTTCCACCCGGGCAGTGAAAGCAGGGGTGGGACCCTTGGGCTGGAGGGCTTTTAATTCCTCCTCTAAATCATCCAGTTCCTTCATTCCACACTTTCCTCCCTTGTCTTGGGTTGATCCTCCAACTGGGCAGGAATCCAGTCCCTGAGTTTTTGTAAAGCATAGCGGTATCGGGAAGCGACCGTATTTAAGGAGAGGTCCAGGGTCCGGCCAATTTCATCAAAAGTAAGCTCTCCCCAAATTTTCAGGGTCAGGACCTCTTTCTGCTCCGAAGGAAGTCGGTCCACCGCAGCAAGGATTGCTTTCTGACGCTCATTTTGCTCGATCGAAGACTTAAAAGATTCAAATAGTGGGAATTCAGCAACCACTTTTTGCTCACGAATCTTCCGGCGGTCTAAACTCCGGGCCCAATCAATCGCCAAGCGACGAACCGCACGGTATACCAAACCTGGTGCTACTTCTCCGGTGTGACCGTAAAGTCTCCAAATCCGTACGAATGCTTCCTGCACGAGGTCTTCTGCATCATGCGGGTTTCTCGCCTGCTGGCGGGCAAAGAGCAAAAGCTTTGCTCCATGTCTGGCGAACCAGGATTTCCATATGGGTTCTGTTTCCATTGTATAAATTCTAACTTAGAAAGCGATTAAAGGACTTCGTTTTGTTTGAACATGATAAAAAAATTTCCTCAATGTACAAATTTTAACCATCTACCATTTATTTTAACCTAATTCAAGAATCCGTCAAAATTGGCATCGGTTATGCAATTGGTATTACAAAAGGGCAAATAGAAGCCATAAAAGGTTTCAAAAAATTATGCGCGACCTGGGCTGGGTCGCGCATTTTTTTTGTTTTTAAGTTCGGAAATTTTTAAAAAGAAACGGTGGTGTTTTCCTTGAATTGAAAGAATTCCTTCTCTACTACTGCTTCCTTCCACTTCCCGAACCGGAAAATATGAAACTGGAACAAGACATTCACCTTGCTTACTGCACCAACGTCCACCGTGGGAATACTTGGGAGGAAACTTTTCGATCCTTGGAAACCGATGTCCTTTCGGTGCGTGAACAAGTTTGCCCAGACCAAGCTTATGCGATTGGACTTCGTTTGGGAGCGGAAGCGGCGGCTAAACTCCGGGAACCAGAAGAACTCCTTGCTTTTCAAAAATGGCTGGAAGTTAAAAATTGCTATGTCTTTACCATCAACGGATTTCCCTATGGAGAATTCCATGGCACCCGGGTAAAGGAACAAGTCTTTCGCCCGGACTGGACATCCCAAGACCGCCTCGATTATACCATCGTCCTCTTTGAAATCCTTGAACATCTCCTGGAACCAGGAGAGGAAGGGAGTGTGAGCACCCTACCCGGTTCCTTTAAAGAATTCATTTCCCCCGACTCCATCCCTGAAATTCTCTTTGAAAACCTCGTCACCTGTTCCCAAAGAATTGAGAGCCTGCAAAAATCAAAACAATTGGATTTGCATCTTGGTCTCGAACCGGAGCCTCTCGGGCTCTTTGAGACCTGTCCGGAGAGCATTGCATTCTTTACTTCTCTTCTGGAGTGGTGCCCGGAACCCGATCTTTTATTATCCAACCTTGGGATCAACTACGACTGTTGTCACTTGGCCATCGAAGGGGAAGAGGCAAAAGTGGGCTTGAATGCTTTGGAGGATGCCGGTATCCGACTCAGTAAATTGCATCTGAGCTCCGCACTTTCCACCACCCCCGATCCGGAAAAGCTCGAAACCTTAAAAAGCTTCATAGAAGAGGTCTACCTCCATCAAGTTGTAATCCATCAAAATGGAAGGGTCTTGGAACGCATCAAGGACTTGGACCTAGCTTTGGAAAAAGCAAAGGAGGATGGCTTTCATCAAGGAGATGAGTGGAGAATTCACTTTCATGTTCCCCTGCATGCATCCCCAGGAAATGGATTAGCGGATACCAAAAAACATGTCCTCGACACCTTGGATTGGCTGGCCTCCAAACCTGAAAAGTGTAAACATTTGGAAATGGAAACCTACACTTGGGAGGTATTGCCTGAAGCTTTACGGGCGGAAAAGGTGGTCGATCAAATAGCCAAAGAATATCAATGGACTTTACAGGCTCTGAACAAACGGGGCATTCAAAAAGTATCTTCCTCTTGAAAGCTTCAAATTTCAAGGGCTTACTCGATCATACCTTAACCCTGGGAAGGGTCTCAAACCTGCCAACAGTCTGGAGTAATTGCCTGGCCGCCTGGGCGATCAACCTTTGTGCCCATGGCTGGGTGCGGGCAATTCCGGATTGGAAGGATTTAAACGCACTGGATCCTTTGCTTTTACTTCCTCTCCTTCTGGGTGCCAGTTTGCTCTACATGGGTGGGTGTACCTTGAATGATGCCTTCGATCAAAAATTCGATGCCCAGTACAATCCGGAACGACCGATTCCTTCCGGTGGTATTTCTCCTGCCAGGGTCTGGACTCTTGGATCCGCTGAGCTCGGGCTGGGAGCTTGGATGCTGATCGATCTTGCCCAATGTGAACCCCTCTGGATTGGGGCCTTGGTTTTGGGTATTATTCTTTACGATGCCTTGCATAAAAAGTGGTCCGGTGGGGTCATGCTCATGGGGGGATGCCGCTTATTGCTTTGGGCCGGGGCTGCCACCTGTGGCGTGAGTGAAACCATCTATCCTCTGACCTGGATCTGGGGGGCTACCCTTGCTTTTTATGTGGTCGGCATCAGCCTGTTTGCCCGGGGCGAAGCCAAGGCGAAAGAAGAAGCTCCCAAACTTTCGATTGTCTTTCTCTTTGGTCCCGCCCTGATTGCCCTCGCCGCCTTAATTCATTGGAATAATTTGGATCCCATCCGGGTCTTTTTGGTGAATCTGGTTGGCTTATTGATCGCGTGGATTGCCTTTGACGCCATCCTACAAATGCGGGGAGGAAAAAAGGGGGGGATCGGATCCGGTGTATCCCGTTTGCTTGCAGGGATTTGCGTGACTGACGCCCTAGTGGTTTCTTTCTGTATGCCGATGCTCATCGCTCCCCTGCTCTGCTTAAATCCACTTGCTCTTTGGATACAAAAGAGGTTTGCGGCGACTTGAGCTTCGATTATTCTATTGTATTATGCCTTCTACTTACTCCACGATCCGAAAGAACATACGGTTGGACTTCAGTCACCGGGTGTACTTTACCCAAGACTCCTTTTCCCACGCTAATGAAACCTTAGCCGGTATCGTACAACCCCATCGCAAGAATCAACTCTCCAAAGTGATCGTTTATTTGGATGAGGGAATCCTGGATGGAAACCCCAACCTACCCGGGCAAATTGAAAGTTATTTCAAGGCCAGGGAAGATTCTTTACAGCTCGTTTGTTCCCCGGTCTTTATTCGTGGTGGTGAGTCCGCCAAAAATGAATGGGAACTGGTCGACAAGATTTGGAATGATCTCAATACCTACGCCCTTTGCCGGCATTCCTATGTCGTGGTAATTGGAGGTGGGGCCGCTTTGGACCTCGTTGGTTTCGCGGCCTCCACCGCTCATCGTGGTGTCCGACTGGTTCGGTTTCCAACTACCACCCTCAGCCAGGGAGATGGAGGGGTAGGTGTGAAAAATGGAATCAATTATTTTGGTAAGAAAAATTGGGTCGGTACCTTTTCCGTACCGTATGCGGTGGTCAATGATTTTCACTTTTTACGTGGCTTACCTCATGGGCAAAAAAGAGCTGGATTTGTGGAGGCGGTCAAAGTTGCCTTAATCCGGGACCGCTCCTTTTTTGAACAGATCGAAGAACGGGCGGATGAATTGGCTCAATTTGATGAAGTTGCCATGCAACAGGTTATCCGTAAGAGTGCCGCACTTCATCTGGAACACATTGCAGGTTCCGGGGATCCTTTCGAGGTTGGCTCGGCCCGACCGCTGGACTTTGGGCATTGGGTGGCTCATAAACTCGAACAATTATCTGACTTTCGAATTGGACATGGGGATGCCGTAGCCATTGGTTTAGGCGTGGATTTATTATACTCCGCCAAAATTGGCTTGATTAAAAAAGCTTCCGCCGAACGCTGCCTCCGCCTCCTTGAACGCCTTGGTTTCTCCCTGTTCGATCCAATTTTATCTTCTCAAAGCGAACCGGATTCCCATGTTATTCTGGACGGCTTGGAAGAGTTTAGGGAACACCTGGGGGGTGAGCTCACCATTACTCTTTTACAGGGGATTGGAGAAGGGGTCGAAGTCCATGCCATGGATAAGGAAAAAATCCTTCAATCTGTGGAGGATCTGAAGCTACGACAAGCGGTCCGCCAAGATAAGTAATCGATTATGACGAGCATGGAGGGTGCATCTTCCCGAGTCGCCGTCGTCAATCTCGTCGGATTATGCCGCCGGCATCTCGGTGGTGACATGCCCCGAATTACCGCATTCGCGGAACGCCAAGACCAAAAGGCATCGATCATTCGTCCGGTTTTTCCCGCTCTTACCTGCTCCGCTCAAGCCACTTATTTGACCGGAAAACTTCCTTCAGAGCACGGAATTGTGGGGAACGGATGGTATGACCGCGATCTCAATGAACATCATTTCTGGAAACAATCCAATGCCCTGGTCGGGGGAGAAAAAATCTGGGAAAGGGTCCGAAAACAAAGACCCGGACTCCGTACTGCCAAACTCTTCTGGTGGTACAACATGTATTCCTCCGCAGATATCTCGATCACACCCCGTCCACTCTATGCATCGGATGGAAACAAAGTCTTTGACATCCACAGCCAGCCCATGGGCTTACGCGATGAAATCAAGAATGATTTGGGCGATTTTCCCTTCCCCTCGTTCTGGGGGCCGATGGCCGGAATCGCTTCTTCTCAATGGATTGCGGATTCCGCCCGCTGGGTGGAGGAGAAACATCACCCGGACCTTTCTTTAATTTACCTCCCTCATTTGGATTATGATTTGCAACGCTTCGGCCCGGAAGATGCAAGAAGTAAGCAAGCCCTCCGGGAAATCGATCAGGTTGCGGGTGAATTGATCGAGTATTTTGAAAATCGGGGAATTACCCCCCTGATCCTCTCTGAATACGGAATCTCCAAAGTGGACAAGGCAATCTTTCCCAACCGCGAATTCCGCCATCAAGGATGGTTGTCCATTAAGCAGGAATTTGGAGGGGAAACCTTGGATTGTGGAGGGTCCCAGGCCTTTGCTTTGACCGACCATCAAATGGCTCACATCTATCTCAATCAAAAAGACGGGGAGCATCGACGAAAAGTAAGGTCTTGCCTCGAGGCCATGGACGGGGTGGCCCAAGTTCTGGAGGGGGAAGAGCTGGAAAGAGCGGGATTGCAACATCCAAGGTCGGGCGATCTGGTCGCACTTGCCGATGAAAATGCCTGGTTTGCCTACTACCACTGGGAGGAGGATGAAAAGGCACCGGAATTTGCCCGCTGTATTGATATCCACCGAAAATATGGATACGACCCAGCAGAATTATTTCTTAATCCCGATCTCAGCTTACCCAAGCTTCGAGTTCTTCAGAAACTACTAGCTAAGAAAGTGGGCTTTCGTACCCACATGGATCTGATTCCACTGGATGCAGGCTTGGTGCGGGGAAGCCACGGGGTGATCCCGGCAGATTCTTTAGATTGGCCGGTTCTACTTGCACCGGATGGCATGGCGGGAGAAGAAATCGAGGCGGTTGATATTTTTGAGGTCATTCAAAAAAGCTTGGTAAACTCGTAAATTGTAGCAGATTTTTTCGGAAATTTGTTTCATTATTCTTGCTTTGAATCCAAAGGTGGATTCTCAATGGAGGGAGCATTTGGCCCGATGCCCAACCGCTGTCCACTAAACCCAAAAAACTCTTCTTTGTAATGTCCACTCAAAATATCAGCCAAGACGATGAAAGCCTCGCCGAGGAATTGGTTTCATCCTACGAAACGATCAAGTCACAAGTGCAGCGTGTGATCGTGGGTCAGGATGAGGTTTTGGAGCAACTCATCATTGCCATGCTGGCCAAGGGGCATTGCCTCCTGGAAGGAGTTCCCGGACTGGCCAAGACCTTGATGATTCGTTCCTTATCCCAGGCAATTGACCTCCGTTTTCGCAGGATTCAATTCACTCCGGATTTGATGCCTGCGGACATCACCGGAACCGATATCATCCAGGAAGACAAGGCCACAGGAAGCCGGGAATTGGTCTTTGAAAAAGGGCCTATTTTCAGTCAGATCATTTTAGCCGATGAAATCAATCGTACCCCTCCCAAGACTCAGGCTGCCCTCTTGGAGGCCATGCAGGAGCATTCCGTAACCATTGGGGGAACTACTTACAACCTGGACGAACCCTTCTTCGTGCTAGCCACCCAAAACCCGATCGAACAGGAAGGCACCTACCCTTTGCCCGAAGCACAACGAGACCGTTTTCTCTTTCAAGTAATTGTGGAGTATCCTACCCGGGAGGAGGAAAGGCAAATCATCGAGCAAACCACCTCCACTTTCGAATCCAAGCTGGAACCGGTAATTGATGGAGCCACCCTGCAAAAATGTCAGGCAACCGTCCGAAAAGTTCCGGTGCCGGATCATGTATATGACTATGTGCTTGATTTGGTCCGTATGGCCCGCCCCAAGGAAGCGGGGGCTGAAGGTTGGGTCAAGGATCTGATCGACTGGGGCCCGGGGCCCCGGGCTTGCCAACAACTCATTTTAGGTTCCAAAGTTCGGGCTTTATTAAAAGGTCGTTTTGCAGCAAAGGTCGAAGATGTAAAAGCCTTGGCTCACCCGGTTTTACGTCACCGGATTGTTCCGACCTTCAATGCGGAAGCCGAGGGCATCACCGTAGAATCGATTATCGACCGGTGCCTGGAAGGGGTGCCCGAAAAGAAAGAAGCGATCCTTTAGAAGCCTGCTACCTTTTCCAGGATGGCTAACCCCAACGACTTTCTTGATCCCAGGGATATTTCTAGACTCGCGAACCATCAGGTATTGGCGAAGCGGGTGGTGGAAGGTTTTTGTTCAGGCCTGCACCGCTCTCCCCACAAAGGGTTTAGTATCGAGTTTAAACAGCATCGGGCTTATACCCGGGGCGATGAAATCCGCAGGCTTGACTGGAAAGTATTTGCGAAAAGTGACCGCTTTTACATTCGGGAATATGAGGAGGAAACCAACCTGCGATGTCACTTGCTTTTGGATTCCAGCGGATCCATGGGATATGGTGAAGACCAGGAAGAGAGCCCGAGCAAATTAGCTTATGGATCCAGGCTGGCAGCTTGCTTCGCTTACCTCGCACTCCGGCAAACAGACAGCGTAGGGCTGACTACCTTCGATGCTACCATTCGATCGATGGTTCCACCCCGTGGGGGTGCCTCTCATAATCGGCAAATCATCGACCTGCTTGCTAAAAGCAAAGCTGGAGAGGACACCGATCTTGGTGGCGTTTTTCATGAGATCGCACCCCAGTTAAAAAAACGAGGACTGGTGATCATTATTTCGGATTGTTTTGGAGATATTCCATCGATTTTAAAAGGCCTGGCTCACTTTAATCACGCCAAACATGATGTGGTAATCTTTCAAATTTGGCACCGGGATGAACTGGATTTTCCATTTCGTTCCTGGACCCGGTTCGATTGCCTTGAACAGGAGGGCTTGAGACACACCGTTGACCCGATGCACCTAAAGGAAGCCTACCTTGAGAATCTCAAAGAATACCGGGAGTCCTTGGTCCAGGGGTGCCACAAGCATCGGGTACAACTTTTTCCCATGACAACCGATCAGCCTTATGCCGAAGGCTTGGCTTCCTTCCTCTCCGCACGGGCCAAGGTGGGTATGCCCGTTCACCTGTGAGCTTTTTAAATGGAATTTTGATTCTGGGTGCCTTTGCGGCGGTGGTTCCCCTTGCCATACACCTCTTCAACCGGAGCCGTTTTAAAATCGTCAAATGGGGAGCTACTCACTTATTGGAATCGGTGCTCCGCAAAAACCGTAAACAAATTCAGTTGGAGCAATGGATCATTCTTTTGATTCGCTGTGCCATACCTATGATCCTGGCCCTTACCCTTGCCCGGATGGTGGTAATGAATTGGAATTCATTTCTTTTTTTCCTCCTTCTTCCCCTCGCCGCCCTCCTCTTCCTCATCCTGATTGCATTCAGCCGCACCACCGGTTGGCTCTGGGGATTCCTCAGCCTTGCCTGCCTGCTTGCCACCCTCTTGGGAGCCTTTGGGTTTGTTCCCGAATGGGGCCTGGAAAAAAAACTTTCCGCCCCTTCCGGAGAAGTTCCAGCCAGTACCGTTATTCTCCTGGATGATAGCCTGTCGATGAATACCGCCAATGGCTTTTCCAAAGCACAATCCTTTATCTCTGGATTTTTGCAAAACATGAACCCACAATCGGAGACCGCGGTCATTCAATTGGGTGGTGAACCTGCCCTTGTTTTCGACAAGCCAACATCAGACCCCGGTGCCCTGGGACTAAGGGTGGATGGTCTATTTGCCCAAGGGGATCAAATCTCGCTCCTCTCTGGTCTCGATCAAGCCCTCTCCGTCGTTTCCAATGGGAAGAACTTAAAGCGTGAAATCATCCTGCTGTCTGACTTTCGAACTCCCGATTGGGAAGAGTGGAAAAATGCCACTGGGGATGCCTTTCGGGAAAGGCTAAACTCCACTCCAAACCCTCCCGATTTAACTTGGGTAGACTTTGGTAATTCGGCCCAAAAAAACCTATCCGTTGAGAAAATTGTTTTGTCTGCCCAAACCGTTGGTATCGGCCATCCACTTCGGGTCCGGGCGACTTTGAGAAACTTCAGCGATGAATCTTTTGAAGGGAATCTACTGGTTCGCTTGTTAGGGGATCAAAACGAATCGGCTCTTGATGAAGCCATGGTCTCCATTGGGCCAAAAGCGTCGACTCAGGTTTCTTTTACGCATCGTTTTAAGGAAGCGGGCCCGAAGGTGCTCCACATTGAACTATCCGAACCGGATGATTTACCTCAAGACAACCGAAGAAGCGTAGCAGTTGGAGTCATTGAGCAAATTGGCGTACTTCTGGTCGATGGAGATCCCTCCAAGGAATGGTTACGGGGAGAAACCGACTTTATCAAATTAGCCCTCACTCCTTTTCAAGAAAATACCACGGCAAAAAATAGAAAATCCGGAGCAGGGCTGGAGATGAAAGATCTGATTAAGGCAAGTACGATTCCAGCCGATCAATTTAGAAATATGGACCCAACCGTGGGTACAAGTCTTATCGTACTGGCAAACCTGGAAAGCCTGGAAGGAACGATGATAGAGGAACTTCCCTTATTTGTAGAAAATGGTGGGGGAGTCTTAATTTGCGGGGGTAATCGAATGAATCTATCTTGGTACAACCAGCACTGGGGCCTGGAAGGCTCCAACTTTCTCCCCTTGCCCATCACCGGAAGCAAAGGAAACCTACAGAATGAATTTGAGTTCTCCAAGATCGCCAACGCTTATTTCGAACATCCCGCCCTTTCCTTATTCAATGACCCGCGAAATGGAAGCTTATCCGAAGCAAGGATTAAAAAATGGATCCAGCTCGATGAATCCCAAGCCCGTAATGATCCCGGGGTGACGGTGGTGGCAAGGCTGGAAAATGGGGATCCCCTGTTGGTGGAAAAGAAATGGGGCAAAGGGGTGGTGATGTTTTTGACAACCAGTATTGATACCGACTGGAATAATCTTCCAGCCCGGCCAAGCTACCTCCCTTTTGTGCAGCAAATTTCCACCTATCTTTCGGAAAAGGTACTGCCTCCCAAAACGGTGTCTGCAGGATTTCCACTCACTCATTACCTTTCGGAAGGAAAGGCCGAGACAAAGTACCAACTCATCATTCCCAACGGTTCGAAGAGAAAACTTATTCCGCGCAAAAGAGAGGATCGTTATGTCCTGGAATTTACCGAGACCCGACTGCCCGGTACTTATTATTTATCGGAAGAAAGCCAAGTAATCTCCAAGTTTGTGGTTCTAGCCTCTAGGGCGGAATCCAATTTGAATAAAGTGGAAAAGGAGCAAATTATGGAAGCTTCTGCAGGGATCTCTGAAAAACTCACCCTGATTGATGGCCGGGATGGAAAAGCTTGGAATGCCTATCAAGCCATAGACCAGCACCGTAAATTTGGTCGGGAAACTTGGAAAATTCTTCTCGCCGTGGTTCTGGGATTAATCGTGATGGAAATGGTATTACTCCGAAGATTTGGGAGGATGGTACGATGATCCCCGAGTTCGACAGCCTCCGTCTACTCTGGTTGGGTGATTGGTCCTTGGGCAAAGCCCTTGGCTTAAGTGTCCTGCTCGTCCTGATCATTTCCTTATTATATCGATCGGAAATCCGTAAGGGCACCATCGGATCCTTAAAGTGGATGCTTCCCACCCTGCGGTGCCTGGCTGTGGTTGTACTATCCTTGATTTTAGCCGGCCCGGTATTGCGAATGGAAAAAGAAGAAGGAAATCGGGGAAGGATCACTGTATTCCTTGATTCCTCGGAGAGCATGAATTTAAAGGATAATTCTTTCTCTCCCGGACGAAAAATTCTTCTGGCCAAAGAACATGGTTTTCTGCCCGAGGAATCCAAACTGGTTGATCTCCGCCTTCATCACGCGAGTAGAGCCATGGAAAAGGTTGCCATTCTCATTCGAGAAAGTAAATCCTCTGCTTCGGCCACTAAGAATTTGCAGGAGGTAAGCTCCATCCTAGACACAACCCTGAAGAACTTGAAGGGAATGGAATCAAAAGTTGTAGCCCGCACCAAGGAAAAGCATTTGCTTGAGGAGCTATGGTTCAATCTAGATGGAGAAGAGCTAGAAATTTTATTTCAGAATGATCGCTATAAAAATGGAAAGCCCGATCAAACCAACTACCTTTCCAAAGCGGAAAGCCGTCGAAATATCGGAGACCGCTTTGGACGAAAGATCCGGGCCTTTCTCCAGCCCCCTCTGGATGGAGAATATAAATTCTGGATCTTTTCGGACGACTGCTCCCTTCTTCGAATTGCCCAGCCTGGAAAATCAAATTTCCGAAATATCTTAGAGAGTAAATCCTACACCCCCTTTGCCTGGTCTGAAAACTTACGGAGCGAATCTATTTTCTTAAGAGCCGGGGAATCCTACCCGATTGAAATGATTCACAAGGAAGGAGCCGGGGATGATTTTTGCTCCTTCGGCTGGACTCTGCCAAATGGCCAACAAGAAAGACCGATTCCCGGGGAAAGGTTTTCCGCCCCTATGTCCGAAAAGGACGCCCTCCAAAACTTATCTCTGCCAGAGAGAATTCAGAAAACGATCCGAGCTCCCCTGGAGCAAGCCACGAATTCTGACCTCCTTGATTTCGACCTTCTTGCCCGTGAAGCTTTCGAGGTTTCCGCTATGCTGGAGGAGAATTTTGATCGCTATGCCGATTCCTTGCTCGATCAAAATATCATTCCTCTGAACGAAGCGATTGCAAATTTTGAAGCTTTTTCCCGTATGGATCGGGCCACCCGATTATTGCAGCATCCAACCCATGGATTTCTGGAAGAGTTCAAGGATACTCATATTCTGGAAATTCGAAACCTTTCCCAAAATGCAAGTAAAGTGATTTGGGATAACCGAGCCGACACCCCAAAATTTAACCCTATAATTAATCCCACTTCTCCCCTTACTGATTTATCCAAAGGTATCCTGGAAACCTTAAAGGTGGAAAACTCCGAGGAGAATGTGGGCCCGCTTGAAAAGATTCGTTCCGCTGCCGTCTTGATCACCGATGGCGGCCATAATCAAGAGGGTTCTCCCCTGCAAACCGCCAAGCTTTTATCCGCGAGAAACCTGCCGGTTTTCACCGTTGGTTTGGGCAGTGATCAACGCCCGCCGGATTTTGCCATTCTTCGCACCTCGACACCCGATTCCGTATATCAAAAGGACAGAATTCGGGGCGTTCTTACCTACAAAGATCATTTGATCCCGGGCACTCCATATTCTATTTCCATTGAAGATGAACATGGAACCAGGGTTTGGAACCAATCTTTTGTGGGTATGGAAAAGGGACAGGGACAATTTTCCTTTGACTTTCCAGCCGAGGAAATCGTGGAGAGAGAACTGCAAGGAATTCCGGAATCGGAAAAAGAAGCATTACGTACCATCCCCTTAAACTTCAAAGTTTTGGTAGATCCCATTGAGGGGGAGGCAGAAAAGGCCAACAACCACTGGAGCTTTTCCATTGATGCCAACATGCGCAAAAATCAACTCCTGATTTTAGACAGTCGGCCCCGCTGGGAAACCCGATATCTGAATAATCTTTTCGAGCGGGATGACCGTTGGGAAGTTTCCTGTGTTTGGGGTGAGCCCAGGGACAGCCAAAAGAAATTACCCCGGGGGGATGAAAAAAATCTATTTCCCAAGAAAAAAGAAGATATTCTCAAATTTGATCTGATTCTTTTTGGTGAAATTGATAAAGATGAATTCACCCTTACTGAACAAAGTTGGATCTTTGATTTCGTAACTCAAAGAGGGGGAGGTATTTTGTTCCTCGATGGCCCCAGGCAAAAGCTTCGCTTGTATAACCATCCAAATTCTCAACCAATTTCCTCCCTTCTTCCGGTTGCATGGAACCAGAAAGGTCCGGTCCGGTTAAGTCCTTCTTCCTTTCTCCGCCCGCAAGAATCCAACCGTATATCTGCACTCACCCTGGACCCGATTAAGGAAAGAAACGAAGCAGTATGGAAACATCTTCCAGTTCCCGCCTGGACTGCACCGGTCCAAGCTTTACCCGGAGCCGAAGTATTTCTCGAAGTTTCCGTTGAAAACGGGAAAGAGAATCAATCCAAAGAGGTTCGTGTTCCCGTGATTGTGGGAAAAAAAGTAGGGGCTGGAAAATCGTTTTATCTGGGATTTGATGAATCATGGAGATGGCGGTACGAAGTCGCGGACTTGTACCATCAAAGATTCTGGAATCAATTGAGTTCCTGGGTGATGGAAAAGCCTTTCGCCCTCAATCATGAAGGGTTTTCCGTCGATGCCGGGGGCGGCTTTCATGCGGTTAATAAAGCGATCCCAATCCGGGTCCGACTCCGTGACAAAGATGGAAAGATTCCCAAACCGCCCTACCCGGAGGTCGATGCCTTAGTCTGGAATAATGAAGAAGTGGTTGCTACAATTCCTCTCCAGGGCCAGGAATCTACCAACGGACTATTTACCGGACAAGTATATGGATTGGAGGCTGGATCCTATGATCTCTCGATCCGTGCTCCCGCCCTAATCGATGAGATGGAATTCTCCGAAAAACGTTTGCCCTTCAAAATCAAAGATGGACCCAATCAGGAAAAAAGTTTTCTCACTTGTGACGAAGACCTGCTGGTTGAAATGGCAGATGCTTCCGGGGGTGGTTTCTTCCGGGAAGAAAATTTTCATGAACTGAAAGAAGTTCTCCGTCCGATTAGCTCGGGAAGAATCATCATCAGCGAGCTTAACCTTTGGCAAAGTTTTGCTTGGCTTGGAGTGGTGGTATTTCTTCTTGGTCTTGAAATGTTACTCCGTAAAAGGGCAGGCATGTTATAATCTCTTACCTAAACACCTAAATGAATCAAAAGTTAGACCCTGTCATTTCCCGCAAGCTTGATGATTTTCGTATCCGCAGACGAAATTTGATCCTGCTTCGAGGCTTGTGCACTGCAATTCTCTGCTTCTTTGGTGCCTTTGTTCTGATCGCTCTGATTGATTACCTATCCGAAGCCCGGATGGGAAATGAATTAAGGCAGGTACTTTCGATTGCTGGATATGCTTTTGTTCTTCTCATGGTTTGGAAAACCTCGATCCATCCTCTTTTGCAATTACCAAGCGCAAAAAAACTGGCCCGCATCCTCGAGCAGTCTTCACCCGATTTACAAGAGGATTTACTCTCCGCCGTGGAATTGGGAATGGCAGATCCATCCAAGGCAGATTCGACAATCTTTCGCCAGCTTGTACAGAAACAAGCCTCGACCAAAGCCAGTAAGATCGACATTAAAAATATTCTTCCCTTGGGTAGGCTCAAAAATTGGTTACTTGCTTCCGCTGGTTTGGTAGTCCTCACCCTGGGCCTTTTTCAAATTCCTGAATTTGGAAGTGATTTAAAATTGCTGATGCAAAGGGCAATGATGCCCGGTGCGAACCTTCCACCTGTCACTGGTTTTGAAGTTCGGATTTTGGCACCTGATGAGAATGTTACCCGCACTCCCAGGAATGAACCTCTACGTTTTGTTGCCTTGATAAAACCCAAATATGAAGGGCTTAGGTTCGAGGAAATTAGCCTGGAAACGAAAAGCCTGGAGAAAAAGGAAGCGGTTCCTTTATCCAAGCGAGAACGAGGGAAGTTTTTTGTAGATTACAATGTGGGAAAACAAAGGTTTGAATATCGTGTTTTGATTGATCAGGCTCCTCAAACCGAATGGCGCACCATGGAAGTTGGCACCCGGCCTTTCGTCTCCAAATATTCTAAAAAGTTTACATTCCCAGAATATTCTGAGCTCCAACCGGTGGAGATAGAGGAGAGTCATGGAGATCTGGAAGCCTGGGAAGGGACTGAAGTTGAACTATCGCTGAAACTCAGCCAGGAAGTGAAATCTGGAAATTTAGCAATCGAATGGACTGGCAAAAAAGAAGAGCTTAGGCTTCTCATTCCGGAACAGGAAAAAAATCTTCTGCAAACAAAAATTCAATTGATTGATCCGGGTATTTACCGAGTTAAAAACCTGATCGATCTCAGGCTTGGATGGGAAAGTCGACCCACTTCCTATTTTGAAATTTCGGTCCAACCCGATCTAGCACCCTCGGTCCAATGGATTGAACCGGTGGAGAACACCCTACTGGTTGCACCTAATGATCTCTTGAGCTTTTCCGCTTTGGCAAAAGATGACCTTGGTCTCGCCCGGGTTGAGTATATGCTCAAGAAAAATCAGGGTGCCTGGAAATCCTTTCCCATCCCCAAGTTCCTGGATCCAAGAAGGCAACAAAAGGTGGCTCTTTCCTTTCAGCTCGATCTCTTGGGCCACAAGTTGAAGCCCGGTACGCAAGCACTTTTAAAGGTAAGGGCTCAAGACTTGAAAGGCACGAGTGCGGAAACGGCAATAATTCAATTATCGATCGTATCCCGAGATTTCGACCTAAGTAGTATCAAACTGCTTGAAGCGAAGGCGGAAATGATTGCCAAGCTTGATACGCTTTACGATCAATGCTCTCAGTCTCAAAAACTCATTCAGGAAACCCAGCGAGATTGGCAGCAACAAAAAGTTTCAAAAAATACCTGGCTGGAAAAAATAAGCCAAGAAGAGGCAGGGTTTCTTGCGGTTGCCGATCCCGCTTACCATGGTTCGTTGCAAACGCTCCTGAAAATGCCCAGAGGGGCAGATTCTCATGAAGTTTCGATTTATGCTCAGGCAAAAGGGCACATTTTTACAAGTTTAGCAACCCATTGGAAAAACTCAGTTGATCAAATCGAGATGGAGTCGGATCCCAACCGGATTCGATCCAGTAGCCACGAATTTGGGAAAATTACCAGCAAGCGAAAGAGAATTTCGGGAAACCTAAAAAATATTGGTCAGGATATTCTCAATCAACACGCAGAAATGGTGGCGGTTTCCTACCTGCATTCCCTGCATCAAAGACAGCAGGAATTGCTGGAAGATTATCGAAACAGGAAGGCAATACCCTTTCTTGGCAGACGCCAGAAAGTTGCCCTGTACCAATGGGAACCGATTGCTCAAACCCTTTCCTATTCCAAAGATTGGGACCGTTCCTCCTCGATCAAGAGATCTAATTCCGAACAAGTAAAACTGCTGGAATCCCTGAGCGATGGAATTGAGAACGGGAAAGAACTCGAAAAACAAATCGAAGCCTGGCAAAAAAATATTCATAGCATCTTGCAAGAAGCCCAACGAAAACTTGCGTCCAAGACCAAAGAATCATTCAGAAAGAAACCGGAAGAGCTCTTCTGGAATCTTGAACCCCATTATACCTACTGGGATGACCTCAAAAGGAAATGGGACCGGTTGGTTCGAGCTAGGCCTGCAGATTCTGCCTTTCTACCCCGTGAAGTCCTATCGGCAATGAGTACGATAACCGGTGAAACCATGATGCGGGCCGAAGTTGAACAGGCTAGAAAAGATCAGAACTCACTATTCGTCAAAGATGCGGGTCAAACCGGAAGAGCATTGATCCAACTGCAACAGGAAGTTCGGGCAGCCCAACCCGGGGCTCGAGAAGACTTATCCACCTTATCCGAAAAGTCTGAGAAACTCGGAAAGGCTTTCCATTTGCTTACGCTCCAGCATCATTTAATTGGTTCAGCCAACCAAGTACTCTTCTTCATCAGGCAAGAAAGTACCGATTCAAGTCGATGGAATGGGCCTGAATCCGCTCGGCAATGGGGGCGAAGCGAAGCGGTCTGGAAACCAGCTCTGGATATAATGAACCGATTAAGAGTTTCCAAGGATGCGATCAATCGGATGCGGAAATTGCCCAACCAATCCTATCGAAAGTTATTGATCCAGGAAATGCAAGAACGGGTAAAGTCCTCGAACCACCAGTCAAAATCGATGATAGTGCCGGCAGAAAAAGTTTTCGAAGAGCTCCAAGAAATCATCCGATTAATCAAACCAGAGGTGATCGAAGCTAGGTCCTTGGTTAATCAATCAGCCCCGACCCTTCCGGAACTCGCGAGAGAACTAGCCGAGGAAACTCAGGCTCAAAAAAAGAAATTGGAAGAACTCACCGAAGACGAGGAATTGGACCTCACCGAAAAAAGAGAGGAACTTGTTTCACTCACTGAACTGCAACAAGAGATTGGGGATTCGATTGAAAATTTTGCCCAAGCCCTTAGGCAAGAGGCCAATATTCAAAATTTATTAGACCAGGAAGGCCGAGAACTAGCGAGAGACTCGGATGCGGCCGCTGCATTAGTTGAGGAAAGAGAGCGAGCAGTGGAAGAAAATCTTGCGCAAGGGACTCAGGCCCAAAACGCGGAGGAATTCAAGATTTCAGGAGAAAATACTATCGAGGAGCAAGCGAAACAAATCCAAGAATTGAATTTGATCGCGGAGCACTTCGAGAATTTAGAGGACTCCAATGCCTTAGCCAACTCCAGGCCAGAACTTAGACAGATGGAAGACACGCTTGAAGTCGGAAATGAAATCGAGGAGCAGTATCAACAAGCCGAACGACTCGCCGACCTAGCTCAACTTGCACCCGAGAAATTACTTGAAGCTTTAGAAGAAGAACTTGAACATAATGAACCGATGAAGCGGGAACTTTCTGACCTTGCCCAGGATACGGTTGAAGAAGCGAAAGAACAGCTCGAGGAAACCTTGGCCCAAGAGAAAGAATACAGCATAAAAATCGAGGACCTGGACCAATCCATTGGTAAAGAAAAGAAAGATCTCGCTGAGGAACTTACCGAGCTCGCGAAGAAGTCCGGTGCCCTGGCGAAGGAAAAGATTGATCCGGTTCATGATCAAGCAAATCAAGCCAAGGCCGAGACCTCCGCACAA
>DBVA01000224.1:0-8518 GCA_002308735.1 Opitutia bacterium UBA1276 | reverse complement strand
TAAGCAAAGAACAAGCAACTACCCAGGAATTGAAGGATGCCGCTCTCGAACTTGCTGAGTCCCTTCAGCAGGCAAAGGATGATCTGGATGCGATCGCTTCGGAACTTGATACCCAGGCTGGGCTCACCCCTGAATCTGCTCAAGAGATAGCGGATCAAACCGAGGATCTTGCCAAGAAAAGACAACAGGAAGCGGAAAGCTTACAAGAGCAAGCAAGGGAACAAGAGCAACTCGCTCAAGAAGCTCAGCAAAAATCTTTAGCTCGACAAATCGAGTCAGAAAACGCGAAGGAAAAAGCGTCCGATGCCAAGAAGGCCCTTGAGCGAGCCCAAGCTATGGTCAGCCAAAGCCCCGAGGATCCAACTCTTCAAGAAAATTTGAAAGGGGCCGAGAATGATTTGGCTGAACAAATCGAAGCCTTTAGGGAAAAGGAAAAAGAAACCGAAATGGCTAAACAAGAAGGCGAAGAATTCAAGGCTTCCGCGGAGCAGATTAAAAGAGAAATGGAAAACGCCAAGGAGGTTGCAGATACATCGAGTCAAAGGGCGGAGGAGGCACAAAAGATAGCGGACACCCTCGTGGATCCCGAGCAACAAGAAGCGCTTGCCGAAGCTTCTGAAAGAGGGATGAAACTTGCCCAGGAAGCCGCGAAAAAAGCACAGGAACTTCAAGAGCAGGCTGCTGAACTTGCCGATACCCTCAACCAATTAACGGATGAAGCCAAAGGAAACCCTGAACTACTGACTCAAGCGGAAGAAGCTCAAAATCAACTTGGTGAAGACACTTTTGAAACTTCTCAAGATTTGGCCCGGGCGGCCAGGCATGAACAAAGGCTGGAAAATCAAATGGCTGGTCAATCGCTTGAGGAATTGGCCGAGGCGACCGAGAGCACGGCCCTCGATCAAATCCCCGAAACCGGACAAGCTCTGGAAAACCAGGCCTTAGCCAACCAGCTTGAAGAACTAGCGGAAACGGCAAAAGAATTATCCACCGATTTGAGCGATCAAGAGCCGAGTGGAGACGAGCAGGTTGCGGCAGAACTTTCAGCCGAAGCGAAATGGACGGAGAAGTTACTCCAGGAAAACCCCACTTTTGAAGAACTTCAAAACCAAGCGGAATCCTTCAGTGACCAAGCAAATTCCGCTAAAACTGAGTTGCAGGAAATCGCCAAGGATCTCTCTGCCCAAGCCAAGGAAGTCCAAAGCTTAGCCAATGCTTCCAAGGAATCAGCCCAAAAAGAGAACACTGAGATGAAAGCTGCGATGGAACAGGCCCGGGAGTATGCGGAGCTGGTAAAAAACCTGGAGACCAGTGAGTCCAGTGGATCCGAAATTAAGAAAGCTAAGGAAAAAGCCGGGCAATCCATGGAAGATGCGAAACAGGCGGAAAAGCGATTTTCCATGGCTCAAAAACAAGCGGATATCGGGCAGGACAAGGCAGAACAGGCAACGAAGCAAGCCAAGCAAGCTGAGCAACAAGCTTCCAGTGCTTCCGATTTGGCGGCTGACGCTCAAGATTTACTCGATCAATTTCCGAAATCTCCTGCGTTTTCCGAATTGGAAATGGCCGAGCTTCCCAGTGCGGGAATGGCGTTAAATGAAGTCGGGCAAGCACTGGAAAAACAACTCGATGCCCTTGAAAATTTACCGTCCGGTGAAAGCGCAAGCCCAAGCAAATCCATGGAAAACCCGGGAGCCAACCAAGAGGACAGTAAAACCGACCCATTCGAAAATAGTTCCCCCTTCTCAGATCCCGAAGTTAGTGAAGTACTTGCCCAAACCTTGGACGCTTTAGATCAAGCCATATTTGGTGCGGAGAATCCATTCTCAGAAACCGCACCTCAACCAAGTCCGGAAGCTCGAGAAAGCTCAGGTTCATCCGGCGAAGAAATGGCGGACCCAATCCCACCACCTAACTCCAAAACCTCAAAGGAAGCTATCGATGAGCAAAAGAAAGGAGGCTCTGGTACCGGAGGTAATGGTGCTTATAGTTCCTACTCCAATCCTCTGGCTATGGAACAGGCTTTGCAAGCCCTCCGAATGGCAACGGAATCCCATGCACAATCCATGTCTCAAAAGCGCTCCCAGATTCTGAGGGAGACAGAGGGAAATCAATTCACTTCCGGCGAGGGTGAATATAAAGTAGAACCGGATCAGGAGGTCGAAGAAATTCCGAACTTGGATCAGGAGGTCGAAGCCGAGGATTGGGGGAAATTGCCCCCCAAACTTGCCAAAGACCTGATGGAAGCAAAAAGAGAAAGGGTATCCGAAAACTATCGAAATCAAGTACAAGCCTACTTCCAGGCAATGTCATCCAAGGCGAGGACTAATAAGTGATGAAATTTGTAGTATCTTCCTTGGTTCCCAATTCTGTGAAAATTTTCCTTCTTTTTTCCCTTTTGTGCTCCCCTTTTTTTAGCTGGGCGCAAACGGATTTAAAAGAATCCAACAGTAGGCTTGATACATCGGACTGGAAAAACCCATTTAAACCCGATCAAGTAGATCAAGCGATTGAATCTGGTATCCAATATATTTTGAAGCAACAAAAAGATAATGGTTCCATCTTTGACAAAAATCACCCCCCCGCAATAACCGCACTTTCCCTGATGTCTCTGGCTGCGGTCGGTCACCTGCCCATCCATCCGAATGAAAATGGGAAGGCAATGGCTCGCGCCTTGAATTATATACTCCATGACAAAAATCAGGATGAAATTGGTTATTTTGGTAAAAACGGAGGGAGAATGTACGGGCATGGCATCATTACCCTGACCCTGACGGAAATGCTGGGAATGGGAATGGATGACCAAGTGGATCAAGTCATCCGAGAAAAATCCCAGTTGGCAATTGATCTGATCCTTCGTTCTCAAAAGGTGAATAAGAATAAAGCGCAACAGGGGGGATGGCGTTATACCCCAGATGCCAGAGACTCGGATCTATCCGTAACTATTTGGCAACTAATGGCTTTACGATCCGCAAAAAATGCAGGACTGCAGGTTCCGAGCAGTGCGATTTCGGATGCGGTTGGATATTTAAAAAGGTCCTATAAATCCAAGCTGGATGGACAAGGTAATCCCATGGATAAAGTGTCCGGGTTTGCCTATCAACCCGGTGGACATCCGGAATACACTACCACCGCCGCCGGTCTGCTTGCGATGCAAGTATGCGGGGAATATGAATCCCCTTTTGTGCTCGGTGGTGCTGACTGGTTGCTTAAACATAAGCCCCAAGCAAATCGAAAATATTTTTTTTACGGCACCTACTATTACGCCCAAGCAATGTATCAAAGAGGAAATGAACACGCCAAAATGGGTCGAAAATGGGTCGAGGAAATTCTTTTGCCCATGCAAAAAGAAAGTGGGTCCTGGCAAGGTGGGAATGCGGAGTCCGGACATGGCGAGGTCTATGCGACCTCGATGGCCTTACTCGCACTCGCAGTGAAATATCACTATTTACCAATCTACCAGCGTTAAAAATACCACCTTGGCCTAAGGCGGGCTTGCTTTTGCCAACATTTCAGCGAGTAAACCATTCCAGCCAAGGGCTTTTAATTTGGATCTCATTTTGCGGAAACCCATTCCATAAATTGGATTTTCACTTTGAATCATATTCTCCCGAAGAATGCTTGCTATCTTGGTCTTGTCTTGAGCTAGGCAAATTTCGGAAACCAAATTACAAAAGCCTTCGATCTCCAAGGGAGTGCTTTCGATAAAGCGTTCATTGAGCCAAACATGGGCATACTCATGGGCAAGAACTGAAATGCATTCAACATAGGGCAAGCCGTAAAGGAGGTAAATCCGATGCTCGAAATCGGTATTTGTAAAGTTCGCACCTCGGGTAATTTTATATTTGGTTAAGGTCAGTCCCCTCAGTTTTCCTCCCGCTTTGATTCGTAAAGCTTCCCGGTCCAAGAAAGGGCGATCGACCAATTCAATTCGAATTAAATCAGCGGATATTTTCATCCCAACACCTCGCAAGATTGGCAAAACTCTTTCCCTGACTTGGTGTAATTTTTGACGATCAAAAATACCATCGTTGAAACAAATTTTGCAACTCATGCGCCCATCTGGAAAAAATTGTTTGGGTTCCGCATCTTCTCTTCGAAAAAACCGGTTGCAAGTATCGCAAGTTGAAACCCTGGTAAGGTGATCCAAATGTACCAGGCCGCCCCAAAGATCTTTTGCTAACCCATCCCCTCCCTCGAAAGTCTTTCGGCAAGAGAGGCATCGAAAGCATTGCTTATGATATTTCAAGCCACCGGCTTCACGAAAACCTTCGGTAATTTTTCCCGCACAGGATGTACACCGCGTTTCCGAAGACCATTTTTGTAAATATAATTGGTCTGACTTTTGAAAACGGGAGATTAAAAAATGATAATCCCTTCCGTTGATTCGGAGTCCGACTTTTTCCCCTTTTACTTCAAAGACAGTGCCTTCAATTTCAGTACCGTTTACACTTTTCCAAATTCTGGCATTTCCAGAAATTGGTAAGATAAGAATAAGCAAAAAGGCTGGCCACCTCGATCCAATCCCCTTTTTCAGCCTTGAAGAATACCTTCCCAAAACTGAACCCTTGATGCGATTTGTTCAGGACCTGGCATACCTGGTTTTTCCCGCTTTGCAAAAGCACGCTCCAAATCGAAAACCTCCCGCCAGTCACCTGTCAGCTCTGGACATACTGCAAGAACATCGACATCTGACAACTCGGGTATGGAAAGCTTTTTCTCTTCACTCAGAGCAACCAGGGCTCCGACAACATGATGGGCTTTGCGAAATGGGATCCCCAGTTCGACTAAATAATCAGCAAGATCCGTTGCCAGAAGCAAAGGATCCGATGCTGCATGCCGACAGCGTTCTTCATTAAAATGAGCAGTAGAAAGGCAGCCCGCAGCGACGGCTAAGCTCTGGCTAAGTTGATCCAGGGAATCAAAAACCGGGGGTTTGTCCTCCTGAAGGTCTCGGTTATAAGTCAGGGGCAAGCCCTTGATGGTAACCAATAAGTTGGTCAGATTCCCAATGATACGCCCAGTCTTTCCACGAATTAATTCAAAGGAATCTGGGTTTTTCTTTTGCGGCATCAGAGAAGAACCGGTGGTAAAGGCATCCGGTAATCTAATAAATCCGAATTCTGTGGAATTCCATAGAATCAAGTCCTCGGCAAGCCTCGACAAATGCAAAGCACAAATTGAACAGGTGCTGGAAAACTCAACGAAAAGATCACGGTCTGCAACCGCGTCCATTCCATTTGCAGTAATCCTGGGCTCTCCCTCGGCATCGACAAAACCAAGTACTTTGGCAGTAAATTCTCGGTCAAGAGGAAGGGTGGTGCCGGCAATGGCTCCTGAGCCCAAGGGACAAACATTCGCATGTTCCGAAACCTGAGAAAATCTCTCGTGATCTCTCCCAAAGGATTCTAAATAAGCAAGCAGATGGTGCCCTACCGTGACCGGTTGTGCCCGCTGTAAATGAGTGTAACCAGGAATCGGCAGGTTTGCATACTGCTTGGCTAAAGCAAGGAGGGAAAGCATCAAGCCTTCAATTCCAGTCTTTACCTGCCCACAAGCATCCTTGAAAAATAACCGCATATCGGTGGCCACTTGATCATTTCGACTTCTTCCAGTGTGCAATTTGTCCGCTGCCTCGGTTTTAGAACGAAGGGCTTGCTCTAGGTTCATGTGCACATCTTCAAGTTCAAGCTTCCAGGGAAAGGAATCATTTTTGACTTCTTCAAATAATTCCTGAATTCCCTTTTCAATCGACTGAAACTCGACATCCGACAAGAGTCCGACATGTGCCAGCATCGAGGCATGCCCAAGGCTGCCCTTTAAGTCATAGACTGCCAAACGCATATCGAAAGAGACGGACTCACCAAATACCTGCATCAAGACATCTGGCTGCTCGGAAAACCGTCCTCCCCAAGTTACCTGTTTTTGATCTTTTGACATAAAAGAACATCATCCAAAGGATGAGAATTGTCGCAACCAAAATGAGGTTGCGAATGGAAACCGTGCTTAAGCAAAAATCTTTTTAAGCTTGGCCTTCGCGTGGTCGCGGTTGAGCTTGGCGATGTAATCTAGAGAAATATCCTTAGGGCAGGCAGCGGAACATTCTCCATAATTTCTACAATTCCCAAACCCGGCATTATCCATTGCTGATACCATGGAGAGTACCCGATTGTCTTTTTCCGCTTGGCCTTGAGGAAGAAGATTGAGATGCCCAGCCTTTGCGGCCGTAAAGAGCATCGCCGATGCATTTTTACAGGATGCTACGCAAGCACCACATCCGATACAAGCAGCGGCATCCATGGCTTTGTCTGAATCGTCTTTAGGAACAGGCAAAGCATTTCCGTCTGGAGCACTACCCGTACGAACCGTAATAAATCCACCGGCTTGGGTGATACGATCAAAGGCGGAGCGATCCACAACTAAGTCCCGGACCACGGGAAATGCACGGGCTCTAAAAGGTTCCACTGTTATGGTCTCGCCGTCACTAAATTTACGCATGTGAAGCTGGCAAGTGGTGGTCGAATTCTCAGGGCCGTGAGCGAGGCCATTGATGGTTAAAGAACAGGTTCCGCATACCCCTTCGCGGCAATCATGGTCAAAAAGAATCGGTTCGTTTCCTTCTTCCAACAATTGCTCATTTAATTGATCCATCATTTCCAGGAAGGAGGAATCCTCCGAGACACCATTTATCTGATGAGTCTCAAAACGACCATCATCGTCTGCCCCGTCCTGTCTCCATACTTTTAAGATCAAATTCATGAAAAAATTTTCTTACTTATAACTACGTACCGCAAGCTTAACATTGTCGTACTTGAGTTCCTCCTTATGCCGGGTTGGCGTTTTTTCTTCACCCTTGTACTCCCAGACCGCAGCATGGGCAAAATTTTCATCATCCCGGGTGGCTTCCCCCTCTTCCGTTTGATATTCTTCACGAAAATGACCCCCACAAGATTCATTTCTTTCTAAAGCATCTCGGCAAAGAAGTTCTCCAAAGTCGAGAAAATCTCGCACCCGACCAGCCCGTTCAAGCTCAGCATTTAGAGTGTCTCCGGAACCGGGAACCAAGAGGTTTTTATTAAAGTCATCACGCAGGTCTTGAATCTGACCGATAGCTTTTTCCAAGCCAGTTGCATTTCGTGCCATTCCGGCATGATCCCACATAATCTGTCCAAGCTCTTTGTGGTAAGAACGAGAAGATCGCTTACCACATGCTGAAGTAAGTTGATCCACCCTTTGGCGAACCGACTCCATCACCTCTTTTACCTCCGGAGAATCTGGACTGATAGAACCAGCACCCGAACGGGCTAGATAATCTCCAATGGTGTAAGGAATCACAAAATATCCATCACTCAGTCCCTGCATCAAGGCACTGGCTCCCAATCGATTGGCTCCATGATCAGAAAAATTCGCTTCACCAAGGGCAAAACAACCGGGAATCGTAGTCATGAGATTATAGTCAACCCAGAGCCCACCCATGGTGTAGTGGATTGCTGGATAGATACGCATGGGGCGCTGGTACGCATTCTCACCCGTGATTCTCTCATACATTTGAAAGAGATTTCCATAGCGCTCCCGGATTGCACTTTCTCCAAGACGGGAAATAGAATCCGCAAAATCAAGGTATACCCCGCGACCACCCGGACCGACTCCCCGACCTTCATCGCAAGCCTCTTTTGCGGAGCGACTGGAAATGTCACGGGGGGCAAGGTTTCCAAAGCTGGGATATTTCCTTTCAAGGTAATAATCCCGTGCGTCTTCAGGAATATCGTTAGGATTCTTGGTGCTATCTTCCGCATTTTTCGGAACCCAGACCCTGCCGTCATTACGAAGGGATTCTGACATTAAGGTCAATTTCGACTGGTGATCACCCGACACCGGGATGCAAGTTGGGTGAATCTGGGTAAAGCATGGATTGGCAAAGCCTGCACCTCTCCGGTAAGCACGATAAGTAGCGGTAACATTACAGCCAATTGCATTGGTGGAAAGATAATAGACATTTCCATAACCACCGGTGCATAATAGGACTGCGTCTGCAGTCCATGCCTTGGTCTCGCCAGTGGCTAAGTTACGGGTAATGATGCCCTTGGCATGCCCATCAACCACCACAATATCAAGCATCTCCTGCCTGGTATGCATTTTGACCTGACCTGCGGAAATCTGTCGGCTTAGGGCGCTGTAGGCACCTAAGAGTAATTGCTGACCCGTCTGTCCCCGGGCATAAAAAGTTCGGCTGACTTGAGCACCACCAAAAGAGCGGTTCGCGAGCAAACCCCCATATTCTCGGGCAAAGGGAACACCCTGAGCAACACATTGGTCAATGATGTTGGTGCTGACTTGTGCGAGTCGGTAAACATTGGCTTCCCGGGATCGAAAATCTCCGCCCTTGACGGTATCGTAAAAGAGGCGATGGGTACTATCTCCATCATTTTGATAATTTTTTGCGGCATTGATTCCACCTTGGGCTGCGATGGAATGAGCCCTTCTGGGAGAGTCTTGATAACAAAAACAGTCCACATTG
>DBVA01000109.1:445-14765 GCA_002308735.1 Opitutia bacterium UBA1276 | reverse complement strand
ACCATCAAACGCACCTGGAAAAAAGGGGATCAAATTGTCCTCGATCTGCCCATGCCTTTACAGATCAATGAATGTGACAACCGGGTTGAGGAAAATCAAAACCGTCTCGCATTTACCCGTGGACCCTTTGTTTTATGCGCTGAAGGAATTGACAATGGTGGTGCGACCCAGCGTTTTTTCCTGAACAGGAAAAAAGTGGCTAAAAAATTTAAGCTAGCCAGCGTTCAACTTGCAAGTGGTTCCTTCTCGCAGGTTAAAACCAAGGCCAATGCAGTCGATGCACTGGGCAAGGAAGAGGATAGGAGTCTTTCCCTGATTCCCTACTATGCCTGGAATAATCGAAAGCCGGGATCCATGACCATCTGGTTCCCTACAACACCAAAGCTTGCTGTATTTGATCCACACAAACTTCCCAAGAAGAGTGTTTTTTCAAGTATTGAGGCGTCCCACACTTCCGAGTTGGATACAGCCAGTGCGGTTGGGGATGGAAAAGAACCAAAATGGTCGAGTGGAAAAAGCGTTCCACGTTGGACGAGTCGTCCTCAACTTGGGAAAGCACAATGGATCGAAGGCCATTTTTCAACACCTAGAAAAGTTCGGGATATCGGAGTCTATTGGATGCAAGACCAACAGGATGTAAAGTTTCCTCAGGAATGGTCCCTTGAAGTTAGAAATAAGGGAAAATGGGAACCTTTCGAATTATATGTCACGGACCGTTATGACAATCGGGCCAATCAGTACAATGTGGTTCACCCTGCCGCCCCACTCACTTGTGATGCTATTCGAATCAATATGGTTCCACAGCCAGATGCTGCTGTTGGTATTTTAGAGGTCCAAGTCGCCTTTGAAAAATAGAATACGGTATACAAAATAAGGTATGATCTTTAGGTCACCTCGTGCCCTACTCCTTTTATTTTGGTGGGCTCTACTTTTAATCTGTCCAAAAATATTTGCGAAAGAAGTACCGCTCTGCGAAAAACTTGAACAGTCGATTCAAGGCAGAAAGCATGGATTTCTTGCGGGCAACCTCACTTATTATGTGGGTGGCTTCCATGCAAGTTGGGAGCTGATGGAAGATGAAACGATCGGGCTCACCCATCCCTTTTATCATGACCTCCGAAGTCGTGGAGTCGGAATTTTACACAGTGAACTACCTGGGAGTGAACATACGGGCGTGGGTAATGACTACAGAGGATGGGAGTTTTACAAGGACACTCGCGTCCTCTATGGCAGTGTTATTATTGGCGAAAAGGTTCACAAACATCCCAAGCCAACAAGGATGAGTTGGAGACCAGATAAAATGATTTGCGAATATGAGATAGAAGGCATTCTCATCCGCGAAGAAAAATTTATCAGTGCTCTAGACACAGCCCTCTCGATCATCACTTCCTCTCAACCGATCATCCTTAGGTTTGAGGGTCATAGCTTTTATGTCCGCCACAGTGTTTCTTCCAGTGCATCCGCCTACTATGATCCCCCCACCAATGCACTACTTGTAAGGGAGGGAGGGACGGTTCGTTCCCAACCCGATCCAGATCGGCCCGAAAGAATTGGACCTTGTGTTTATCAGGGAATGACCACTGCCCTCTCCTCTTCTCAGAACTTTTCTAAAACCTTAGAACTCAACAAGGATGATCGTGGTGTCTGGAAATATTCTTTTGAAGTTCCCTGTAATTCCTCTGGAGTTACCGTTTCTTGGTCCATGCACGACGATCAAAATAAAGCCAAAAATGCTTCCACAGATTCCATTCTAAGGGCTGAGGAATTAAGGGCTGAGAAAACCGCAGAAATGAATGAGATTCTCGGTCAACAAATCCCACAATTTCGCTGCAGTGATCCGAAGTTTGAGGAAATCTATTACTACCTTTGGTCCCTCTACATGATGTATTACATCGATGTGCAAAAAGGCTGGGAAATGGAAAATCATACCCAATCCGCAGTTAATAACTTTCTTGGAATTCACCGCTATGATGCCTGTTTTCAAATCAAAGTGGGAGCCTGGATAAGAGACAAGCCTAAGTTTGCCTATGGAAATGTACTCACTTGGAAGCATTTAGTTGAAAACGGTCGTTATCGGGAAACCAATGACGGTCATATTTTTCTATCTGACAATAAGGGAGTTAGTTGGCACTCGGGAGCTTATGGAGGAGAACTAGCGGAACATGTCCTGGGTGCATGGCAAATTTACCAGCATTCAGGTGATAGTAATTTTATTCGAAAATGCTACCAAGGATTTTTTCGGAAGGTTTTTTGGAGGAACATGGTTGGGTTTGCCATGAATGATGCAGAGGTTGGAAGAGTCCTTGAAAAAATGGCCGTGCTGACAGGAAACCGGTCCGATGTTGAGCACTGGAGAAAGCGAATCAAACAAGACCCCAAACATCTACAGCTTATGTTTGAACAACGCTGGGAGGCCAATGGGCATAAAGATTATTTCATGGGAGGCAGAAATGGCATGTTGATGACCACTGCTTTTTGGTCGATGCGTTCACCGCACTTCCCGAGAGACTATGCCAAACGAATGATTCACTCCTGGGCCTTGAATAAAGAGCGCGGGTTTTTCGGGGAATTCTTCCCCTTGGCGATGTCAAAAAAATCGATGCAAGTATTTTATTCTGCTGACGATCAAGCTTTTGGTTATACCCCGGATACCGCTTACTTCACCCTTGACGGAATGTTTTGCCAGGGATTCCCCAAAATTGCCTCCAACCTTACCCTTAACCACTTGGAAAACTATAACTATCATGAAGGATGGGGAATTCCAGTTGCCCCTGAGGCTTATCGTCGTGATCTCGCTCTGTTTGGGGATCAATATTCCAACTTCAATGCGGGTAAAATCCTTTTATTTATCGAAGGGTTGGCTGGAATATCTTATTCGATTCCGGACAACATATTTCATGTAAAAGATTCCATGCCCATGAGTTGGGATTGGATGGAGTTTGATATTCCCATTGGAAATGAGAAAGGTTGGACTCAAGTTCGATACCAAAGGAAAAGGGGTTTTTTGGGAGGGCAAAAGAAATCCATTACGGTCACAAACTGCCCTCTTCGGGTAAAGTTTGAACCCTGGCTAGATCAAGGACAGCTTTCCGGAAATCCAGATCTGACTGGTGCCAATTTTATTGAGCAAAATTCCACCCATCCAAACTATGTATCTTTTCTGGCAGATCAGAAATCATCGAAAAGTTCCATTACACTATCCTTCAAATGAGATTCCGATGTGCTGAATATATTTTCCTTGGTATGTCCCTTTTTGGATTGGTCATGGATGCCAAAAAACCAAACATTGTTTTTATCCTCGCGGACGATCTTGGTTGGGCGGAATTGGGATGCTATGGAAATTCATTTAATGAAACTCCACATTTAGATGAGTTGGCCAAGCGAGGGCTTCGCTTTACTCACGCCTATGCAGCTGCACCGGTTTGTTCTCCTTACCGAGCCGCCCTGCTAACCGGTCAACATCCTGCCCGCGTCGGCATTCTCGACTACCTCCGCCCCAATTCCTCCAATGCACTGCCCGTGGATCAAGTGACCCTCCCCAAGATCCTCAAGCGTAATGGCTATGCTACTGGAATGGTGGGCAAGTGGCACTTGACCGGTTATAAATATCAAGGTGCCCAGTTCGAGATTCGTCCACTAGATCATGGTTTCGATTGGAATATTGGAAGTGAAGTAAAAGGAGTTGGAAATGGAGCCAACTTTTGGCCCTATGTATTTCGAACGCAACCGATCTCATGGATCGATCTTCCAAAAAATAGGATGGGAAAAGATGAATACTTAACCGACCGCTTGAACTTGGAAGCGGTTGATTTCGTAGAGAGGAACCAGGGTAAGCCTTTTTTCTTATACCTTAGCCACTATGCCCCCCATACCATTCTGAATGGTCGACCTGACCTAGTCGAAAAGTATCGCAAAAAACATCCCCCTGGAAAGCCTAGTAGGACGAAATGTTATCTCTGTGATGATGCCGGACTTACAGGAGAAGACTGTGAATATTGGTCTCAAGATCATAACCCTCACCTTGCTGCCATGCTTGAAAGTATTGACGACGGGGTTGGACTCTTGATGAAAAAGCTCGATTCACTCGGTCTTTCTGAAAATACCATTTTTATTTTTTCGAGTGACAATGGGGGCGAGACCAATGTCACCACCAATGCTCCACTACGTGGAGGAAAAAGCCAGTTATATGAAGGGGGTATCCGCGTGCCTATGATCGTGTGCTGGCCTGAAGGTAATGTTCCAGCAGGTGCAACCAGTAACCATCCCGTAGTTAATCATGACTTCTACCCAACCCTTCTGGAGGCGGCAAATATCGAACCGGACCCCAGTCATATTCTGGACGGAGTCTCCATAATTTCTACCTTGAGGAATCCATCTTCCCCTCACGCACGCCCAGCCCTGCATTGGCACTACCCACTGGACCGGCCCCACTTTCTTGGTGGCATCTCGAGCGGAGCGATTCGGAAAGGAGATTGGAAGCTGATTGAATATTTCAACCCCGCACGGCCCGAAAAATTCGAACTCTTCAACCTCGAAACAGATGTTTCCGAAGAAAGCAACCTCGCCTCCACCCACTCGGAACGAGTGCGGGAGCTCCACCGTGAACTGGTCTCCTGGCGCCAGCGGGTCGGAGCACGGATTCCTTCCCGCCCCTTACTTACACAACCAGGAAACCTTTATTTTGGTGAACATTTTTCAAAGGGTCAAATTAGTGAAAAATGGGTTTTCCAAAAAGAATGGCAGGTTGAAGATGGAATTCTTTTGCGCAACCAAGTTGCTGGGACCAATAAGCGGCTTTTTTACAAAGAACCGATCTTTAAAGATGCACTCATACGATTCGAATTTCTTTTTAACGGGGCGGAAGACATCCGCTTAGTCACCGGTTCAAATGGAAGCTATAATACCGTGGTTCACATTCGGAAAGATCATTTTTTTATTCAAACCGCATACGATAAAGAAGGGCCCTGGTATCCAATGCGTCATGGAGAATGTGCCTATAACTTTAAAGATGGGGAATGGTATGGCATAACCATCGAATTCATCAAAGACCAAGCAATTGCACACTTGAATCATGAATACATCGCTTATGCTCAACACCCCATGATTGATAAAGAACGAACTTATTTTGCATTTCAAGTCGATCAAGCTGGAGCATCCTTGGACAACCTTCAGGTTTTCCATGCTGGTCGGCATCCTGAGCAGATAAATAATCATTCTGTAATCAAAACTCAGCTTGATCGTTTTCCTCTTAAAAAAACGGTCCAAGAACAACATGACATACTGAAGAAAAACCTCCACGCTCGCCTATTTATGGAGGACGAAAAATATCGTACTTTAATTGAAAGAGTTGAGATTCTGGATCAAGAAAAATTGCAACGCTTTCCGGATGCATTTTTGTCAAATAAGCAGTTCCAGAAGAAAATTAAAAGTTTGCGAAAGGAATTACATCAAAACGATCCCGAGTATAAGAAGATTCTATTTTCCACTTTTCAGGCAAGTCGAGCCCTGGATCAATTCCTGGTCGAGAAAAATCCTAAGATAAATGATTTGCCCCATGCCCAGAAGAAAGCCGTTCTTGAGGAAACAAGGCTTCGGTATAAAGATGTACCAGAATTCCGAATGCTCTTACAAGTTTCGGAAGAAGCCCAAAATAAACTGGAGAAGAAATATCCTCAGCTTTTTGTGAGTAATCGGGTGCTATCCCAAAAAAGAGAACGGGCAAGAAAAGCATTCCAAGATGATCCTCAGTTCAAGGAACTTATGACGGAGCGAAGCAAAGCAAATGCAGCAAGTATTGACTATCTTTACCAAAATAATAGTAAACTTAGTAATTTAAAGAATATCTTGGACGAACAATAGCCAATGAAAGTATATGTTCACAGAAAGGGGAAAAATTATGGTCCCTTCTCAGTTGCTCAAATCAAAGAGCACCTTCGAGCAAATAACTTTATTGGTGATGACCTTGCCTGTTTCGACGGCTCCCATTGGATCAAATTGTCTGAAGTTCCAGGGGTCTCAAAAACTCCGGATCCCGCTAAGGATCAGATACGCCTGAAAACCGAGAAGTCAGACAAAGAGCCAACCCTACAAAAAGCGGAAGGCTCCAAACCAAAGACCAGGAAGCCCGTTTTTCAAAACCGTAAAAAAGCCCTTATACTTACGGGAGTTTCCCTCGTTTCCATTGGCCTAGTAACATTCCTCACTTTTTTGTTTATTCCCAGTGAGCAAGATCAAAGTGCTCGAGGAACCCATTCAGATGGTATGATCCAAAACATTTCATTGGAGCAAAGACCTGCTTCTTCATTTGAAGGCTTTGATCCTCGCCCAGCAGCTGAAAAAATAGATTCCTTTTTGAATGCAAATTTGAATCGTGAAAAACTCCAGCCCAATCCCATCATTAGTGATGAGCAATTCCTGCGTCGAATTTACCTATCCGTTATCGGTCGGATACCAACGATTTTGGAAGCCAATAATTTCCTCAATTTAACTGCAGACAATAAACACTCCTTACTGATTCAAAAACTGCTCACAAATGATGCCGGCTACACGGCTCATCACTATCAATTTTGGGCCGACCTTCTTCGAATCCCCACGAATGTTGATTATACGCTTTATTATCGGGAATGGATCAAGGAACAGGTAAGAAAAAACACACCCTATGATGAACTCGTACACCAACTGGTAAGTGGGCACGGTCTCATTTTTAACAACCCTGCTGCTGCATATTATTTGCGTGATGCCGGTATGGCCCTAGACAACATGTCGAATTCAGTTCGTATATTTTTAGGTACGCGTTTGGAGTGTGCTCAGTGCCATGACCATCCCTTCGACAAATGGACCCAGATGGATTACTTCAAGATGGCTGCTTACACCTACGATTTTGATGTTCGTATGGGCGTGTCTCACGATTCAAATCGTCAGCAAGTTTATCAAGATTTTGGAAAAAGAAGAAATGCTGCTTTTCTAGAGGCAACTGGTTTTGAGGATTTTCCCCACATGCACGATGAGTCTAAAATCGATGAATGGCTTAGCCAACCCTATGCACCTGGTTACTTAGAACGTAATAATTTATCCAAAGAGGAATTTAGAAAAGCAGCGATACGAGGATTGATTGCCCGCAAAGAGACATCCGATTTTGACGACCCAGTTTCGCAGACTGTTAATATGCTCTATGGCCATATTTCTAATGTTCAGGTAAAACATCATTACGATAAACCCCTGCAACTTCCTCATGACTATCAGTATGACAACGGATCTCCACACGAGATCGTAAAACCCGGCACCATGTTCGGTCCAGAAATCCCTCACCTTGAGGATCAGACCGAACGAAAAAATGCCTACGCAGAATGGTTAGTATCACCCGAAAATCCACGTTTTACTAGGGTCATCGTGAATCGGCTTTGGAAGCGTGCCTTTGGGCATGGTATTTTTGAACCCTTGGATAACCTGACGGATCGAACCGAAATCAGCCAACCCGAATTGCTTCGTTTTCTTGAGAATTTAATGCAGGAACTTGATTACAATATTCGTGCTTTTCAGAATGTTCTTTTTCATACTCAACTTTTTCGCAGGGAGATGCACCTGGAAGATCATCCTCTGGGGATGAAATTCCATTTCGCGGGTCCACTCTTGAAGCGAATGAGTGCCGAGCAAATTTGGGATTCCGTCACCACTCTCATACTTCCTAATGTCGACACCTATGCCCCTAATAAAAAACGGACCCAGGAACGGATTGCCCGAACCAAAGCAATTTATCAAAGCCTTGAAGGTAGACCTATTGAGGAAGTCTTACCCAAAATAAGGGAAGCTGGGGCTCTGCGACGGGAGATGCGGGGTGAACAAGTTGAATATGAGAAAAAGATCTCAGCCGCTTACGCTCAATCCGATCATGAACTTGCCAGAAAATTGACGGATGAACTCAAAGTAAAAGTCCGCGAGATGGAAACAATGAGTCGTGAACTGGTCTTGGTTGATCTGAAAGACAACCAAGTAAGACCCTCGATGATGATGGGAGAATCGATGATAGGCAGTCCCATGAGCTCTGCGACAATGGAAGTAAATGAACGAATATCGCAGGCAAAACCTCGTAAAGCACCTGGAAACTTGGATCCGAATGAGCGAAGGATCTGGGATGCAAGGGAGCGTACTTCCTTGCGTCATTTCCGGGATGTGGTTCGACAAATGGCAAGAGCGGTTGAACTGGAATCACCAGCGAAAAGAGGACATTTTCTACGCGACTTTGGCCAGTCAGACAGAGAAGTTATCGATAATTCCTCATCCCATGCATCCGTTCCCCAAGCTTTATATTTGCTTAATAGCCCCTTGAGTGTCGCGATTCAAAATTCGAACGCTTTTCTTGGTGGGCTTCTCGCTGCCCTGAATAAACCCGAGGATAAAATTGAACTTATTTATCGATCCATGTTAACCCGAAAGCCAACCACTTTGGAACTGGAAAGGATTCTTACTGATTATGAAACTCACGGGGAAGAAACCATTGAAGACCTCGTTTGGGCTCTGCTTAATTCTCGCCAATTTATATTTATACAATGATAAAGTCTGATTTCAACCGTCGCCGTTTTCTTGAACTAGCTGCCGGAAGCTTTCTTGGTGTAACTGCACACCACAGCTTTGGAGCCGCAGGGGAGAAAAGCACTATTCCCCAACTGGCTGATCCCGCGAAGCAACTCATTTACCTATATATGGAAGGTGGAATGAGCCATATCGATACTTTTGACCTCAAAACAGGTCATGAAAACCAGGGGTCAACCCAGCCCATCAATTCCAATGTGGATGGGATTCGAGTCTCGAGCCATCTTCCCAACTTGGCTAGGCATGCAGACAAGTTATGCATCGTGAACTCACTAACCTCAACGGCAGGCGACCATGAAAAAGGAAACTACTTCATGCATACCAGTTACCAGCAACGGGCAACGATTCGACATCCGGGTATTGGATCTTGGTATCATAAATTAAAGGGTAAAATCAACCCCACCCTTCCGGCTTCGGTTTTTATTGGACGGGAGAGTAGGTTTCATGGAAGTGGTGGTTTTTTTGAACCCGAATTTGAACCGCTTGCCATCAACGAACCCGAATCCGGTCTAAAATACGCTCAAGCCCTTGTCGAAAAAGAGCGTTTTGATAGGAGGCTTAATCTCGCAAACGACATCGATGCCGAATTTCTCAAACGATATCACTCAAAACCTATTCGAGCTTACGGGCACATGTATGCGGATGCAGTTCGCTTAATGGATAGCCCGGACCTGGCGGCTTTCAATATTCACAAAGAAGACGACAAAACAAAAGAGCGATACGGCTCGGAGCCCTTTGCCCAGGGTTGTCTGCTTGCCCGTCGCTTAATCGAACGAAATGTTCGCTCGGTTGAAGTCAGCTTCGGGGGCTGGGATACTCACCAAAACAATTTCACCTCCCTGCCCGAGCTTTGCCATACTATGGATCAGGCGGTGGCAGCCCTGCTTGAAGACTTGGAGCGAGTTGGTAAATTAAAGGACACCATTGTGGTCTTAACCACAGAATTTGGACGAACTCCTCAGATCAATCAAAATGTTGGCCGGGACCACTACCCTCAGGCATTCACCAGCGTCCTAGCCGGAGGCGGCTTTAAAGGTGGATATGTGCATGGAAAAACATCCAAAGGTGGAGAGGAGGTTATTGAGGGATCCATGACCATTCCAGATTTTAATGCCAGCATTGCCCACGCATTAGGCATCCCTGTCGATCATGTACTCTACAGCCCGACCGTTCGGCCATTCACCGTTGCTCACAAGGGAAAACCTCAATTAGGATTATTTTCCTAATCCATCAATCCGGAAATTCATTTTTTACTTAGTTGCTTACTCTATGCTGTTTGGATTGAAAATTGCCTCCCTTTTATTTACCTCCTATGAGGTTTTCAATCATGGATATAATTAAAAGGAATCAAATCCGAATTAGTGAGCTGGCTGCCGGCAGTCCTAAACTTGCGAATCAAGCTTTGGCACTTGACTGGAATGAGCTACAGCTTGCCTTGGAAGAATGTGTCTTTAATCAAGATTTATCAACCTTGCCTGAAAAGTATGAACCTGCTTCCTACTTCCCGATCAAGCCAGAAAATGCTGAACAGGAAGAACTCTACGCCCGAGCCTTTAAGCATGGGGAAACCCTGATTCGGGATGGAAAAACCGCTGCATTCACCGTCGCTGGAGGGCAAGGAACCCGATTGGGGTATGATGGCCCCAAGGGAACCCTCCCAGTAAGCCCCATTAAAAACAAACCCCTTTTTCAACTATTTGCTGAACAGATCCATGGGATATCGCAAAAGTATGAGGTAAGCATTCCTTGGTACATTATGTGCAGTCCCTTGAACTTAGAGGCTACGATCAACCATTTTGAAGAAAGTAATTACTACGGGCTTGGAAAAGAAAACTTGAAGTTCTTTGCCCAAGGCGTGATGCCTGCTACTGACTTCGAAGGAAATCTGCTTCTTGCCAGTCAGGATGGCCTCGCACTCTCCCCCAACGGACATGGGGGCTCCCTCAAAGCTTTAATCGATTCCGGTTCCATTGCCGACATGGCAGAAAGAGGTATTGAACATGTCTCCTATTTTCAGGTCGACAATCCATTGGTGACCATTCTCAACCCTTTATTTATCGGACTACATGAGCTCCAAAATTCAGATATGTCGAGCCGGTCCCTGACCAAAACCGGGCCGTTTGAAAAATTGGGCAACTTCGTTTCGATCGGCGACCGGATTTCAATCATTGAATATTCCGATTTGCCTGAGGAAAAAGCCCTTGAAAAAGAAGAGGATGGACGAATCAAATACCGGGCTGGAAGTCCGGCAATTCACATTCTGCGGCGCGACTTCATCGAACAGTTTGCCAGTGGCGAAAATAAACTGCCTTATCATCGGGCTGAAAAAAAGGTCGCATTCCTTAATCATAACGGCGACTTAATCAATCCTGCCGAACCCAATGCGGTTAAATTCGAGACTTTCGTTTTTGACGCCCTCCCCTTAGCCAAAAATCCGCTCATTTTAGAAGCGGATCGTCTCGAAGAATTCTCTCCGGTTAAAAATATGACCGGCGTTGACTCTCTGGAAAGTTCTCAGGCCGATCAAATTAAACGGGCTAAAAGATGGCTCTCTCATCTCAACTTATCCATGCCTGAGTCCTCGACCATTGAAATATGCCCTTTCTCTTACCCATCCGAAATCGACATTCAAAATGCGGATTTAAATCACATTGACTGGGATTCAGATCAAATTTACATAGCCCAAAAATAGAAATGAAATTAAGAAAGCTTAGCTGCCTCCTCTTTCTAACCCACGCCTCCTTGCTTGGCCAAAAGATCGAGCCCTCTTTCAAGAATGTATCCTATGGTCCTCATCAGGATATGACCCTAAACTTTTGGAAAATTGAGTCCCCAAAACCTGCGCCTTTACTGGTCCATATTCATGGTGGGGGTTGGCTTGGTGGAAAGAAGCTTGAAACCGCAAATGCAAATGAATTAAAAAAAGGATACAGCTTTGCTTCGATTGACTATCGTCTGGCCGGTGTTGAACTCCTGCCTGCGGCAGTGCACGACGCTGCCCGGGCTATTCAATTTTTGCGCACTAAGGCAGTGGAATGGAAGATTGACCCCAAACGTATCGCTGTGACCGGTGGTTCGGCTGGGGCCGCTTCGAGCATGTGGCTTGCTTACCATGATGACATGGCCAACCCAAAGAGTGATGATCCAGTTCTTCGTCAATCTTCACGGGTTTGCGGAGCTCTTGCGATGGGCGGGCAAACAACTCTGGATCCTTTTCTTCTCGAAAAGAAGATTGGTCCCGCTTGCATTCAGCATGGAATGATTTGGAAAACCGTGGGGGCTAAAAGTATTGAAGACCTCATGGAAAACTGGGGACAATACCAAGCACTCTCTCTGGAATGCTCCCCCATTACCCATGTCTCCAAAGATGACCCTCCCGTATTTTTAAGTTATAAAAAGCCCGCCGCTGTTCCAGTGATTGAGGGAGACGGAATTCATCACGCCGGATTTGGGCTCTTACTTGAAGAGAAATGTAAGACCGTCGGAATTGACTGTTACTTGCAAATTAGAGGGGACGAGGTAGCAAGGCTCAGTAAGGACGCTTTTTTTAAAAAGATATTTCAGCTTTAAATCTAAGAAGGCTTCCAAGCTTTCCATGATGCGTGGAAGTCTAATTAATTCGATGAATGCCGAGGAACTAAAAGCATTTATCGCATATTTTGTCTCTGGAGGCGACAGGAAATGTAAATTTTTCGCTCCTTAAAAAAGCTTCAGATCGAACTGATAAGTGCACTCTATGGACAGGATGGAAATCCTCAACGCCAAATAGATGTTCGTAAGGCACTGCAGAAACAACTGGATTCGTGACAGTACGATTTTGTAATGATTAATAAACAAGCCGGCAAAGACCCGGCTGGAGGCACGATCAAAGTCCTTGATCTAAAATACAAACTCAACGATAAAACCTACACGAAGAAGATTCGTGAAAACGGAACCGTTTCTTTTGTTGATTAAATTACTTGAAAGGGCGGCCACTTTTCAGTGCTCGAATGCATGGCCTATCATGATCGAAAAAAGCATTACCCAATTCATACAAATTTTAAACTTTTTTTGTTCTCAGACCGAAGAACCATTTCTTTTTCGAAGCAGAAGTATAAAAGCAAGGGACAAGAAAAGGCTAAGTATTAGTCCGATCAAGGGACTTTCAATCCCACTTATAAACTGTTCCTGCCAAACCACTTGAGTTTGCGTACCGAGTTCAGGCATTCCTTCGACAATGGGAACTTCCATTTCTTTGGCCACACTGGTTTGCCAAAATGCCAACCTCCATCCATCCCTGCCCCAAATAAAGGCTCCCATGGCCACAGGAATCAAAGAGATAATAAAACAGATGCTTTTCATTTTTAAAATGGAGATCATTCTTTTGGGTTCAACAATTTTACTAAAAGCCAAGGAAAATACTTAATACTAAAAAAGCACACTTAGCCGGAGACAAGTGCGCTTTTTAACCCGACCTAAAATCGGGTATTCAATGTTTAAATACGGTTATTCAATATTAGCTCCAACCACAGATGCCATTTGCATCATATTAATGGTTTCACCTTCTTTTAAATTTCTTAAATCGGTCACTTTTCCACTCTTACTCGTGGCGTTGGTATTTTTGAAGACGGTTAAAAGTTTTGCGTCCGCAACAATGAACTTACCCGCATTTTCAGGCTGACCATTCTCGGTCTTCGTTTGAAGCTTGTTTGATTTTATGTAATCCCAAAGCTTTTGGGTGATCGCGGTGCGTGGTAATTCAGTCGCTCCTAAAAAAGCGGCCAGGTCGGCTTTTAATTTTACGGGTTTATTTAGTCCTTTAGGTTCTGCCATTTTGATTCCTTGTCGTTCGGGTTGATGTAAGTAATTTTGTATTATATCAATATAATCTTTGCTGTATATTGATATTCTACCCGCCAAAGACAAACAAATTGATGTGGTGTGAATAAATATGCGATCGGGCTAAAATCGGGAGAGTTTGTAAATTAAGCGCCTCGAGGATTCCATTCCCTTACAATCCTTTGATCTTGATGTCACGAAACCAAATCGGTTGTCCGTGGTACTGCAGTCCGATGTGGCCGATATGAGGGAGATCCTTCAGGGCTGTTCTGAATTTGTTCTTTGAACCATCCGGGTTTTGTTGCGGCACATTCCATTCGTTGATGTTTAGATCAATCACTTTCTTGCCGTTGAGTACAACCTTGATTGATGGCCCTTTGCAGACCAAACGCATATCATTCCATTCTCCGTCTGGTTTTCCTGCTGCCAATGTAGGTTCCTTAGCATCATAAAGGGATCCGACAATATGTTTTCCGCTATACAACCCAGGAGAAGCAATTTGAATTTCAAATCCTCCCTGCACCGCATTCTTAGGATCTGTGCGAAAAAACAATCCACTGTTTGCTTTTGGCGATGTTTTGTACTGTAAATTGATCTGAAAATCACCAAACTTGTCTTTAGACCAAATGATTCCCCCCGGTGTTTCGGATGGGGTGAGTACCCCTTTTTCGAGCAACCAGTTCTTATTCAAGTTAATTGTCTTGGATGTAAGTAAATCAATCTCTGTCTCTGCGTAACTGAGCGTTGAAAAGAGACAAAAAAGCATTGTCCAAAGAAGGATTTGAGCAAAGTGGAAGGATTGGTTGAGGGTTTTCATAGAAACCAAGGAATAGTATATTCAGGAAAGATGTCTAGCCGTATTACCCAACCTCAATTAAATCTAACGGCTTGCGTAACCATAAATTCAATCAAG
>DBVA01000109.1:0-157 GCA_002308735.1 Opitutia bacterium UBA1276 | reverse complement strand
AAATCTAACGGCTTGCTTAACCATAAATTCAATCAAGCCATCCAATTTCAAAAAATGGTTCACTACTTGATGTCCCTTACCATCTACCACTTTTCCTTTTGCATCTCCCCCTAATTTTGTATTTCGGCCGACTACAACTTCATTGTTTTAACGCTCT
>DBVA01000209.1:9683-11980 GCA_002308735.1 Opitutia bacterium UBA1276 | reverse complement strand
TTCAGGGAACGATGCGGACGGCGACGGCACCGATGACGAATTCGACGCCGACCGGGACGGGGATGGCGTGGATAATGCAACTGATCAGTTCCCCGATGACCCCAAACGGGCCTCCGCCGATGACTTTGCCAGTGACAGCAATGAAACAGTTACAAATAATTTTACGGCCATAACCAAGTTAAGCGATAACTGGTTCGATGCCTGGTTTGGCATCTTCTACACCGACAACAAACAAAATTGGATCTTTCATTCTCACCTTGGCTGGTTGTATCTAAGTTCCATTGGCCAAGATACATTTTGGCTCTACGACTCTGAACTCGGATGGCTTTTTACTTCTAAAGTGCTTTACCCTTACTTTTTTCGAGACCAAACTCAAAATTGGCTCTATCAATTAGAGGATTCTTCTACCTTCAGATTTTGGGATTACGCTACTTTATCAAAAATTCAGTGAATGGGTCCTTTTCAGTACCCGTGCCCAAATTAAGATGGTAAAAACACTTTGATGCAGCCTGAGTACAAGCCACTTTTCAAAACCCCGAAATATACTGGGGTCACCCTTTCTCTCTTATCCATTTTTGTATTGGCCTCTATGTTGGTCGTATGGGAAAAGATGCCCCAAGTGGATCCTGGTAACGGATCAAAAGATTTATCAGTTTGGGCAGAGGATTCCTTACAAACTTCTTTAAAATTGGCCCAAGCGGCATATAGGAAGGAAACAGGTCAGTCTCTTTTGATTCAATTTTTTCCTGCTCCAAAAAATTCCAGTGACTTTGAACGGCTGGTGCAATCGGATGCAGATTTAATTATTTTCACCGATACCAATGATTCCTCCTTAGATTCCCTTAAAGTAAGGACAGAAGAAAGCATCCCTTTAGCTTACCACCGAATTCAACCTGATTCTAAGAACGAGTTGGGTAAATGTCCTGTGACTGCATTTATTTCGAAGAGGACAATGCAACCCACCAAAAGTATACGCTTCGCCCGCTTTCTTGCTGCCCCAAGTAGGGGACAATACTATTTTGCACAGGGTAATTGGATTGGGGTTAACGGTGATTTTTGGGCCTTTAATCCAGAAATTAAAGTTCTTTGCAGCCCAAGACTTAAGTCTTTAGTGAGTGCTAAATTACCTTTATTTAATCGGAGGGAAGGGGCTGTGGGAGAAGCTGAATTCAAGGATTTTCCAGAAATCGAAAGCGTTTTGCAAGTTCTTGCCCAGAGCGAAGGCAAACAATACCTACCTGACTTAGTAGTTTGTGAAAAATTCGTGAACCTTGATCCTGATCTTTACAAGCGACAGCTAACGATTCATGAAAGTTTCAGCTCCTATGTTTTATCATCCGGACGCTACAAACAATTATGTAAAAGACTCGCCTTTAATTTGTCTACCCCTTTACAACTTCCGTAAAAGCTAACCTTGGCTAAACCAGCTTTAAAAATTTGCGACTTTTCATTCGGGGAGCTTATCTTAAAGACATGAAGTCCGTCTTTTTGATTTTATTATCAGTAATCATCTTTCTTGAGATCGATGCCGATGTTGTTGAAACGGAAGCTTGGCGGAAAAAGGTTCCTGAAAACAAAAAGGATTTATATGCCATCCAACACAGGCTGCAAGAGCTTCTGCCAAAAGCAAAGAAAGGATTAGTCGCAATCGAAGCCAATGATGGTGCAGGGAGTGGGGTAATTATTTCCCCCGAGGGTCTGATTTTGACGGCAGCTCATGTGATCGGAAAAACGGGGAAGAAAATGAAAGTAAGGTTTGCCAATGGAAAACGGGCATCCGCGATTAGCTTAGGAGGGTCAGAACTTTCAGATGCAGGCATGTTAAAAATAATTGACGAGGGACCATGGCCTTTTGTTGATATGGCCAAGAATCAAAGCTCTGAGATTGGTGATTGGTGTTTTGGACTTGGACATCCAGGCGGATTTGATGCGAAGAGAGGCATTGTTGTACGCATTGGAAGAATTATTGGGAAAAAAGATGAAACTATGCAAACAGACAGCAGGTTATTAGGTGGAGATTCAGGGGGTCCCCTTTTTGATTTCCAGGGAAAAGTAATTGCAATCCATAGTCGGATTTCTCAAAAACCAGATCAAAATTTTCATGTTCCTATAGAATCCTTTCAGGCAAACTGGGATTTTTTCAAGAATCAGGATCTACTAACTTTCAACGAAATTGAAAAGGGTGGTTTTCTTGGCGTGGCATGCGAGGAGGAAGAGGATGGACTTTTGGTGAAATCGATTGTTCCAAATTCGGCCGCTGCAGAAGCTGGACTTCAAGCTGGAGATGTTCTGGTCAA
>DBVA01000209.1:0-9303 GCA_002308735.1 Opitutia bacterium UBA1276 | reverse complement strand
CCAAACGAAGAAGTAAGTATTGAATATAAAAGAGAAAATACAACCAACCGTATCCAATTAAAGCTAGGAATTCGTTCCAACTAATTTATGAATTTCCTTCCTTTACTCCTCGCTATTTTTTTTATTTTTTCTCTGAGATTTGATCCGGTCTATTGCAAAGACGAAAACTATTCGGAGTCCTTAAATAAGGAATTCAGGCTAAATGGTACTCAAATACAAAATGCCTTCGGTTCTTCGAAAGAAAAAGCACTAAACACCACCGTTCGATTGATTCGCAACCAGAAGCTTATTGCCCTTGGTACCATGATTAATCCAGAAGGCTTTCTTCTGACAAAAGCCAGCTCTTGTGTGGGTGCACGGGAAGCCGTCCTGGCAAATGGTGAAGTTTTTCCTCTCAGGATTCGTAAGCGCTTTGAAGAGCTCGATTTAGCTCTGTACCAATTAATAACCGAGAAAAATGATTTCGAATTTGTAAGGTGGAAGGATAAAAACCAAACTTCAGAAATCTCCTGGGTTCTTTCGGCTTTTACAAAATTAGAGGAGATCCGGATCGGGTTAGCCAGTGGTAAGCAGCGCCCCATTGGTCGTGAAGGTGGAGTTATGGGAGTATTGCTTGGTCGCGAAGGAAAAAACCTTGGCGGAGTTGAAATTAGTGAAGTAGTTCCACATGCAGCCGCATATCGGGCTGGACTCCTTGCACTCGATCTAATCGTAAAAGTGGATGGTCGAAAAGTTTCCAAGCGTGATCAAGTGATCAAAATTGTGGGTGCAAAAGATCCCGGTGATTTGATCAATCTCGAAATTAAGAGAGGGGAACGAACCAAGTTCCTGAAAGTGACCTTGGGGCATAAATCCGTAACCTTTGATCTTTTCAATCGAAATTTACAAATGAGTGGCCCGGTTTCCAAAAGAAAGGATAATTTCCCTCTGATCCTACAGCATGACTTGCCCTTGCCGAAAGAAGCCATGGGCGGCTCTCTATTTGACTTAGATGGTAATTGTATAGGAATAAACATTGCCCGAGTTGACCGGGTTACTACCTTTTCTCTTCCCGCAAAAATCATTAAGCCCTATATCGAGGAATGGCTTATTCAAGAATAAGGGATCTACCTAAAAGGATACCCAAGAACTAAACGAAAACCGATTTCAGATCCTCTCCAAGATGGTTCCAGGCTCTCGCGTGATGCCGACCGGGCACTTTGTGCGGGCCTTAGAAAACTACCTCCACGGAGTACTCTTTTGGCCCCACGAATCGGTCCAATTGGATCAATCAAAATGGGTGCTTCTTGGTCTGGATACTCCCCATAGAAATCATAGCACCACTCCATCACATTGCCATGCATGTCATGAAGACCCCAGGCATTTCCCGCTAATCGTGGATTAGTTCGTGAAATCGGGGTAAGCTTATTTCGATTAATAAGAAGCTCAGGCTTGCCAATAATATTTTGATGTGCTCCCCCATTAATGTTGGCATTCATACCCGAAAGATTCTTCCCCTCATCGAGTCCACAAACACCGGAATTCCCAGCACGGCATGCATATTCCCACTCAGCTTCAGAAGGTAGACGAAAGACCAAACCCTTTGGTAAATCCCCATTTTTATGACCTTCGGTGGTCTTACTATAACAATACTGGAGAACTTGTGAATAAGAGATATCTGTAACTGGCATGTTCATATTGTTCGACCATAGAGACCGAAGTGAATTTATTTTCGAAGCAACTTCTTCCGGTGAATGATTTTCAATCACTTTCTGGGCTGGTTTGAGATTCGCAAGAACGCTTAGAACCGACCCCAATTCCGCTGTGGTCATAACAAGTTCACTATTCGTTCGATCCATAAATTTCTTATATTCAGAAAAGAAATTCTCCAGCTTTTCCGTATTCGTTATATTAGAATTTATTAATTTCTTAAAAGGATCATTTTCTCTCTTATTATAAAACCAGCCAAGGAATTCTGCTTGCTTCTCAGGAACCAAAAACTTGATTTCTTTCTTTGCAAAATCGCCTAATACTTCATTCCACTCTTTGACCGTTACTTCAAATTTCGAAATATAATAGGGTCTCGTTATTTTTACCCTGTGTATTTTTTCATCCCCACCCCTGCCCTGTTCCTCACTTGGACTACCCATCAAAAACTCACCTGGCTCTATTCGGGAAAAAAATTTTAATGCGATTTTCTTCTGCTCTTTAACCGAAAGGGATGGGGTAGGTTTCGGAGGATAAGGAATGTAGCCTTCCTTAGCATGATTTTCTTCTTCCCGGTCTGAACATCCCGAAAAGAAAATCGAGATTATTAGAATAAGGGGTAGCGAAAGAAAAAATAGCTTCACAACCTAAACATTCAACTGGTCGTAACTTGTTCCATCGGCAACTTGATGTAAAAGACCGTACCGTGACCGTCTTTGGTATCAAACCATAATTGCCCCTGATGTGACTTGACGATAACATTGTGGGCGATAGCCAAGCCTTGCCCGGTTCCTACTCCCACTTCTTTGGTCGTAAAAAAGGGTTCGAAAATTCGAGTCCGAACTTTTTCTGGTATCCCACCTCCATTATCCGCGATGGAAATAATAACGCACTTAGCATCTTTATAGAATTGGCTTTTGACAATTAAAGTCCCTTTTTGCCCATCCTCGAAACGGTCCCTAATGGCATGGGCTCCATTGACAATCAAATTGAGGACTACCTGATTAATTTCTCCAATATTACAAGGCACCAAAGGCAAAGTCTCATCGAGCTCCAACTTCAGTTCTGCATGATATTTCCATTCATTGGTGGCAACTACCGTGGTTGATTGTATCGCCTGATTCAGATCATTTGGTTTTTTTGCAGATTCTGCATCTCGGTAAGCAAAATTCTTCATTGATTTTACAATCGTTGTAATTCTGGAAATTCCTTCTTTAGCTTGAGCCACTGCACCCGGTGCATTTTCCTTGAGAAAAGAAATTTCTTTTTCATCTGGAGACGCATCCGAATTATCAATTCTAGCGATAAAGCCCTCGACTGCATCTTTTAAAAACAAAATATTATCATTGGCGAATTGAGAAGGAGAGTTGATTTCGTGGGCAATCCCTGAGGCCAATTGACCCACGGCTTCCATCTTTTGGGCATGGACCAATTGAGTTTCTAATTCCTTTCTTTGTTGAATCTCATTTTGTAACTTCTGATTACTTTTTACTAGAGCCGAGGTTCTTTGCTTAACCGTACTTTCCAGACCAATGATTAGTCCTTGAAGTTGTCGGGTAACTGACCTTACCTCATATGGTCCAGATTCTCTGTGAGTAAAAGGTATTTGTTGTTCAATTGATTTTTTCGCTGCCTCCTCCAATTTTTTAATCGGACTCGCAAAGCTTTTGTAAGTGAAAAAAGCGAGAAAGCCCACAAAAGAAAAATATAGGAATGCGGTTATGATAAGGACGAGGTTTCCGCTATCCTCGCTCGCCTGCAGATCACTCCATTTCTTCTGCATGGCTCTGATTGATTTTACTTTATTTGCTTCGGCTGCGTACTCTAAATCGTCCAGATTCCTTTTTAATTTGTCTCGGGTTTTTTCATATTCCGCCCGGGCTATTTTGCTCCTTTTATTCCATGTAAAATCTTCCTTCCAAGGAGATTGTTTTTCCATTGCTACAATATTTTCTTCCATCTCATCCAAGTCCTTCTTGATGGGTTCAAGAATTTTTCTTTCGTAATAAGGATACTCTGCAATTTTATTTAGGCTTTCCTTGGCAAGCACCATACTTTCCTTGGTAACATTGAAAATGCCTGGGTAGTTCCGAGGATAGATTTCCAAGGATACAAATATGTTTCTCGTAGTTTGTAAAAAAGCCTGTACATCCGAGTATTCTTCCGATGATTCACCAGCCTCTTTCGATTCCCTTTCTAAATCAGAAGTCGCTTGGTTGAGACTTGAAAAGGTAAACCAACCAAGTAAAGCAATTAGGACCGCACCTCCAAGGCTTCCGGCAGTCAAAAGGGCAATGTAAGACCGAACCTTCAAATGGTAATATTAGCTTGCCTTCAATGGCACCGTTACTTGCATTTTCTTCGGGAATGGACTCTCATCATAGCAAGAGTCATAGTTTCGAATTACTTTTAATAATTGCAAATCAATATCTGCCCCTGAGGAGGCTACCAGAAAGCCGTCATCCAGCCTTAAATCCTGGGCAAGTCTCATTCCAACCTCTAATCTTTTGATCGGGACTTCATCCAAGCGAAAAGATTGTTCAGCAACAAGAAGTAGTTGAGACAGAATTCCGGTTACCTTTGGGTCGTAATCATTCTTACGGCTATTCAAGGTTTGAACGATTAGGTTCTTATCATGGCCCTGCTGCTCGTAGTAGTCATAATCAAGAGCAACTTTTAAAATCGACGCTGCGGTCCGCACTCCTGACCCGTCATCTGTTTCGAACCGATATTGGACATCGAGTTTGCTCAAAATTTCTCCAACTTCTTCGAGGCCTGGAATCTTATCGATAATTCTTTGGGTGTCTTCAGGTAACTTTTGAATAATCGTCTTCACCTCCGGTGAAAGTTTACGGTTATGATAAACATCTTCACTGACGGACTCTGGAATTGAAATATAGGCAAGCTGAGAGAAGACCGAAGCAACATCTAATCTCCAAGTGTGCGGAATCTGCATCATATCTCCAATTTCCTTGGCAACCCTTCGAACCCTCTGAGCTCTTCCAAAGAAGAGTGGTTTTGCAGTCGATAGAGACTGGGCTAAGGCATCCACTGCCCCTCTTAAAGTTTGATCAAGCAAAATTCTTTTACTAGTGATTAGATCATGCTGATCCAGTCCATCCTTGAGCACCTTGATCAAAGTTTCCGGGGGACAAGGCTTAGAAAGCATCCTAAAAACATTTCCTTCATTTACCGCAGCAATTGCAGATTCAAAGTCTGTATGTCCAGTAAGTAAAACGGTGACCACTTCGTGGTCTATTTTCTTGATTTTGCTTAACATGGTGGCCCCATCCATTTCCGGCATTCGCATATCAGAAAGAACGAGGGCAAACCCCTTTTCTCGTTCAAAGACTTCGAGGCCTTCTTTTCCATTAGAAGCCAAGTGCAGTTCAAAATCTTTTCTTAGATTTAGTTGAAACCCACGAAGGATGGACTCTTCGTCATCAACGCAAAGGATTTTGTTATTCATGAATGGGGCGTGGGATTATAAACGGGGATCAATAATTATTTATGTAATGAAAGACATAGATTTTCAACAAAGAAAGAATAGGCTTAGAATTACGAATTCGCATTCTTGTATAAAGCTTCAGAAGTGCATCTAAAATAAGGGATTATATGGGGTAAAGGCTTTTTCTTTAAGCTAACTCATAAGGATGGATCATCCATGATCTCGAAAATCTGATTTGAATTCTTTTGGACCCACCCCTTAATTTTTTTCGAAACCCTAACAATACTCTTTGCAAAACTTTCAAATAAAACTATCAATTTTGGTATGAATGATCACATCTCTTCGCGTCGCCAGTTTGTAAAGACAAGCACAGTATTAACCGCCGGGTCACTCCTGACCGCACCTTTTATTTCCAATGCCACCCCGAACGATAAAGTTTTGAAAATCGGCCTAGTAGGAATCGGAGGTCGTGGTAGTGGGGCAGCTGCACAGGCAATGAATGCAGATGAAAATGTAGCACTTACTGCAATTGGGGATCTCTTTGAGGATAGAATTAAATTGAGAAGCCGAATTCTAAAAGCTCGGGGGCGCGACAAATTTCAAGTTACACCGGAGACAAGTTTTGCGGGATTTGATGCCTACAAGAAAGTGATTGATTCTGGGGTTGATGTTGTAATTTTAACTTCGCCTCCAAACTTTCGACCTCAACACCTTGAATATGCCGTAGAAAAAGGAGTCCATTGTTTCTACGAAAAGCCGGTTGCCGTTGATGCCCCAGGGGTACGAAAAGTCATCGAACTTGCCAAGAAGGCAAAAGAGAAGAACCTTGGCTTTATGTCGGGTTTTTGCTGGAGACATCATGCTCCAAAACAAGAGGTCTTCAAACGAGTTCTCGATGGTGCCCTAGGGGATCTTAGCTCCATGTACAGCACTTATAACGGAGGTGAAGTCTGGAAAAAGAAAAGGGAAGAGGGATGGAGTGATTTAGAGGCACAAATGCGCAATTGGAATGCTCATCTTTGGCTTTCAGGAGATTCCATTGTTGAGCAAGCGGTTCATTGCATTGATATGATGCAATGGGCGATGGGCGATCAGTTGCCAGTTCATGCTGAAGGTTCTGGAGGCAGGCAGGTATACCAAGATCCAGACAAGTACGGTAATATTTATGATCATTTTGCTTGCGCTTATCAGTGGGAAAGTGGGGCCCGTGGATACCACTTTTCGAGGCAGCAGAATGGAACCGCTGGAAGCTATGAAGTCGAACTTTATGGTTCCAAAGGTTCCTGTTCTGCAAAAAACCGACATACCATCCTTACCGGCGATAGTGCCTGGAGATATCGTGGGGAGACCAATGATATGTATCAAACGGAACATGATACTCTTTTTGATTCCATTCGAAAAAATGCTCCCTTTAATGACGGTGAAAAAGCTGCAAATAGTACGATGGTGGCAATTATGGGGCGTATGGCTTCCTACACCGGACAGAAAATCACTTTTGAACAGGCCCTTAATTCAAAAGAGGATCTTACTCCCCCTCACTTTGATTGGGATAAGACATTGCCAGTCCCGAAAGCTCCCGTTCCTGGCGTAACCCGTTTTATATAATACTATCTTGAAAACTAAATTTTGAGGAAGTCGGAACCGATCAATTAAGAGGGGTTTCCTGCACTTCTTTCAGGGATCGATAAAACCTCAAAAACAAGGGATCCTTGTCTCCTATTTTCTGTAAAACTTCTTGACCCATTTCCTCAAATCCCATTCCCAACTTGAGGACAAGGTCACGGTTCGAAACCTTTCGAAGGTTGATATCATCGATGTGCAATTCTCGATACCCCCGAACAATTTCACAATCAAATGTGGCCATGAGAACTGGATTCTCCTCCTCATCCTGTTGCAGTTTCTGTATTTTTTGTTCTACAGTCAACAAATCGAAGGATTGACCCAATTTACTAGGTTTTTCTTCTTGAATGGATAAGCCTTGATCGACTGCGATACTGTTCAGTAAAGGCTTGGGTTCTGGCCAGTCCTTGCCAACTTGTTCTGCGAATTCCAAGACTTGAAGTAAGTAAGCTACGGCAAAGGATTCAAAGTCTTCATTTTTCTTCCCAACAAACTTCATTAAACCACCCAGCCTCGAAGCATAAAGACGGTCTGCGTCACGGCCACGATCTACCCATAAAAGTAAGTTTGCGAGTTGTTCACCATCTTGGGCCACATTTGGTGAAGCACCTAATAGAACCCAAGGCATTCCTTTAACTTGTGGGGGAGGCACAACCAGACTTGGTCTGTTAATAATGATGGCCTTGAAAATCGATGCATTTTCTTTGGTTACTTGTAATATAAGATCTGCTCCCATTTCATCCCCCCATAAGTACAAATTTTGGGCAATCATTGGGTTCTCATTCCTTAAATTCCTTGTTTTTTCTAAAAGGTCCAAATACGAGGAGACTGGCATCACTGCACAAGCAAAACCTCTTTCCAGCAAAAACTTAAAGCTTGAGGCTAATCGATTAAACTCTTGGGCAATAAGATGCTTTTCTGCATGAGGCAAAACCCGAATGACTAAACCCTTAGCAAATTCCAATGGATCTGCGATTCTGCGAGCCAACTTTCGGTTAACCTCTTCCAAAGTTGCAGGTTTTTGTAAACCTGGTAAGACAATGCTTTCCACTTTGCCAATATCCTTAATTTCAAAGTTGTCCAGCGGATCGATTGCCCTTTCAACTTGCTCCCTCAAGCGATCCCTGGTTGGGCGACCAAAACTCATTATTTTTGATGCATATTTATCTTCCAGTTGAACCCTTAAAGCAGAGACTTCTGAAGATTTTGGAGGGGAATAAAAGTGATCGAGGGGTAATTTTTTAAGGAGAGGATGAAAATGCCCTTGCCCAGGCTTACCCCAGGCAAATTCAAGCCTTTTCTGGGCATAATCTTCCACCAAGCGGAAACATGCCCCCTCTAAAATAAATAAACAGAGTACAAATAACAAAAAAAGAGCAACGGATGATAAGAAAGCTTTCATGAAATTATGCTACCTCTGGTCTCAAGTATCCAATTTACTTTCCGTCACCGATTGTTCTGAGAGTACCGGGTTAGGTTCCAATTCCCCATCATCTGCAGGCGTGATAGCGCTCCCTTCAAGCATTGAAGCATTCGATTGATCAGGCACCTCAGTCCCTATCTCCGGTAATAGACCATCTTCGGTTGGAGTTTCCAGTTGGGGTTCAGGTTCTTTATTCTCGCTTTGGAGCGGCTCATTTTCATTGAGAGGATTATCTTCTTTTTGAATAGCAGCCGCCTCATCCCCTGGTTCTAATTCTTGGATATTCTCAAGCCCAGAAGTACTTTCTTCACTCTTGGTATCGTTCACTATTTCTTCATCCGGGCTCTGTGAATCTTCTTCCTGAACCTTTTGATCCGTGGAGGGGGCGGTTTCGAGATTTTCATCTTCCGATGATTTTTCATTCTCACCGTTGGTATTTTCTTCGGGAACAACAGCGTCCTCTTTCAAGATTGATTCCGTGGAAGGAGGAACCGCTTGAACTGAAGCAGTTGGTTCCGAGGACACTTTAGAAACCCTTGGCTTTGAAGGATTTTTTCGTTTTTTAATTTTCGGCTTTTTCAAGCCAAGGTAGATAAAAATTGTAGATCCAAGGATAAGGCTAAAGGAAAATTGAAAGAGCTGCTCTTTCTCCACAACTCCAACAATGTGTTCATCGTTATTGAATTTTATCCAGAACCCAAGAAGGATTAAAAATAATGGAACTCCAATGGACAAAAATAGAAATTTCCACCTTTTACCATCCTCCTTTAAAAAACTTAATCCGATAAGGAGGCATCCATAAAAAGAAAGGGTAGCAATGAAAATATTTTCCATGCGGGATATCTTTTCGGGCATCGTTTCAGTCTCTTGGGAACCAAAAAGTTCAGGAATTGGATAACCAACAAGCTCACTAAGTGAAAGACGGACTATGAAATTCTCAAGGGCAACATAATCATAGTGAATAGCCCATAAGAAAAAAGGAATCAGCATTAAGCAAATGATTCCAAAAGAGAGAAAAAATACTCGGGTTAGGCTATACACGGACAAAGGACCATAGATATAAAATTCCCGGTAATGAAGGAAGCATGAAATAGTAGGTTTCCCTGAAATAACATAGAAAATAAAT
>DBVA01000002.1:0-2653 GCA_002308735.1 Opitutia bacterium UBA1276 | reverse complement strand
TCAAAACTTCATGCAATGTAATTGGATAAATAAGCCAACGCCATGACTAAAGCCAACATCACCATAACAAAACCCCAATTGTTATATTGATCATTTGTTTCCATAAAAAGTACAACTGCATATTTCATACCAACGGAAACCCAAATAATAAAATGTTCAAAATCTTCAAGTGCCCTGGCTTATCCATGAATTCTTTAAATCAAGAAAATCTAATTAGGTAATCTTTATCGGATCGAGAACTCCATTCTTTTTAGAACATAAAATCTTGGTTTGTGATCGCTTTGGTTAAGGAATGTAGCAAGGGAGCAGATCGATTGAGTATTGCGACCCTATTCCTACTGGTTATGAGACAGGGAAGAGATTATAGGCATCAGGGAATGAACAAGGCACTTTTAGGGAAATCCAATTTTAGTACAAGATGTATCGAAAATGTGGGATGATGCCTGCGACTACTATCCATTCTACAAAAGATACAAAAACTTTTTTTCTTTGGGAGGAAAGATGTAATTATTTTTGATTTTCGGAAGTTGCATCCAAATTATCGTTTAAATTTGCCGGAAAGTCTCAAAACAAAAAAAAGCCCCCGGCGAAGAGGAAATTTTGGGCCAAATTATGGTAAATCCTTGCACTAAGGGTAGGGGTCTTTAAACCAGTCAAATCAATTGCAGGGCTAATGATTGATGACTCTGTGCTGGACTGGTAATTAAGGAGTCCGACGGTGGAATCATAAGCACTGTCTGTAATCCATAAGTTTCCTGACTCGTCGGCAAAAGGTTCCCAAGGCAAACCCCTATAATTCCAGCTTCCATTCGTGACCCATCCACTGAGACCAAGTTGAAAATCTTCATAATAAAATCTTTTTCTCGTAAAATTGGTTTCTTCAGGCAAAGATATTTTTTTTCGAAGGGAGTAGTTTTCGGAATCTGATAAGAAGATGTCGAAATCATAAATAAAGTAATTATTTTGGAAAAAGCCTTCTTCAACCTTGGGTAATTCATCCTGTTGTCCAAGAGCCGTGCAGGGTAATACACCAAGGTAAAAAGAATTATTCGAACTCTTATCTGATTCAAAGATGTCGCCCGAATCAACGACCTCGCTCAGGGAATAATTCCAAAATGATTCGGTGGGGTCATGAAAAATTTCTTTTTTTAAACAAACATAAAACAGGGCGGGTACTGGTTCTCCATTGCCGAAGTCGATGAATTGATGAGAGAGAATTTCCTTACTTTTCAAAGGCAAACAAGAGCATAAAAAAAGCAAAATCAAGTTCCGCATCTTTCTTGCATCTAATTAGGAGATGAGATTGAATTTTTTAATGAACCAGCCAGTCCTGAAATTTCGTTCGCTTTTTGAATAATTGCTTTTCTTGATGTTTGGTTTAGAAGAATGAAGCCAAACAACCCAAAAACCATGGCGTAAGTTGAAGGTTCGGGTACCACGCTGTAGGTGAGGTAGAAATTACCACTGCCATCGTGATGTACTCCCCAGTCTCCGTACCAGCTATTAACTTGGTATGCGAAATCGTCGGCACGTATGTCAAAGAAACTACTGACATCCCCAGTTCCCGGTGAGTTTGTAACTGAATCAGCATCAAGGAATAAGAAACCATTGGTGGTAGTGTAATTATTACCAGTATTCGCGTAATTGGACATTACACCCGCTCCACCACTGCTGTTGACTGCCATGATGTTAATGTCGTAGTTGTTGCTCCCGTCGAATATCAGGTTGTTCAAGTTGAGCACATCGAACCCACTGTTGTTGCTGGAGTCGAAATCACTGATTTCCCAGTCAAAAACACCACCACTGTTCCAATTCAAAGTATTGGTGGTCAATGATCCAATGGCTTCCGCGGAGGTACTCCGTCCGGAAGGTGCCTGCTTTTGAGAACTTGCCGATGTTAGACTCGTGGCGTATCCCAGCCCGGGTGAGATCACATCGACTTCGCCCGTAGCACTCCCAATGGTGGTGGTTCCTGAAATTGTACCGTCTCCCCCCAGGATCGACTTGTCGCTCCCGGCCCCGGTCACTCCACCACTGAGAGTCTTGGAACTGGCGACTTGAAGCAATCCTTTGGAAATCGTGGTTGTACCTGCAGTGTAACTGTTGCTTTCCCCAATGGTAAGAATTCCATCGCCGGTTTTATTCAAGGTATCCCCGGACCCAAAGACAAGTGCTTCATTCACTGTCAAGTTCGAGCCCGAACCAACATTGAAGACGGCGGTGCCGTCCAACGAAAGATCCCCCGCGCCCGCATTAATGTCAATGTCTCCCTCTTCCACGGTGATCCCGGAGAGAACAACACTTGCCAAATCAGCGACAATGGTGGAAGACCCCGTGGCATCAGTACCCGCTGAGAAAGTGGCGACGTTTGCCTGCGAGTTGTCCCAACTGCCATTGGTGCCGGAGCCGTCGGAGTTGAAGTTCCAGTTCGAACCGGACCAGTTTCCACTTGCAGTGGTTCCTGTGGAAGCTCCAGAATTGCCACTGTCCGTGTCCCAATAGGTTCCCTTTGGCGTAATCGTAAATGATTCAAGGCTGTAATTTTCACCACTATCAGCGGAGGAGTGCAAGCCGAGGGTAATGACCTCATTGGCGGAAAATGAATAAGGGGAACTGAAAACGAAATTATCATTGGTCCCATGATCCGAATTGC
>DBVA01000058.1:1242-5428 GCA_002308735.1 Opitutia bacterium UBA1276 | reverse complement strand
AATTTTAGATCCGAAAGATTATTCGTACTCGTAGAGAAAAACATCCAGTCAGGGTCTATCGATTATTTTCGTGCTTCCGAGATTTACCTCTTACTCCAACCCGAGAAAAATACAGCTCAATTAGAGTTTTATTTAGATGAAAGAATCCAAAGGGTTATCGGTAAAAACTCTAAAACTCATGAATTCATTATTCAAATTAAGGATATAAAACCGATCGAGATCAGGAAAACTTTGCAATTATTTAGAAAAAACTCGTCACTGATCGCAAAGGCACGAGTTGCCCCGTGGCAACCATTGAGAAGGTAAGAATACAAAGGTAATCTCATTGACCAAAGGGGATGTTTTTTTTAGGATTATCTCTTTGAACACGATCTGGGCTCTTACAAAAACATCATTTATTCATTTACAAAGTGAACTTAGAAATTAAGGAAGCGGGCACCGCTCGCAAAATTGCCACCGTTAGCTTCGACGCCACTGAGGTCTCGAAGAAAGAAAGCCAAGCTTGTCACGAAATAAGTCGCGTTGCCAACATTCCTGGATTCAGAAAAGGGAAAGCTCCAACTGCGGTCATTCGAAAAAAGTTCTCCCGAGAACTCAAAGATGAGCTCAATCGGAAAATATCAACCGAAGCTTATGAAGCGGTATTGGCGGAAAAAGATTTAAGAATCCATTCCATTTTGAAAGTCGACCCTGGCGAACTCGATCCAAAATCTCCCGCAACGGTTGAAGTTACAATTGATGTCGAGCCTGATTTTGATCTTCCAGAGTATGAAAAGTTTGAACTCGATATTCAACCCATCGAAATTAATGAAGATGATGTCGCCAAAGAATTACAATCACTCTGTGATCAACGGGCATCTTTCGATGTCGTAGAACGAAAGGCAGAAAAAGGGGATTATGTAAAATGTTCATACGAGGGAAAAATGGGTGAAGAATCAGTAGCTGAACTTGTGCCAGACAAACCAATGTATGGAAAACAAAGTAACACTTGGGAGGAAGCGGGTCAGGAAAAAGGACTTGGGGTGGACGCGATCGCACAAGCGATTATTGGTATGGCAAAGGATGAAAAAGCTGAAATAGAAGCAAAATTTGAAGAGGATTTTGAGCTGGCTCCAATTGCAGGAAAAACAGTTTCCTACAGCCTCGAAGTTCATGAAGTACGACAAAAAAAATCTCCGGATCCAAACAGTAAAGAATTTCTCGAATCCCTGAAGGTCGAAAACTTAGATTCTTTAAAAGAAAGAATTAAGGATGACCTGAAGTCTAGGAAAGAACAGGAAAACTTGAATGCAAAACGGCAACAAGTTACTCAAAAGATTCTTGAAATGCCTGATTTCCCATTACCCCAGCAAGCGGTAGAGGATGAATCCAAAAATATTTTCCAAGGCAATGCCCAAAGAGCTTTACAAAGTGGTGCCAAGCAGGAAGAGATCGAAGAAAAAAGGGATGCACTCTGGAAGCAATCTCAGACCCAAGCTGAAGCTCGGGTCAAATTAACTATTACCCTTGGAAGAATTGCCGAAAAGGAAAAAGTAGAAGTTAAAAATGAAGATCTTGCTCAAGCTGCAACTAGAGAAGCAATGATGTTGAGAAAAGACCCTGCAGAATATGTGAAGGAGTTGTCTCAGGATCGAGTTAGACTAAACCGCTTTCGACTGGATATTCTGCATGATAAAACACTCGAACTCGTAGCCTCAATGGGAACCGAGAAAGTTTGCGAAATTGAAGGAGAGCCTACAAACTAATACGAATATTAATTATGGGAGCTTACTTACCACTACCACATGTTTATGAAAGAGAAGGTCGCCAAGAGCGATCTTGGGATATCTACAGTCGGCTCTTGCGAGACCGAATTGTTTTTATTGGAACGCCGATCGATGACTTCGTGGCTAATTCCATCATTGCCCAACTCTTATTTCTGCAAATGGAAGATCCAAAAAAAGATATCCATGTCTACATCAATTCACCCGGTGGCAGCGTTTCGGACGGGATGGCAATCTACGACACTTTGAATTTTATGCAGTGCGATATTGTTACCTACTGTATTGGCATGACGGCAAGTATGAGCACTGTTTTGCTTTCAGCGGGCACCCCGGGCAAGAGGTATGCACTGCCCAACAGCAGGGTAATGATCCACCAACCTAGTGGTGGAGCAGGTGGACAAACTTCTGATATTTCGATCGCTGCAAAAGAGATCCTGAGATGGAGAAAAACCATCAATGACATTCTATCCAAGCACAGCGGAAAAGAAGTTGAGCAGATTGAAAAAGACTCGGACCGCGATTACTACATGACTGCCGATGAGGCGAAGGATTACGGTCTCGTCGATGAAGTAATTTCTCAAAAACCTACGAAATAAGTCGTTTTGGCCAAGCCTTCAAAAATCAATTTTTGTTCCTTCTGTGGAAAGCCACAGCAAGAAGTAAAAAAAATGATAGCTGGGCCAGCGAATGTATTTATTTGTGATTCTTGCGTTCGAGTCTGTAAGACGATTGTAGACCGTGAACTTGGTGAGCAGGAAAAGAAGAAGAAGACTTCTTCAGCAAAACCGTTCTTTAACTTACAAAAGCCACAAGCAATCAAAGAACACTTGGATCGCCATGTAATCGGGCAAGAACATGCCAAGAAGGTACTTTCCGTCGCCGTTCACAACCACTATAAAAGACTCTCCTCTGAGCTTGGAATTGGAACCACCGACAACGCAAAGTCTTTTATGAGTGGGGAATTGGATGATATTGAAATTGAAAAAAGTAATGTTTTACTCATAGGACCAACTGGAAGTGGAAAGACTTATTTAGCCAGAACATTAGCAAAATTATTGGATGTGCCCTTTGCAATAGCTGATGCAACAACCTTAACCGAAGCTGGTTATGTGGGTGATGATGTAGAAAATATTGTGCTGAGGCTTTTGCAGTCTGCTGACCAGGATGTTGAAAAAGCTCAATGTGGAATCATTTATGTGGATGAAATCGATAAAATTGGAAGAAAGACCGACAATGTTTCCATTACCCGCGATGTCTCCGGTGAAGGCGTGCAACAAGCCTTACTTAAAATTTTAGAGGGTACTATTTGTAATGTTCCCCCGCAGGGAGGACGCAAGCACCCGAACCAGGAATACATTCAACTCGACACCGCCAACATTCTTTTTATCTGCGGCGGTGCTTTTGTTGACTTAGATCAAATTATTGAACAACGAATAAGTTCAAAAACACTTGGCTTTTCTTCTGAAACTCCCAAAGAAACTGCTGAACTTCTGGCTGAAGTAAGGCCCGAGGATTTGGTTAAGTACGGTCTCATACCAGAATTTATTGGACGCTTACCTGTCCTCTCCCTCTTAGAGGAACTAAGCCGTGCCGAACTCGTGAAAGTTCTTCGTGACACCAAGAATTCTTTGTTGAAACAGTACCAAAAGCTTTTCCTTATGGAGGGTGCGGAACTTCGATTTACTCGGGAAGCCATCCTAGCTATAGCGGAGAAAGCACTGCTTATGAAAACGGGTGCCCGGGCCTTAAGATCGATCATGGAAGATATCATGCTCGATATCATGTATGATCTACCATCTATTGAAGATCCGGTTCAAGTTGTGATTTCTGCGGGTGTAGTAAAAGGTAAATCCAAGCCCAAGATCTCCAACATTCCCGTAAACAAGCGCAACGCTGCTTGATTTATTCTCTTGTCGGCAATTTCAGCATACTGCTACGAAGATTATTCCTTGGGTTTTTGTCAACTTGATCATTAAGTTCCAAAGAACTTCTAATTTCAAAGCCTTCTTTCCCTTTTCCCACTTCAATAAACAATTGCTCACTGCGAGTTTGGCCAGGGCTTAGGTTAGAAAAGAAGTAATTTTTGGACAAACCACGGTATTCAACATTCAAATTCATACTGTTTATCCATGAAGTCCCTTGGTTTTGTACCGTCACGGTAAAAGGAACGGTGCCACTCGAACCAAGATTCTTTAAATTCTCAGGTGGAAAATAATAGCCAACCACAGCTCCATCGTTGTAATCTATAGTGTTACGATGGATGACCCTGTTTAGATTCAAGGCTCCATTTCCGCTTGATTCATCAAAACCTGGTTTATCGATTTCATTAGTTAGTTTAAGTATCAAATCTTTAATCTGACTAGAGGATACCCCTTGACTCCTTGATATTTCAGAAACTAAAGCACCGGTTACTACGGCAGGGG
>DBVA01000058.1:0-943 GCA_002308735.1 Opitutia bacterium UBA1276 | reverse complement strand
CGGCACCTGCCGATGATGTACCGTCAAATAAAGTATATTCATCTTCTGCCCAGGCACTAAGTATACCGACTCCAGGAGCCACAATATCAATTCCCTCTCCATAGTTGGAGAAATTTGCCACTCGTTCATCACTGTCGAGGGCTCCAACTCCAATTACTTCATCATAACGAGCTGGATAAGAAACACCCCGGAACCCATCGTTTCCGCTAGCAGCTACCATTAGCACATCTTTGGAGGACGCATACTTGATCGCACTATGGAGAACAGAGCTCGGAGTATCTCCTCCTAAGCTTAGATTTATTACCTCACTACCCTTATCTACAGCAGTCACAATAGCTTCCGCTAAAGTGAAAACATCCCCGATACCTTGTTCGTCAAGAACTTGAATCGACAATATTTTTGCACTCGGGGCTATTCCTTGGAAATCTTCTGTAATTCCAGCAATGATCGAGCTTATAGCAGTACCATGACCATTAGCTCTCCCAACCGATTCGGAGCTTTGTATAAGAGAGATTTGCTCATGATCAACATGCGACAACGAAGGATGAGAAAAATCAACACCAGAATCAAGCACTGCGAGTGTTACGCCCCTACCCCAATCAAGTCTTTCCTCATCTAAACCTAGGGATTCTCCTACAGTCCGAACAAGTTTTGAGCTATTTATTTTCTCAGAAAGTCGGGGTTCTCTCGGCTGATATATAGGCTGATTTATCTCCAACCTAGATATGGAATCTTCCTCTTGAAGAAACCGAGATGCAAGAGCCGGATCAATAACCCGAAGACGGGCGGTAGAAATCTGAGGCAATGAGGCAAGTAAACGGAGCCCTTTATTGTCTATATTTTCTAAAAAATCACTCATTTTCCGAGGAGAGGAAAATCGTAATGAAAAATCATGAAACTTTTTACTGCTCAAGAAATTAGCGATATCTAATGGCTGCGAAGA
>DBVA01000165.1:17477-25592 GCA_002308735.1 Opitutia bacterium UBA1276 | reverse complement strand
CGCAAATTCTAAGAGTTTCATGTCGGGTCGGAAGGTTAATAAACCAAAAGACTCTCTCAAGATGAACAGGTTGTATTCTGTGGAAGCAGACATGACTATCACCGGTGGGGTAGCAGACCATAGACTTCGACTTGAATCTTCCAGAATGAAGTCATTCCTTTGTCTTTTGGGTGCTGAAATTCTTAAGACGAAAACAAAGAACGACACCGCATTAATTAAGAAGTTTAGCGATTTAGGAAAAGGCACTTCTGAGCATTTAAATTGGGCTAGAATTTGTGCTAAAGATTTGCTTTCTGCAAATGGTAAATCCTTAATCTTAGCGGGGAACCATCTAGATGCAGAAACTCACTTAATTGTTTACTTTCTGAATGGTTTACTTGGATCACTTGATAAAACCGTTTCCTATGTAACCCAGCCTTTCAGTTCCAATCTTGGGTTACAAGATCTGGTTTCTTTCATTAATGATGGAAGTGTTGATACTTTGATTATGCTTGGAGGTAATCCAGTTCATGCAACAAGTGGATTTATTGACTGGGAAGATATCTCGCAGAAAGTTGAAAATACCGTCAGAATTGGATTTTCGATCGATGAATCCTCCCAATTCTGCGACTACCATATCGGTTGTTCACATTATTTGGAGTCTTGGGACTTAGGTCTCACTTGGGACTGCACCTCGGTGATCCCTATTCAGCCCTTAATTGCCCCTCTGTTTGATACTAAATCAGATATTGAATGCTTGCTTTCCCTGTCGGGTGATTCCAATAGTTCTCATGATTATATTCAATCTCTGTTCGAAAAAAATAGAGCAAGTATTACATTTAAAGATTTCCTTCGATTGGGAGTTTTCAAAAAAGATTACACCAATAAACTCAAAGTAGAAGATCTTAGAAGCTATCTTCAAGAGAACTTAAAGCCATCAGTCTCAGATGCGAATGCAAACTTTGAAGTTTTACTTGTTCCTGACTTTCACGCTTTGGATGGAAGTTTTATCAACAATGGTTGGATGCAGGAATGTCCGCACCCCATCACTAAATTAACATGGGACAACGCTCTTTTGATCAGTCCTAAGATGGCGAAGGAACTTGAGTCTAAGTTTCCTGACATTGGACTGCTTCCCAAACCCACCTTACTGAACCAAACGGGCGAAATTGCACCGGATAATGCGGTTTTCGAGAATGGTTATCAGAAATCCCCTGTTGTCGAACTCTCGGTCGCAGGCGGTAAAAAAATTACAGCACCCTTGTATGTTCAGCCTGGTCTGGCAGATAAGACCGTGGTGGCATCCCTAGGAATGGGAAGAAAAAATACGGGTCGAGTTGGTTGCGAGGCCGGTTTTGACTCTTACCCTCTACTTTCAAAACAGGATACTCGAGTTTTACCAGTTTTAGAACTCAAGCCAACCGGTTCTTACAAGATCCTGGCCAATACACAAGAGCATTGGTCCATGGAAGGTCGGGCAATTATTCGCGAGGCTAATGCAGAGAAATATTCTAAGAATCAAGATTTTGCCACCCAGATGGGTGCGGAATCTCATTCGCCTCCTATTTGGGGTAAGGATCAAGATACCGATCTTGCTTTCAAATCCACTACGACACCAAGAGGTAATTCATCGTACGAGCACCCAGACCATACCTACGAGAAATCCGAGACTCATGGTATCCATCAGTGGGGAATGGCAATCGATTTAAATCAGTGCACTGGATGTAGTGCATGCGTGGTTGCCTGCCAAAGTGAAAATAACATACCTATCGTAGGAAAAGATCAAGTTTTGAGAGGTAGAGAAATGCACTGGATGCGGCTCGATCGTTATTACAGTTCTGCCGAAAGAAATGGTGATGAAATACCTTCCGATGTGCAAGTTTCATTCCAAGGGGTTGCATGTATGCATTGCGAAACCGCACCTTGTGAATCAGTGTGTCCGGTTAATGCAACGGTACATGATGAAGAAGGTTTAAATGCGATGGCCTACAACCGGTGCGTGGGAACCCGTTATTGTGCAAACAACTGTCCCTACAAAGTTAGAAGGTTCAATTTTTTCGATTGGAACAAACGCGATATCAATCAACTCTATCAGGGACCTCTGGGCGATCAAAATGACTCTTTGCCTGCAATGGGGAAAAATCCTGATGTTACGGTTCGGATGAGAGGTGTAATGGAGAAATGCACTTATTGCGTCCAAAGGATTCAAGAAGCTAAAATTAGAGTTAAAGTCAAAGCTCAAAGAAATGCTAATTTGGCTACTGGAAATGACGGGGCAGATCTTAAACTTAGTACTCAAGATATTAAAGTACCAGATGGGACGATTCGACCTGCATGCCAACAGGTTTGTCCTTCTGATGGTGTGGCGTTTGGAGATTTGTCGGATCCCAATAGCAGGGTAAGCCAATTGAAGAATGACCCTAGGGACTATGCTGTCTTAGGCTACTTGAATACGAGACCTAGAACCAGTTACCTCGCAAAAGTCCGAAATCCAAATCCTGCCATGCCTGACTTTAGCGATTCTCCCCATTCTTACAGGGAATATCATGACAAGGCATATCCTTCCCATCACTAATAACTTTGCTCACACTCCATGTCCACGGTTAAAACAGTTAGCGATCAAGCAGACCCAGCCATTCTTGGGAAGATAAAGCCTGCCCCATGGATTGATAAGCCATTGGTCGAAAACAAAAGAAATTTTCATTGGGTCACGGAGAAGATTTGCGGAATTGTTGAGCGGAAAACCCCGGTTTGGTGGTGGTGGTGTTTCATTTTAGCCCTTTGTATCGCTAGTTTTACTGGAATGGGATTAGTTTATCTGGTTTCGACTGGAGTGGGTGTTTGGGGGAATAACAACCCTGTTAATTGGGGTTGGGCCATTGTGAATTTTGTTTTTTGGATTGGGATTGGTCATGCGGGTACCCTGATATCTGCAGTTCTATGTCTTTTGAAGCAGAAATGGAGAACTTCCATTAATCGGGCTTCCGAAGCGATGACTGTATTTGCTGTCTTGTGTGCTGGTATTTTTCCGCTTTTCCATGTTGGTCGGGTGTGGTTTGCTTGGTGGTTATTTCCTCTACCCAATTCAAATGCTATATGGCCTCAGTTTCGTAGTCCATTGGAGTGGGATGTATTTGCAGTTTCTACCTACGCCACTGTTTCTATTTTATTTTGGTACATGGGGATGATTCCTGACCTTGCCGTTATTCGTGACCGGGCGAAGGAAACATGGCGGAAATATTTTTACGGTGTCCTGTCCATGGGTTGGCGAAATGCAAACAACCACTGGAGGAATTTTGAGATGGCTTACTTGCTACTCGCTGGTCTTTCTACTCCACTTGTTCTATCTGTTCACACCATCGTTTCTTTCGATTTTGCAGTGGCTAATCTTCCCGGTTGGCATACTACTATTTTCCCTCCTTATTTTGTTGCAGGTGCCATTTTTTCTGGTTTTGGAATGGTATTAACTCTTCTTCTACCTTTGAGATCCCTTTTTGGATTACATGACCTGATCACACAGGGGCACATTGATAATATATGTAAAATCACTCTAGCGACGGGAACCATGGTCGGTTATGCGTATTCGATGGAATTCTTTATCGCTTGGTATGGGGCAAATTCTTATGAAAGCTTTGCATTCATCAACCGTGCATTTGGGAATTATTGGTGGGCATATTGGGTCATGGTCTCGTGTAATGTAATTAGCCCTCAACTTTTCTGGTTTAAGAAAATTAGAGAAAACACACCCTTAGTTTGGATTATCTCAATTTTCGTCAACATTGGCATGTGGTTTGAAAGGTTTGTTATCGCCAACACCACGCTTTCAAGGGACTTTCTGCCTTCAAGCTGGGGTTATTATTCTCCCACCGTTGTTGATATCTTTACCTTTGCGGGTACTTTTGGATTCTTTTCAGTTCTCTTTCTTCTATTTATAAGATTTTTGCCATTAATGCCGATGGCAGAGGTCAAAATGGTCATGCCGCAGGCTGACCCTCACGGTTCAAAAAATCATTAAGTGAGTAAAATAATGAACATTAAGTATGGCATTTCCGCCACTTTCAACTCAGCCAAGGGTATCTATGATGCTGCTGGTCAGGTTCGTAAGGCGGGCTACACAAATTGGGAGTGCTACACCCCGATGCCGGTTCATGGACTTGATGCACAAATGGGACTTGGAAGGTCAAAAGTGCCTTGTTTTACACTAGCAGGAGGAATAACTGGTTTTTTTACCGGAATGCTTATTGTATGGTATATGAATGCATTCGATTATCCGCTAATTGTAGGAGGTAAACCTTATTTTAGTCCTATTTATCCTTTTCCTGTCTTTTATGAATTAACCATTCTCTTTGCTGCTTTTGGAACTTTGTTTGGTATGTTTTTTCTTAATCGTTTACCTCGACATAATCATCCAGTTTTTGAACATCCAAATTTTGGTCGGACAGGAGATGATAAATTTATGGTCGTAATTGAGGTAGATGATCCAAAATTTGACGAACAGGAAACCACTGAATTACTTAAAGGACTGGGTGGTAAATCGATAACAGTCATAAGGGAACCGATTGAATAATATGAAATATTTCATCACCTTTTATTTTATATTAGTTATCATCGCGGTTTCCATTCTTGGTTTCCGGGGGGATTTGACCGAAAATACTCCACTCGAAGTTTTTCCAGACATGGACAGGCAAGCCAAGTACAAATCTCAGACTCAAAATAAGTTTTTTGGTGACAGGCAATCGAGTCGTCTTCCCGTGGATGGAACTGCACTCCGAGGAAACGCTCTGGAGATGAACGATGTATTTTCAGTCTCTCCCACCATTCATTCCGTTGAGTTTAGAACTGGTAAGGATGCAGATGGTGAATGGGTGGATGTAATCCCTTCAGATATTAATATTGATATGTCACTCGTACGCCTTGGCAAAGAAAAATATGACATTCACTGTGCGGTTTGTCATGGTGATTTTGGGAATGGACTGGGTGTTATTTCAAAATTTGGAGTGGCCCCCCGTAACCTCTCCGATGCCTCGAATGCTGGTACTTACCTCGAGTCTGCTGGTAGATGGACGGAAGGTCAAATTTTCCATGCCATCAGCATGGGTTCAGCTTCCGGAATAATGCTTGGCTTGCAAGATAGGCTCACCTTTAAAGAAAGATGGGCTATTGTCCTTTATGTTAGGGCATTACAAAATTATGTCAGCGATGCTACCATTGCTCTTAAGGATGAAGGTGGATCATGAGCAAAAATAGTTTTAGTTCCATTAAGTTGCCAACGGGTTATTCTAGCAAGCTTTTAGCTGGCTCCATATTGTGCCTTAGTATCGGTCTATTAGGCTTAGGTTACGGAGTCACTACAGGCGATAAAGCTCCATTTCTAGGTTGGTTGTGGGGCTGTTCCTTTTGGTTAAGTATCGCAATTGGATTGTTGATGCTGATTATGATTTTTAGGATTTTTAATTCCAAATGGACGCCAGTTGTAAGAAGGCAGCAAGAACACGGAATTGTAGTTTTTCCCTGGTTGGCATTGTGCTTTTTACCATTATTGCTGGTTGCTTTATTTGGTGGAGATAATTCTGGTGTTCTTTGGTCCTGGGTAAATCTCGAGAGTTCCACGATTGAAGTGACTTCTGAAATTCAAGTTAAGGATGATGTTTTACACCAGAAAAAAGCCGCCTATTTAAATCTGGTCTTCTTCAGCCTGCGTTTAGCATTCTACTTTGCAGTCTTCTGTGGGCTCAGCTACTGGTTGAGAAAAGTTTCTTTTTCGCAAGATACTGATGGTAACCCTGCGTGGACAATTCTTGGTACTAAAATATCAGCAGCTGGTATTCCTGTGGCAGCTTTGGCGCTTACCTTCGGTGCTTTTGATTTATTTATGAGTTTGGAGTATCAGTGGTTTTCTACCATGTATGGCGTATGGTTTTTCGCCTCTGGGATTCGGGCTGCACTTGCGGTTACCATAATTGCATGCCTATTTCTTAAATCTAAGGGGTTTTTGAAAGGGCTTTATCAGCAGGCACATCAATATGACTTAGCCTGCCTTTCCCTCGCTTTTACCGTTTTTTGGGCCTACATCAGTTTTTCCCAGTATTTTCTCATCTACAGTGCAAATATTCCAGAAGAAACATTTTGGTACACCATTCGTGAAATTAACCCGAACACGGGAGAAATATCGGGCTGGTTTTGGGTAAGTATGGGTCTTATTTTTGGTCATTTCTTTTTTCCATTCTTATATTTACTCTTTTATCGGAGCAAAATAGATCCTCCGAAACTAGTTTTTATCGTTTGTTGGATATTAGTATTTCATGCTCTCGATCTTTATTGGAATATCATTCCAGGTAGGGAGATCGTTCCAGGAACTTTTGTCGGTTTTGAGGCTAGGGCAGTGCTTGGTAGCCATTTAGTTTGGGGAATATTCTCATTGGTTGGGGTCGGCTTCCTCTGCCTCTGGGCAGTTGCCAAGAGCTTTACTTCCAATGAGGCTGAAATTATTCCAATTCGAGATCCTAGGATTTTAGATTCCATTCATCATCATGAGTGATCCCAAGGAACAAAGAGCAGATGGTTGTGGTATCTTTTTTACCATTTTTATAGTAGTGATTGTATCCCTCTGCTTTGTTTTCATCCAAAAATTCATCCAACCGGATGATCCCGCCGACACATCTTTAATGACCGATGAGAAACGGGCTGCCTTGATCGAGGAATTTCATAAATCAAACGAAAAATATAACCAGAATATTTTAAATTACCATGCTGAAAAAAATTCTTCTCTTGAAGACGCCATGGTCAAAATTCTTACCGATTATGGTACTGATGTTAACCAAACCAATTGATTTGAATCGTGAAGGAAAACTCAGAACAAGTCATTGATAAATCTTTAAAACTTGCTGTTTGTTTCTTTATAGCTTCGGCAGGGCTATGGTTGCTTGCCGCAGCTTTTTTTGCCTACATCGCATCTGCAAAATTGACCGATCCATTTTTTCTTTCCTCATTCGAACTTTTCACCTATGGAAAGATCAAATTGGCTCAGGCTAATGCCTTCGTATATGGTTGGGGAGGAAACTCAATTTTTGCGGTAACCTTGTGGATCGTAGCTCGTTTGGCCCAAGCTGAGGCAAGAGGAAAAGTCCTCCTTCTATTTGCAGGTTCGATTTGGAATCTCGCGATTACCTTTGGACTTCTTGGCATTCTCGATGGCCATATGACTCCTCATGAAATGCTGGAAATGCCGGTTGAAGTTTGGCCTGCACTTTTTCTTTCTTACGGAATAATCGCTACCCTTATCATTGTAGTGCATCGCTCTAGAAGAATTAAAAATACCATCGCACCACAGTGGTTTTTGCTAGCTTCCCTTCTGTGGTTTCCGATGTTATTTTTAATCGCTTGGAATGGTTTGGAGTTAAACGCTGCTCGTGGTACAGTACAGAGTGTGCTTTCGATGTGGTTTGGGCAAAATGTTATCTGGTTGTGGCTGACTCCGGTAGCACTTGGCTCGGCATATTATATTATCCCAGCCATTCTTGGTCGGCCCATTGATAAATACTATTTAGCAGTTTTCGGCTTTTGGTGCATCGCCTCCCTTGCTCCATGGTCGGTGGTTCACCACCTTGAAGGTGGTCCGGTTCCCATGTGGATTCCAGCAATTGGAACAGTTATGAGCATAGCAATGATTTTCCCCATTGCCGTTGCTTCGACGAATTTTCATGCTACCGCCTTTCAGGACATTAATAAAGTCTGGAATAGCTTACCTCTCAGGTTTGTCATTTTCGGTACGCTCTCCTATACAATTTCTAGCTATATTGGGGTTGTATTTTCGCTCCCAGCCGTCGCAAAAATTACTCAGTTTTCAATCATTAACGAATTTCATTTTAATCAACGAGTCTACGGATTTTTCAGCATGATTATTTTTGGTATGGTTTACCATATGCTTCCTCGAATAACTGGCAATGAGATTGCAAAGTCGGCAAAATCTTTTCACTTCTGGACTTCGGCCTTTGGAGTATTGATCCTTCTGCTAGCTTATTTGATTGGAGGACTCACGCATGGAGTACTTGCCCAACAGCCTTCCCTGAACTGGGCTTCCTCCGTTATATCTTCTGTCAAACCTTACTTTTTAATCACTGAATTCGCTTTTATAGT
>DBVA01000165.1:7004-17105 GCA_002308735.1 Opitutia bacterium UBA1276 | reverse complement strand
CCCAGCCCTTTTGAACTCCTTTATAAACTCAATTTAATCAAGAAGGGAGCAACTTCATGAATAATTTATTGAAGTTTACTACTGGGATATTTTTGACGTTGGCGGTCGCTTGGCTTGCTTTTGTAGTGGGGGCTCGTATTCAGTTTGGCGATTTAACTCCTATTTCAGAATCCCTTGATGAAGATAATGAAATCCCCGAGGATGCCGATCTTTTCCCAATGCCTCAGCCTGGTTTGGCTGAGCTAGGTTCTTCTGAGTATTTGGCGCTTGGGTGTAGTACCTGCCACACACAACAAGTTCGAATGGTAGAAGCAGGCTTCGATGTTGAACGTGGGTGGGGACAGCGTCCTTCGATGGCTCGCGATTATATTTACCAAAAACATGTTATGCTTGGTAACACTCGAATTGGACCGGACTTAACAAATTTGGGCACTCGTATACTTGATACTGAATGGTTGCATAAGCATTTATTCGAACCACAAGCAGTTGTGCCTGAATCTGTTTGTCCTCCAAGTCCTTTCCTTTATGAACAGCAAGAATTCTCCTCCGATCACACCATTGAGTTGTTCGATGAAGAAAATAATTCGTCTCGGTTTTTAGCTCCCTCTTCAAGGGCAACCCGTATCGTTGCCTATCTTCAGTCTCTAAAACAAGATTATGAACTCCCTGAAATGGCTTTCATTGAAGAGCCTGAAGCCATTGATTTAGAAGACCTTTCTACCTCTGATTCAGATTTAGCAACCAATGGAATGGATCTAGAAAGCTCTGCTTTACCTACATGGCTAAGTCAACAAATTACATCAGGTAAAGAAATTTACTCGAAAGCATCACCTGGCGGTGGGATGTGCGTTGCTTGTCACCAACCAAACGGTCAAGGGCTACCTGGAGCATTTCCACCCCTAGCTGGCTCCGATTGGGTACTTGGTGATAAGGATAGACTTATCAAGATTTCAATTCATGGTCTACAGGGAGAAATTGCTGTTAATGGAGAAAAATATGTCGGTGTCATGCAAGGTTTTGGCCAGCCTTTAGCTTCCCCTCTGGATGACCAGCAAATTGCAGATGTGCTTACATACATTCGAAATGAATGGGGGAATTCAGTTTCCTCAATCTCACCAGAAGAGGTCAAAGCGGTGCGTGATTCAGAAAAAGATCGCGAACTTACCTCGATGTGGACAGCTGCAGAGCTAGATAATCATAATAATTAATTTAATGACAGAAGAGATTGACAAATTTGAGACAAAAGAAAGTTTGACGGACGAAGAACTGGTACAGGTTCATTCAAAGCTCAATGTTGAAAAGCATCCACCAACCCAAGGATTTCTTTCTGCACCGCTTATCTTTGTATTTGTTTTTGGCTGCTTGATTTTTGTTTGTTCGATTCAACTCGCTCACTCTACGAATCAATTTCAGTTACATCCACCTACTGATGTTGTAGAACTTACGGATGAAGAAAAAGAGGCTCTTCGAATCGAGAGGAAATTTGAGTCGGGTGAAAAAATATTTGCCCTTCGTTGTGCGTCCTGCCATCAAGCGAGCGGATTAGGGATTCCAGGTCAATACCCACCCCTGGATGGCTCTAAATGGGCAACATCTGATCCAGCATTAATTTCTTATATAATTTTAAATGGTCTCAAGGGTGAGATTGTAGTAAAAGGAGAAGTCTACGGTACATCTGCTGCAGTAAATATGGCAGCGGTACCTATTACTGATCGGGAAATTGCAAATGTAACCACATATGTTAGACAAGCTTGGGGAAATAACTCTACTGAGATAAGCACTGATGAAGTTGCCCAATTTAGGCAAGACACCAGTGCAAAACAAGAACAATGGACAGGTGATGAACTGGTTGAGATGTTTCCAGCCGTATTCGCCAACTAGGGTTTTCATAGTTCTTTCTGATTGAGCTATTTATGCTCTGTTCCTATCATTGCTAGTCAATGAGCCGCACAATTCTACTTTTGAATCTGTCCTTTTGGGTGCCAGGATTCTTACTTTCCTATGGTGCGGTACCCGTCGAGCAATCGCCAGAAGCTCATTTCGAGGAATTAGAGCAAATCCTATCTGAACTTGAAGCCAATGCACCCTTAGTAGATGAGGAGAGGGAACGGCTTAATGAAAAGTTGGCAGGGGTACTATTGGCGGATTCTGCTCGGGGTATGAAATTAATTCTTAATCTGCAGGGGCAGTCGATCTATGAAGATAGACCGGATCAGTCATTTTTCCAACGATATCGATTTTTTGGCTCAGCTTTTGTCAGAAAGCCTCTTTATCACTGGGGTGCTTTAAAGGCAGAAAGTGAGATTGCAAGGTTTCAACAGTCTATCTCAACTAATAATTACAAATTCTTACTTTCTGAACTTAAATCTATCACTCGAGATTCCTATCTTGATTTGGTGGTGCTTAAGGACCAATTACAATTGAACATGGATACCCTCGAGATAGCAGAGGACGGTCTTAGTAAGGTAGCGAAAAAAAAGGAACTTGGTTTAGCAAACGAACTTCAAGTAAATCATGCCAATACTATTTTGTTGGAACGTCAAATTGGACTGGAGGATTTAAATCGCTCTCTGACACTTGCGTTATTCAGGTTTAGGGCACTGACGGGTTGGGATCAAGAGTTATCTTTCTTTGATCAAAATTCTTCCTTTGAAACTTTAAATGAAAGATTTGAATTTAATTCTTCAGCTCCAAGGCTTCTAGCATCCGCATCGTCTTTCAATATGGAAAAAATTAGAAAAGAGATTGAAGTAGAGAAAAAAAGAGTCGAAATAGCCCAAAGTGGATTGAAGCCCAAAGTAAATTTAGTCGGGGGTGTTTTCCAAGATCAAGTTCCTCTTGCTAGTAATGAAGATAGTATTTTGAGAAATAATATTCTTGTCGGGGTGGAGCTCAATTGGGCACTTTGGGATAGCTCGAAGAGTAAAGCAGAAAAGCTTAGAGCTTTCGCAAACAAACGTAGACTCGAGATTAACTTAGAAAGAGAAACAAGGTCCTATCGCCAAGAGATAGATGGGATGAGAATGCAAATGGAATCATTGGCAAAAAGAGTGAGAATGACTCGGGAACTTGTTCAGGTTGCTCAAGACCGATTTAGAATTAGTGAAGTTGAACTTGAATCGGATCGTATTACCTTAAGCCAGTTGATGGAGGCTCGGATCTCACTTGATCATGCCAAAGTCAAGCGTCTTGAATCTATATGCGATTATATCAAGATCAGGAACCGTTATGAAGAAAAGATCTTGATGAAATACGAATAATTTAAAATGAAAATTTCTAAGAAATTCATATTGGGTATTTGCCTACTTGTAGGGCTAATCATGTTGTCCCTTGTTTTCAACGGATTTAATCATGAAGCAACGGTGGTGAAGGCACGGGAAGGGAGTATTAGGGATTCTGTAACCGGTAACGTCCGCATCTTGGCAGAAAAGACATTTGATCTTCGATCCGAAACGCAAGGACGAGTGCTGAAGTCTATTTTATTGCCCTATGGAAAACCAGTTGAAGTAAAGGAAGGTCAAATTTTATTCGAACTTGATTCTAATGATTTAAATCGAAGCTTGAGACAGGTTCTTCTTCGTCAGGATTCTCACCTTAAAAGAATTAAACTTGGTTCAAACCTAGCCTCTCAACTTAAAATTGAAGAGAAGGAGTTTGCCGCTCATTCAGCCATTCACAAAGAGAACGGTATTGCGAATCTAGAATTTGAAAAAAAAGAGAAAAACTTAGAGTACCTAGAAAAAAATCTAGAATTTGAGAAAATTTCAAATTTCGAAACCTCAAAATCTTTTGAAATTGAAATTGAAAGATTGATGAAAGAGTTGGAAAAGAAGCAAATTACCAGTCCCATATCAGGCATTTTAGTTTCCTCCTCAATTAAACCAGGAGATATGGTTTTTGGAGGGAATATTGTGGGCAAATTAGTTTCAAACCAGAAAGTGGTACAAGTGTCTTTAAATGAAGAAGACTTCGTTGGTCTACACGAAAAGCAGAAGGCAGGAGTAACGCTTTTTGCCTTTGGGAAGGAAGTTTTTGAAGGCACGGTTGATCGATTAGCAGGAACCGTTGACCCTGCGACCGGAAGAAGGAATATCTTTGTGAATTTGGATACTGAAATGGATCTTCCAGTAGGTGCCTCCGGTCGTGCTGAAATCATTAAAAATGAAATCGAAAAGACAGTCGTCATTCCACGAAAAGCATTGCTTGGCAATTCTGTCCTTGTGGTGAAAAATAATTCAGTTGAGATTGTCAAAGTGAAAGTAGGGGCAAAGAACTTGGAGAAAGTTGAAATAATCGAGGGCTTAAAGGTTGGAGATCAAGTCATTTCTGAAACCCCTCATCTCTTTTACGATCAGCAGAGGGTTAATCCACGATTATCCCCTTGGGTAGTGCCCGATTAATTGTGAATAGACTCTCTCTTGAATTAGCTTTTCGCTATGTTCTCGGTCGGAGGCGTGCCATGGCAATGAGCTTACTTGGTATCACTTTCGGGATCGCTTTCTTTGTGGTCACGCAAGCTCAAACCTCAGGCTTTGAGGCTTTTTTTATACGTACTATTCTTGGTACCAATGGAGCAATTAAGGTTTCAGACAGGTTTCAAGACATGGATGGAACAGTGAGCAGAACCGATCAAGATGGAAAAACCCGCTTTTCGTTTCGATCGAGGGAGGAATCGCGTTACACCGAAGGTATTGAAACGCCCCATTTACTTCGCAAGGCCCTGTCTCAATTCAAGGGAATTACGGGTATATCTGAAATTCTTGAAGGTAATGCAATTTTAGATGGAGGTAGTAGATCCTATGCAATATCTTTCCACGGAATTCGGATTAACGACCACATTTCAGTTTCAGATCTTGGAAATCAAATAATTATCGGAGATCTTTCAAGTTTTGAATCCGACAAAATGTCTGTTTTGATTGGAAGTCGAATTGCTCAAAGGTTGATGATAAGACAAGGTGATCGAGTGACTTTAAAGGGCGGTACTGGTAATATACAACTTAGAGTAGCAGGTATGTTTGAGTCTGGAGTTAGTCAGATTGACAAAAATCGTATTTATCTTCATTTGGCAAAAGCAAGAGAATTTAAAGGTGAAAGGTTTTCGGGTTCTATTTTTCAAGTTGGCATCCAAAACCCTAATGTAGCCCCTCAAATAGCAGCCCAGATGCAGGAAACCCTTGGCCATCGGGTCGTTAGCTGGCAGGAACGTGAAAAGGTCTGGCTTGATGTTTTTAAAGCATTAAGAGTTTCATCAGCTATAACCGTTTCGAGTATACTTCTACTCTCTGGACTTGGAATTTTTAATGTTTTTGCAATTATGGTGATAGAGAAGACTAGGGATATTGCCATTTTGAGATCTATGGGCTTTTCAGGTTCAGATGCCTCTGCTGTTTTCTTGTGGCAGGGTATCATTGTCCTGTTTTTTGGTATTATTGCAGGTACCCTATTGGGGATACTGGCTACTTTTACCATTTCTCAAATTCCTCTTCGCATAAGAGGCATTTTTTCCACGGATAGCTTTGTTGTGAATTGGGACATAGCCCATTATTCATGGGCCATTCTAATCGCCACTATTTTTGTATCGATTGCAAGCTGGATTCCTGCACGTAGGGCAGGGAAAATTGAACCGGCCAAAATAATTAGAGAAACCTTGTGATGACCAGCAGTTTCGAATCTGAAATTCCCTCTAAACCTTTACTCGAAGCTTTGGATTTAAGACATTCATTCGTTGAGGGAGAGCATACTACTGAAGTTTTGAGTGGCGTATCCCTGAAGATTAAACCAGGAGAGATTACAGCAGTGGTAGGGCCATCTGGGTGTGGGAAGAGTACATTACTTTATTTACTCGGTTTGCTTGATCGGCCTGACCAAGGAAATATTTTTCTTCGCGGAAAAGAAGTCTCAGATTGCGACGATAAAACCAGAACAACTTTACGCAATCAAGAGATTGGCTTTATTTTCCAATTTCACTTTTTAATCAAAGAACTATCCGCTTTGGAAAATGTTGCTTTGCCTTTGAGGAAAGCCGGTGATTCAATCCCTGAATCCCGTAAAAAAGCACAGGCATCATTAACCAAATTAGGTCTTGGCGATAAAAGTCATCGATTTGCAAATAAGCTTTCAGGTGGCGAGCAACAACGAGTCGCTATTGCCCGGGCGATTGTAAATTCGCCATCTATAGTTCTCGCAGACGAACCTACAGGAAATTTGGATAGTGAAAACTCAAATAAAGTTTTTAATTTGCTTTCGAAATTGGCAACCGATGAAAATCTTTCGATCTTACTAGTGACTCACAATAATGAGTTGGCGATGAAATGTAATCGGGTTATTGAGATGAGAGACGGATTAATTACGAATTCTCTCTAGCTTTTTTGATGGTGTCATATGCTTGGTTGATCTTAGCAAGTTGAGAATTAGCAAATTCTATAAACTCTTTTGGCAGTTGCTTACTTTCTAACTTGTCAGGATGAAAATGAGATACTTTTTCACGATATGCCTTTTTGATTTCACTTTCATTCGAAGATGAAGGGATGGATAGAATTTTAAAAGATTTAGCAAGAGTAGGTTCCCCATCAGCTTTGTTGCCTGGTTCGCTTAAAGGCGGGGCATAACCTCCAGCGATCCATGTCTTGATCGTACCCGGAGGAATCTTCAAGCTTTGCTCTCCGATCAACAAATACTGAACTTGTTTTTTGTTTAATTTTTTCCCATTGGATCGGACAATTTCGAAGAGTCCACCCAAGAAAGATTGAGCTACAGTTGAGTCGTACTGGATCAGTTCTGCGAGCTCTTTAAAATCATCCCCTATGGGTCGTTTACTTGTTTTTGCTTTTCGAAAAACACTTTTTGCGAATACACGATTTTTTTCATTTAACCGAAAACGTTCCATTATCGATTCAGTAGCTTCAATCTCGGAGGCGGAAATTACCCCATCTGCCTTGGCAATCTTACCGGCACATGAAAAGAAGTAAGCAAAGTATAAAATTCTTGCTTTCTGTTCATCTAGAGGAGTCCGATCATTACCGTCATATAAATGACCGATTGCTGCACCAGCTAATGCACCAACTGGCCCTCCAAGTAAGCCTACGCCTGTACCAATCAATTTCCCCCACCAATTCATTTACCTATCATTTTTTCAGCAAAATCTAGACATGGGCAATAAATTTATAAATATTATGCAGTGATTTATAATCCACAGATAGCTCAAATGAAGCCTTTTTTCAAAACGATTTTTTTTTGAAATTTCGTTTTATTTTCTGCAAGATCCAAAATGGACGAGGTAAATTATAGAATTAAGAGGTGGCAAATTGCATGAGGAAAACCTGTGGTTGGGACAAAGACGAAATCGAGTTCTTCTCTTTTTTATACCTAAGGGTCTTGTGAAGGAATTCTGATGAACCAATTGGGGGGAGAAGGGTAAAAAACATCAACAACTCGGAAATTTAGGACTTCAATTCGAAGATACAAGGGTAGGGGGTAAATCCTGAATCTAGTCCAAATAAATAATCTATCTTTTAGAACCTGTAAGGTCTCTATTATAACCGTGCAATATGCCCTTAAGTTCTTCGGTAAGGCTCGGGGTTAGGACCGATTGGATTTCCAGTATTTGGAACAACTTGGACGCATCGATCATCCCACAACTCGATCATATCCATATCTTTACAATTAGTGATTTCTAATTGGGGCAGACCATGTTTTTCTAACCATTTTTTAATTGGTGGAATAGCCTCCTCAGGGTTCTGTGCACGCGCGGTTACAATTTTCACCCGGTACCCCATCTCTATCCATACATTTACTCTTTTAAGCATGGTGGGAACAGGCTTGCCAATGTGCTCAAAACCCTGCCAAGGGTCTGCAAAAGCAAGAGTTCCATCAAGATCAACACCAATCCATTGCCTGGACTCTGATTCTTCACCATATATATTTATATCAGTCAGAGCTAAGCCTTTGGTATGTGGTACACGAACTTTGGGTTTCTTTTCAAAAAATTTTTTAGAAAGGTATCGAAACATAAAAAAATTATTATTTATCCATTGCGCATGAACCTATGGTATTCAAGATCAATTGAAAATTATGTGTTATCTAGCAAGCAATATTAATTATCTTAGTTTGGATGGCTTACCATGGATCTTACTATGTTGGATCCTGATGTTTGTTACTAGACCTTTATCGACTTTTGTTCATGAATTTGGCCACTTGATCCCTATGTATTTTTTTTCCTCCGAACCGATTACCTTTCAAATAGGGGAGGGGAAATTCTGTCTTTTTAAAATTGGGTCTCGGGTAGAGTTTAGGCTTTCCATGAGAGGTTCATCCACAGGTTCTGTTTATGTTGATGATGAAAAATTATCCAAAAGGGATCAGCTTTTTGTTCTTTCCGGTGGCCCCTTCCTTTCTTTTTTGATCATTTCCATTCTCTTTTTTTTCCTACAAAGATTTTCTCCCATGGTTTGGGTTGAGGTCACTGCTGTTGGCTTTTTATGTTCAAATCTTTTAGCTTTTCTGACTTCGATTATTCCCATGCACCTAAAACCCACGAGCCATTTCCCTGATGGGCCCCCAAGTGATGGACTCCAAATTCTGACTTTGTTAAAGTCAAAGGGCTAAGTATCAAACTATACTTTGGCGGTCATATAAGCTTTTATACAAATCACAAGTGGAATAGACATGATCATGAGACCCGTCAGCAATCACCTTACCGGAATTAAGGACAAGGATGCGAGTTGCGAGTTTGATTGAACTAAATCGATGGGCGATGAGGAAGGTGGTTTTGCCTTTCATTAATTTTTTCATGGAATCATGAATTCTTTCTTCGTTTTGAGAGTCTAGTGCGGATGTGGCTTCATCCAAAATCAAAATAGGAGAATTTTTGTAAAATGCCCTCGCCATCGCGAGTCGTTGGATTTGCCCTCCAGATAGACGGTTTCCATTTTCTCCAAGGTTTTGATCAAGTTTTTCTGGCAAAAGGTCGATAAACTCGGATGCATTTGCAAGACTTACGGATTCGGTCACCGTTTTATTTGAATAAGCTGAGTGACCTAACTCGATATTCTCAAGCACGCTGAGATTAAAGAGAAAAGGTTTCTGAGGAACTAATGCCACCGATTCCCTTAAGTGTTTCAAGCTGTAATCTGTAAGGTTTACCCCATCTAATTTGATCCGTCCAGAACTTGGGTCAAAAAAACGGGGAAGTAAGCCTGCAAGAGTTGTTTTACCAGCACCACTCGGACCAACCAAGGCAATGATTTCTCCTGCTTTTATGGAAAGGTTTAGGTTATGTATTGCGGGCTCATTTTTGGCGTTACTGTTGTCATAAAAGTAGCATACATCTTTGAATTCAATGTTTCCGGAGATGGGGGTTGTAATTGGATTGTTGGGATCTTTGATGGTTTCATCTGCGTCCAAAATATCATCAATTCGCTGAAGGGATGCGAGTGCTTGTTTAATTTGGTTTTGGATTAATCCAAGTTTTTTAATGGGCTCATAGGACATATATAAAGCCATTATCACTGGAATGAATGCATCGAGCCGAACTGAAGTTCTGGATGCTTGAAAGATCGCTACAGAAATACCTGCAGCAGTTATGATTTCGATGATTGGTGTGAGCAAATGTGAGTATTTGATCACTTTCATTCTTGCCCAGAGGTATTCCCTTGAAGCATTCTGAAAGCGGTCAATTTCTTTTTGCTCGAGATTAAAGGCTCTAATCTCCTTGGAAGCGGAAAGATTTTCGCTGAGGATAGCGGTCATACCCCCAGCCATTTCCTGCATTCCTAATGCCTTTCGTAAGATAATCTCTCCAATTCTCCTAATGGGAAAAACACAAACTGGTATAACAACAAGGCAAACCAAAACAAAGCTCATGCCCTCGTTTTGAAGAGAGATTACTATTAAAGCACAAATTGCCCCTAAGAATGTTATCGGCTGTCGTACCAAGTCGTTACTGACATTGAGGACAGCAGCTTGTAGCTGTCCCGTGTCTGCTGTTACTCGACTCAATAAGTCACCTTCTTGGTTTTTTTGGAAGAAGGAAAGGGGGAGTTTTTGTAGCTTGGTGAAGACTTGAACCCGAATCTTTTCAAGAACCTTGATTCCGCAAAGATT
>DBVA01000165.1:0-6645 GCA_002308735.1 Opitutia bacterium UBA1276 | reverse complement strand
GGGAACCAGCCCACATATAATGCAAGCTCCAAGAAACTTAGATCTGAGCCAGAACCTTCATTAGGGAATATCTTTGGGAAGACTTGATCAATCATGTAAGGCAAGCCAAAACCGCTTGAAATTCCATAGATGATTCCGCATAAAAGAGCACCGGTGAAAGGAAGCCACAGGGGCTTGAGTAAAAAGAAATAAGGTAGCAAGCGGGTAACTTGCACGGAACTTTTTTCTTTTGAGTCCTTCATTAAGTTAAATCTTTTAGCGAATTTTTAGTTAGGCGACCGGAAACCTTAGCTTGTTCGTATAAATAAGCAGAGCAATTCAAATGAAGATGCTCTAGTTGTTCTTTGCTCAATCGCCATTTCCAATTGCCCAGTGAAATTCCAGGTTGGTTGAACCTGGCTTCGCTGCCTAAACCTAAAAAGTCTTGTACTGGAATAATGACAAGGGGAGAGACGGTACGGTAGCTAAAGCGAAGCATTTCCCAAGATGCTTCTTGACCACTAATATTAAGGTAGGAACGGAAATTATTTTGAATTTCCGGGCTTGTGCTTGCGTACCAACCATTCGAGGTATCGTTGTCATGGGTTCCGGTATACAATACAAGCGAGTTGTTAAGGTTGTGGGGTAAGTATAAGTTCTCAGGGTCTCCATCAAAGGCAAATTGTAAGACAGCCATGCCAGGCAAAGATGCATTCTTTCTAAGTTGATGTACATCTTCAGATATAAGCCCTAAATCTTCTGCTAAGAAAGGAAGGGTGGGGAACTTTTCTTTTGTAATTTCCCAGAACTTAATACCGGGACCTTTCATCCAGTAACCGCATTGAGCATTTTTACTCTCTGCAGAAATACTCCAGTAGTCGTTAAATCCTCTAAAGTGATCTATTCGAATAACATCAAATAGTTCGAGTTGGTTCTCCAATCTATGCATCCACCATGTAAAATTATTGTCTGCGTGAACCTCCCATTTGTAAAGTGGATTTCCCCAATATTGCCCATCGGTGTTGAAATAGTCAGGGGGAACTCCGGCAACTCTTTCAAAAGTTAATTTCTTGAGGTTAATTTCAAACAATTCAGGGGAGGCCCAAACATCTGAAGAGTCTGGGGCACAGTATATAGGTAAATCTCCAATTAATTTGATATCCTTTTTTTCGGCAAAGTTTTTAAGTAGTTTCCATTGTCCACGAAAGACATATTGAATGAATTGATGAAAGAAATATTCACTGCTTGTTTTAAGCACTTCAATATCCTCAAGGCAGTCGGTTGCCCAATCCCACCAAGGTTTTTCATCATTAGTTGCCTTTAAACTATGAAACATACAATGCGCATCCAGCCATTGTTTATGTTTTGTAATGAATTCAGTGAATTCTCCGTAAAGTTCTTCTAAAATATTAAAATCCTTTCGAAATCTCTCGCTCGTTATCCTAGCTAGCTTAAAAAATTCTCTATATAATCCTCCAAAATCAGTTTCTGTTGTAGAAAGTTGCCTAAGAGGTTCGAGCTCATAATCCTCTACAAGACCATTTTCGACAAGAGGCTTCCAATCAATGAAATATGGATTTCCGGCTGAGGAGCAAAATACTTGGTATGGTGAATCACCATATCCTGTAGGTCCAACTGGACACATCTGCCAATAGGATATCCCTGCTTTTTTTAAAAACTCAATGAACGCATATGCACTTTGTCCTAAATTACCAATACCCGTATCCGAAGGTAGGGAACTTAGATGCATCAAGGAACCTGCAGCACGATTTGGAAGCCAGGAGATTTCCATAAATTAATTAGACATAATGTATATTGTGCGAATTAATCTGATAGTCCCCAGCGTTTGGTGAAGGGATAATATACAAATAAAGCTCTACCAATGATTTCGTTTTCTGGGACAAATCCCCAAGATCTCCCGTCGAGGCTGTTAGTCGAATTATCACCCATGGCAAAGAAAGCTTTTTTTCCCGTTGGGTTACCGGGACTATTTTTGTCAGGAATCTTTAAGATCTTTCGATTGGAGAGTAAGCCGTCGGTGCGATAACCTGGATAACCTGAGACATTCTTTGCATTTGGATTAGAAGCTAAATCATCTGTCCTGTTATTATTTTCTCGGAATGCTATGTTTCCCTGAATCGGTTCTCCATTTCTGTATAGTATTCCTGGTACACCTTTTCTTACATCTGTTCCATTGGTGATAATACTTTCGGGCACTCTCATTTCCAAATAATCTCCAGGTTCTCCGACCAGTCTCTTAATATAATATTTATCCTCACCAATGCCACGTACAAGCAAGTTTAGCTTTCGATTAAATTCATCAATAGACCCAGTACGAAATACTGCAGGATCACCAGCTTTAGGAGTAATGAAGTTGTAACTCATTCGGTCCACAAAAAGCGCATCTCCCAAAAGAATGTCGAACGCGATCGCTACCTCGCCTTTTCCGACAACCCTTTCAGATAATTTTAAACGCTCTCTTCCCGAAAAATTCTCGTCTTGGTCAACAATAATTCTCAAATCTCTTAAATCATCTGTCCCTCCGAATTTAGTAGCCATTAATTCATCCAAATCAAATTCAGCAGGAACTGAAAGCTTGTGGTCTTTACCCCCAATTTCAAAAGTATATTCCCTGAGCGTGGTCGGGAAAATAAAGAACCTTCCATTTGGAAAACCACCTTTCACGAACTTGAATGGAGCTCCATTGTGCAACTTTAAGTATAACGGTCCTTCACTTTCAGATACAACTTGATAGTGAGAAGCACCTAAAAAGATTTTATCGATTCCTCTTTCAATTAAAGTAGGAACCGATTCCCCTTCTTCATAAAGTTTGGGTTGCATCCCAAAAAAAGAGGGAAACATTGAATTTGTCGGAATGATAAAGGGTTGTACAAAGAAGCTTCTGATCCCGATCACAACAATCGCAGCAACAAGGAGCATCTCTATATTTTCTACCCATGCTTTTTTGTGGTAATATAAACCCCCAGATTTTTGCAATGCTTGATCGACGCGTTTGGCACTGGTATCAAGTTCCTCAAATAAAATTGGTTTTGTCTTTAGGACCTTGGCCAAAGCCAGGTTTGAACTGTTTAATTCTTCAGCTTCATCTTGAGAAAGTAAATCTTTTCTGTAAGACAAGGCTTTTTCTCCTAAGCGGAGAATTTCTTTTGCACCTTTACGCTGCAAGCGGGTGGCTTTTTTATGGTTCATTTTAAAATTACGATGAGCTCTTCAAGATTTGAACAAAGGCTTCTTGGGGAATGTTGACGCTTCCTATTTGCTTCATCCGTTTTTTTCCTTCTTTCTGCTTATCGAGAAGCTTTCTTTTTCTGCTTATATCTCCTCCGTAGCATTTTGCAGTTACATCTTTTCGCATGGCACTGATTGTCTCCCGAGCAATGACTTTACCCCCAACTGCTGCTTGTAAAGCGATTTTAAAAAGTTGCCTCGGGAGAATTTCTTTCAGTTTTGAGCAGAGTACCCTACCTCTGGTTTCTGCCTTTTCTCTGTGTACAATAGTTGAAAAAGCGTCCACAGGCTCTGCATTTACAAGAATTTCCATTCTTACCAGTGCTGACTCTACATATTCGTCCATGTCATAATCCATCGATCCGTAGCCATGGGTAACACTTTTAAGGCGATCATTAAAATCGACCAAAATTTCATTCAAAGGTAAGTGGCAGGTCAGCACAACTCTTGTTTCGTCAATCGTTTCGGTATTACTACAATTACCTCTCTTCTCGGTAACGAGGGCAAGTAAGTCCCCGATACAATGGTTGGGAGCATGGATTCTTGCCAAGATTGTTGGTTCTTCAATCTTTAGGATTTCAGTAGTATCAGGTAAATCCAGGGGGTTATCTACTTCATGGGTGACACCAGTAGTCAGGTGGACTCGGTAGACTACGCTTGGATAAGTCGATATAAGATCCAAGTCGTATTCTCTCCGTAATCGTTCTTGAATAATTTCCATGTGGAGTAATCCCAGAAAACCACAACGAAAACCAAAGCCTAAAGCTACTGAGGTTTCAGATTGAAAAGTGAACGCTGCGTCATTCAATCTCAATTTACCAACACTTTTCTTTAGTTTTTCGTAATCGGTCGTGTCCAAAGGATAAAGCCCACTAAAAACCATGGGTCTTACCTCTTTATATCCTGGCAGCATCTCCTTGGATTCGTTTTCAACCAGGGTCAAGGTGTCGCCAATCTTTATCTCTGCAACATCTCTTATTCCAGTAACAACATAGCCCACCTCTCCTTCCCCAAGAGAACCTAGAGGAACGGGTTGAGGGCAGAATTTTCCGATTTCCTTGATTTGAGTCTTTCTTCCATCGCTCATTAAAAGGAGGTTTCCATTTTTAGAAAATGTTCCTGAAAAGACCCGGACATAGCAAATTACTCCCTTGAAGGAATCATACTGACTATCAAAAACCAGAGCACGTGGTTTGGGGTGTTTGGTCCACTTTGGAGCCGGCAATCGGGAAACTACAGCTTTTAAAATTTCATCTACTCCAATACCAGATTTTCCACTGGCATGAATTGCTTCTTCCGCAGGAATCGCAAGAATATCTTCGATTTGCTTCGAAACCCGCTCAACATCAGCACTGGGTAGATCAACCTTATTAATTACTGGAATGATCTCCAACCCTTGAGATTCCGCAAGTTGGGCATTGGCCAGAGTCTGGGCCTCGACTCCTTGGGAGGCGTCAATAAGAAGTAACGCTCCCTCACAAGCTGCTAAACTTCTTGAAACTTCATAAGAGAAATCAACATGACCGGGTGTATCGATCAAGTTGAATAAATACTCTTGTCCATCATGATGTCGGAAATTCATCGAAACTGGATGACACTTAATCGTGATGCCCCGTTCCCTCTCCAGATCCATCGAATCGAGAAGTTGTTCTTTCATCTCTCTTTTGACCACCGTTTGGGTACGCTCTAACAGTCGATCGGACAAAGTTGTCTTGCCATGATCGACATGCGCTATGATACAAAAGTTTCGAATCCTGTGAGTTTCCACCATTAAAAAGTTGACCACTGAAATTTTCCCGCTGAAAAGAGAAGGTGAAATTACAAGTGAGAATACTTTTCTCACATATTTATTTAAAATGGACAAGAATCTACTTCACGGAACGCACACTGCGCTCATTACACCCATGCAAGATGGACAGGTTAACTTTGCTGATCTATCAAAACTTATTGATCGGCAGTTGGTAGGCGGGGTCTCTGGTATTGTTCCTTGTGGCACTACTGGTGAATCCCCTACCCTTACTGAAAAAGAGCACCTGCAGGTTATTCAAGAAACGGTTAATCATGCAGCGGGGAAAGTTCCTATTATTGCTGGGACAGGTGCAAATTCAACGATTGAGGCGATTAATCTGACTAAAAAAGCGGATAGCTTGGGTGCGGACGCTTTTTTATTGGTTGCACCTTATTACAATAAACCAAGCCAAGCAGGATTAGTCGCCCACTTTTCAGCTTTGGCTGAGGTAACGGAGAAACCCATTGTCCTATATTCAATTCCCTCAAGATGCGGTATCGAGATATCTACCTCCACTGTGTTGGAACTGAGGGAAAATTATCCCAATATTTGCTCACTAAAAGAGGCGGGCGGGAAATCAACCAAAGTTTCAGAGACAGTTTGTGCATTGGATGATGATTTTGTGGTTCTTTCTGGAGATGATGGATTAACTTTGCCTTTTATGGCTTGCGGGGCAAAAGGTGTGATCAGTGTCGCATCCAACATCATGCCTGGTATTGTTTCTCAACTAGTTGCATTAGCAGCGGAAGCAAAATTGGAAGAAGCTCGGAAATTGCACCTTGAGTATTACAAGTTCTTTACCGATCTCTTTTGCGAACCCAATCCAGTTCCTGTTAAAAATCTAATGCATCTAAAAGGACTCATTTCATCCCCAGAAGTTAGGCTTCCTTTGAGTCCACCCTCCCCTGCAAATTTTCTACTTCTTGAGGAAATGTCAGCAAATGTTAATTTTCTATGAGCAATCTTAAAAAAATATTATTGAGCGGGTCCCGGGGAAGAATGGGGCAAGCTATTTCAAAAATAGCTGTTGATCATGGCTGTGAAATCTCTTTTCCGGTCGACTTAGGCGATGACCCTAAAGAAAAGATTGGTCAATGTGATGTCACCATTGATTTTTCTTTAAGAGATGCAACTCTACCCTTGGTCAAGTTGTGCGGTGAATTTAAAAAGCCTGTTGTGATTGGCACCACAGGCCACGAAAATTCTGACCGGGACCAAATTTTGCAGATTGCCAAAGAAATTCCAATTGTCTGGGCCGGTAATTTCTCAACAGGGGTAAATTTATTATTTTTTTTGACGGAGCAGATTTCAAAAGTCTTAGACCGTGAAAGTGGATTTGACCCAGAAATTATAGAAATGCATCATAAGTTTAAAAAAGATGCTCCAAGCGGAACGGCAGAGCGTCTGCTTGAGATCATCAAGGAATCAAGGAAGCTCTCCCAGAAGGATATTAGTCATGGTAGAAGTGGAATGGTTGGAGAGCGCCAAGAAAGTGAAATTGGATCTCACGCTTTAAGAGGTGGGGATGTCGTTGGGGAGCATACGGTGATGTTTGCAGGTACGGGAGTAAGAATCGAATTAACTCACAGGGCAACAGATCGAGAGATTTTTGCAGTTGGCGCCTTAAA
>DBVA01000164.1:2026-4947 GCA_002308735.1 Opitutia bacterium UBA1276 | reverse complement strand
GGCTCAATCGCGGCAAAAGCTTTCGAAGCCCCACTCTCCATAAAGGGAATGGCTAGGCATAGCCCCGCTCCTTTCAAGAAGTTTCGACGATTACTCAGGCCAGAAGGTGTTAGGTTCATACCTTATAATAGTAGCTTTTTTCCATCTTAACCCAACTTTTTTTTTACCTAAATTATATCCTTAATAATTACCAGGGATCCAATGATTGATTTAGAACTCCTCCTCCTCGATATCATAGACAACCTCACCATTGGAAATTTCAGTTCGGCTGACGGGTTCTCCCTGGTCATTGTAGTGAACCCAACATCCAAACCCCGCACTCACTCCCGAGTCCGGACAAATGCCTCCATCTGGTTTCCATACCCTTAGTTCCAACATATAATTATCGAGAAATTCTCCAGCTACTCGCATCCTTCCATTCTCATACCATTCCGACCATTTTCCATGTTTCATCCCATCTCGATAGTGACCCTGAAAGGAAGTGACCCCATTTTCGAACCATTCCATCCAGCGTCCATGAAATTGTCCATAGTGCCAGTTCCAGATCCGCTTTAGGCTACCATCCGGATACCAGTGAATTTGTTGTCCATGTCGGCGTCCGTTTTTATTTTCTACAATGGAGGAGATTGCCCCATTCGGATGCCAACTTTTCGATATTCCATGCATCACATGAAATGAATTCTCATGACGGTGAAAACGGCTACCGTCCTGATTGAAGTAGAAAACCGGATAATGTTTCGTTCCCTTAACTTTGATTTTCAACTTCTTGGGCTGCCATGAAAAAGTGGGTGCCCCCGCCCCATCCAGGGGCAGGTGCATTTGGGGAAACTTAGACTTGTGAACATTATTTCCAAACCTACCAAACATCATAGCTCATCATCCGTGATAGATTTAAAGCTTGGGCTGCTTGCTTCTTCCTGACACCAAAGCTCAGTGGAGCTCATTTTGGAATAGGACCGAACCCCATATTGAGCATACTTTCGCCCGCGGCTTCGTCTCCATCCCATTTCAATTTTTTCAATGGTGGAACGCAGCAAATTAGCCGAGTCATCGGTTAATTCCGGCTTGCCCATATTTTCCAGAATACTCAATTCACGCCTAAGAAAATAAATGGCCTCATCTTCCTCACCCTGATCAATCTTTTCAATCGCCTGCCGAATCATGCGGGAAGTCCGCTGGGTGGTAACCACGCCCAAAATCGAGTCATCCACAACCACATCATTTTGATTATCGACAAAAGATATGGGTATCACCCGCGATTCGGAAGTGGGAACTACCCCCCCTTCCAGTACTTGATCATAGATGAATTCCAAGGATACCAGGTTTCCGCTGTATCCCGTTTCCCTGGATCCTACCATCAGTGCGAAAGCACAGGAGCGAACCTCCTGAGAGACCAGATCTCCAATGAGAAATTCCGTTCTGCCATCTCCCAGTCTGGTTTTTCTCATACTTCCATAATCATCCCACGACTCGCACAGTTCCTCCGCCTTGATCCGCATTCGAAGATTCTCGATCGAGATCCGCAGGGCACCATCCAGTTCAGCTGCAAATACAGCTGGGAGTTTTTCTTCGGTATCAACATCGTAAAAGTTACCCGTCGAATGAGTCGCCATATCTGAAAGCAGGTCTTCTTCATAATCATCCCCGAATCCAAGACATGAGGTCCGGATTCCATAATCGCGCATGCCATCCCCAACCAGGGTGATCAAGTCCCGGTGATCAGTGATGCCTTCATTCGCCATCCCATCGGACAACAGCAGCATTCTCTTCAACATTCCGGATTCGGTTTGAAGCAATTGATTTTTTGCTTCTTCCCATCCACTGCTGAGGTTGGTACTCCGGCGGGTTCTTAGTTCCCGGATCAGCTGACAAACCCTTTCCTTTTCCTCCACCTTACCGAGGGGAATCACCACTTCCACTTCGCTCTCAAAAGTAACCAGGGAAAAGAGATCATCGGGTCGCAGGTTCCGAATCACACCCTCACATGCCTTCAGGGCATAACCAAATTTTGTCCCCGATCCCATCGATGCGCTCCGGTCGAGGCAAATGGTAAATGCCACCGGTTTTCGGTCTTCAGTTTCTAAGACCGGGGCTTTGATCCGGGTAACCAAATGAACCTCATTTCTCTGGTTCGCCAATACATTATTATAATCTAACTTTGTAGTAAACATACTCATTTATGTCGTTTTCCTTTTCTATGTTGTTTTTTATTTTGATTTAAATTTTTCGCCACGAACCCCGTCCTCTTTTGAAGAAGTTCAAGCTTTTGTTCTCAAAATTCGGAATGCTCGGGAGCACTTTCCGGATCCGGGAAAATCCCGTATCAATCCTAGGGTAGAATTACTTCGACCAGGGATACCTCAGCTGGATCTCAGCTGAAACCACCTTATCCCGATGAGGAATGGATTTCCCCTCAAGTTCCTCAATCGCATCCAATAGGCGATCCCGCCCCTTGGGATCTTGCTTGAGTTCACTCTCATCGAAAAGAAGGACGGCAAGTTCTGGCCTCTTTGGCTCTTTCAAGCTAAAGTGGCGGGTCTTGCCACCGCTCTTGGACGCATTCTCCTTGACCAGACCTGCAGAGGACAAAACCTCGAGGTGATGGTAAAGATTATAACGGGACTCCTGTAATTCCTGTTCCAGATCGACCGTACTTTGAGGGCCTTTCTTGAGACTCTTGAGAATTTCGCGACGGACCGGATGGGTAGCCGCTTTCACCGCATGGGCCAAATAGGTCCTTGCTCCACGGTTCAATGCATTTCCATCCGGTTTTCCCATTATAATTCGTCGTTTCTTGTTTCTTTGAGTCTCACAGATTTCTCATACAATACCGAGCCCATCAAGGCAGAACTGGAATATGCACTCTCCACCTCTCCGAGCGATGAGCTTTCCACACCCAGCCTCCGGTACTTTTCTCGCCT
>DBVA01000164.1:0-1641 GCA_002308735.1 Opitutia bacterium UBA1276 | reverse complement strand
TGCAGATAAAAGTGGGAAATCATGTGGTACACCTTTCCCTTCCCGTAATCAAAACTGGTAAAGACCGGGCTTTCCCCGTATTTATCCTTCACCTCCCTTGATTGTACCAAAACTTCCACCCGGTCTTTTTCCAGAATTTCAATCGGATAACTCGAACCCTCGAGCCACCACTGTGGATCATCCTCCTCCGAAATAAGCGACTGCAAAAAAGGATCCTCCTTGGCATCAATTTCCACCCGCACCACTTCATCTCCCGTGGCTTTCCCGTTGTACCGGATCGTTCCCGGGAATCCCGGTTCAATCACATGCTTCAAGGCCCAGTCGGTGGTAAAAAGAAAACCACCCTGCTCCACAAAATTCACCAGATTCTGCACCCCGTCTCCGGGTACCTTACCCGGACAATTTAAAAATACGATCTGTTCCGGAGATGGACCAAATGCATCAAAAGCAGAAGGATCCACTACCTTGTGGGGCATTTCCATTTTTTCAAAAACCCGTTCAATAAAGTCATAGCAACCCCTCGCCACAATCACTTCATTCTCCTGAATATTATCCAATTCCTTCGCTGCCTTCTTATTTTGATCTTCCAATCGATCACGGATCATTTCCTGGGCCACCTGGTAGGCCTTAAACATCCCTTTACCCTTACTTGCTTCTTCCATTTCTTCTCTTTCCTTTCTGGTTCATTATTACTGTATAAAATATTTTAGTAAGTAAGTACTTACTTATTGTCAAGCGAAGGAAATTGCTCCTAAACAAAGAAATTTCACCACCACGCGAAACAGGGGAACCAAGAACATAGCGCACTATTTTTAAAAATCAAAAAATTCATCTACTTTTTTTCATTACCCCGTCAGAATCCGGATCCAGCCCCTAAAATCAAGGGGGTTGACAGCTATGTATAATAGAAGGCCGTTCAAAAATCCTTCAAACAAAAATTAGCCTATGCTCTCTCTTCCTGATCTGTCTCAAGCCTACAAAAACTCCCACCCTCACTACTTCAATCCCCTCGCTTACTTTGATCCAAATGATCAAGAATTAGCAGCTATAAAACGCGAAGCCCTCTTCCCCTACCTCGAAAACCTCGAGGAAAAAATGGTCATCTACCGGGAACGGTTTATCGCCTTTACCGTACTCTTTGATGTGGAGTGTGACGACATCGGATTTCGGGCCCATGCCTGGCGACTCAACATCATCGATCTACCTGGCTATGCTCGATACCTTGCCAAACGCAGATGCTGGAAAATAGCATGCACTTGGAATTCGATCCGCTTATTGAATAACAGCATCAACTGCTCCCCCGCCGGTTGGACCTTCTGGCCCGAGGACCGGGTGGTCAATCACATCGAAAAGAAATATGTCAACGAAGGCCCGGATGCCGCTCATCTCTCACTCCTCCAGACCAGCAAATTTTAAACCCTCTTCCCTTTTCCGGATTGATTACCTTTGGCTCCATTCCTCCCGGGTCGGGCGGAGACTGAGCAGGATGCAAAAGCGTGCTTTTAATTCATCGGCTAGGTCCCAGCCCAATCGTCGGCTTACCAAAAGCAGGCGTCTGCCCGGGTTCCTCGGAAAAGAATCATCACAAAATTGTAATCTTTCCGACTTATCCAAGTAACTTCGGTCAAACCATTCCCATAC
>DBVA01000214.1:2265-2933 GCA_002308735.1 Opitutia bacterium UBA1276 | reverse complement strand
GTGGAATCAATAACCCGCTCACTTTTAAGATAGATGGAATTAGATCACCCAACTTAATCTTCAGACGGGGTGAAATACACCGGTTTAATTTTGATCGAACGGCATTGGACACCCCTATCAGCTTTCTGGAACATCCTGAACACGAAGTACCAAGAGTACGAATGAATATGTTGGTTACACCCATATTAGACAACCCTGGAAAAAAATATCCATTTCCTCCTGAAGTCTACCTGCAAGAAGTTTCTCCCTTTGCAAATTATTTTTCAAACGATAAGCCTACTGCAAAAGTTGGCACCATCCTTGATTTTCAGGCTGGATATTTAGAACAAACCTACAGTGAGCCCCTTCACATCACTCGTCCCTATGCAAAATCCTTACTGGTAGACACTTGGGTGGACGCTGTTGAGGTAAGCCCAAAAGAACGAGACATAGAGGGAAATTACATTAAGTACGGAGGCAAGGGACAACACCGAGACAACCCGCCTTTCGTCTATGTGTACCGATCAAGCATTTGGGAAGATTACATCAACGAGCCCAATGCTAGTGCGAAGGCATATGTTGATGGAATTGGCACGATTAGCCCGGTAAACTCCCATGAATTTTATAAATCGGTATGGGAAACTCGTGCCAAGAATGATCCAATGCCAGAGCTTGTCATTTGGGGCTCT
>DBVA01000214.1:0-1981 GCA_002308735.1 Opitutia bacterium UBA1276 | reverse complement strand
AGAGCTTGTCATTTGGGGCTCTGGAGGAAATGAGGCTAGACCCTATGAAGCTGGAGAAGAAAGGGAGGTAGTAGCTATCGTCGAGGAGGAGGAGGATCCAGATAAACTCGAAATTCCTCTCCGCAAGATCGAAATATCGGATCAAGGAAAAGGGTTTGAGCCCAATTCTGCCATGGCAGTCTTGCATTACCCGAGGGATCCCTTGGCTTATTGGACATTTGACAGGCATGAAACGCTTTTCGAAGAATCTTCCGCTGCCCGGTACCAACCTTCACCCGGCTGGAATGCTATGCAAAAGGGATCATCGGATATTTTTCCCAATGATGGAAAACTTTTGTCTCATTGGGATTTTGATGAAGACTCACTGGATGAATCAGATGTTAATAATATAGAAATAAAAAGTACTACGAAAACTGGTTCGGATATCACTTTGTCCACAAGTAACTGGACCGATTCTAATCGTACGCAATGGGGTGTCAAAGGGAATGCACTTTATTTGGATGGTGATGATCTAATTGAGTTGGGAACCATGGAAACAAACAAAACCTTGTCTATTTGGCTCAAGCCGGAAGGGAATTTTACCCTTTTTATCGGAGATTCAAACATTACTTATTTCCATGATTCGGGCACCGCTACTTTTGAAGATGTAAACCTTACTCGCAGCACAAATACCTATGAATGGATGCACCTCGCCATAGTAGGTGAGTCTAGTCAAACCAAATTCTTTATGGATGGCTATTCCGCTACCACAACAGACGCTCAATTAGGAGCTGTAAATTCCAGCGATATCAAAGGCTTGATCGACGAAACTCATATTTTTAGTTCGGCATTGAGTGAGCCCCAAGTTAAAATTTTAGGAGGTAGAATCTTTCTCGATCTTTCCGGCAATAAGATACATGCGGTACCCATCGGACCTGATTTTCCACTAAATGATCCGGATATCGATCCCGGCTTTACTTCGAGTCGGCCTTCTGGAGAACAGGTAGCACCAAAGGATTCAAAATCTCCAATACGAGGAGAAAAACTAGGTGATACATATTATGGGGAAGACCATGGTCGGGCGATCTATTTTGACGACAACGATTCTTACATTGATTTAAGCCCCCATTCATTTCTTTTTGCTGCAGAAAATGAAGGAACTATAAGTTTTTGGATTAGAACCAATGGTAGGGATGAAAATGGAGATCCTACTGATCAAAATGTATTCACTGCTGCCTGCCTCGATGACAATGCCTCCTTTTTTCGAATCATGGTAAGAGATATCGGAGTTATGCAACTGCATGCGGTAAACGACGGAATTGAAATTGCAAAGTTTTACACTTCCAGTTCATCTAAGGTAGTCGATGCGGATTATGCATGGCATCATGTTGCATTGGTAGTGGGAGAAAAGTCATCGTTTTGGATTGATGGAAAAAGAGCGGAGTCAAAAGTATATGCATCAGCAGAAGGTGAAAATGCAGGTGGAGATAAAAGAGCGTTCTTTTCAGATATCGAAAATCTTGATTATGTTTCCATTGGAGCATCCTTTTTTAACCGGGATAATAATAACACCGAGAATTTTACTGGTTATATTGATGACCTCTACATTTATAACCGTGAATTGAATGCGTCAGAGATTGAATATCTCTACGAACTCAAACATGGAAGGGAGCAATTGCCTCGATTAGAGGCTGTTGTGGATGCAGTCGGAACCGTAAAGGTGATCGATGAAGGAGATGGGTATAAAGAAACGCCTGATATCTTTTTTACCTATGGATTGGACGGAAATAAATCCAGTGAGTTGCTTACTGTGTCGACCGAAGGAGATCGTGAAGCAATTCAAAATCCGACTGCAGGACAACTTGTTTTTGTTGAGGAGACTGCATCCGTTTATAGTTATCACGAAGTCAGACAACAATCGGATTGGAGGCATGATAAAATTGATGGAAATGGATGGGTCGAATATGAGTTGGCAGTCGGTACACCGAAACTGGATAACAAT
>DBVA01000100.1:32260-34259 GCA_002308735.1 Opitutia bacterium UBA1276 | reverse complement strand
TGCTGAATCTGTTTGGCGTTCTTATTGACCACTTCCTTATCCAAGCCCTTGTAAATCACAACCTGAGTACCGGGCTGACGGTCGTCTCCACGCAAACGCTCAAACCCAAGCATACCGACCACGGTGGCATTCCCACTGCAATCGATGATCTGCTTACAGTGCAGTTGATAATTTACCCCCTGTCCTCGTACTTCTACCAGCCAACCCTCTGGATTCTGAGTGACCTTTTCCGGAAATTGATAATAAGCAAGCGAAACCCCAGCATCCAGGCAGGCTTCCTCGGCCAGAAGCGAATACAACTGTCCGTTAAGATCCACATGGTACGGAACATGAGACCGGTGATTCTTGGTAAAATCCTGAAGTTTGCGGCCATCGATTTCCACTGATTTCGCAACCAGATCCCAACCAATTCCGGAAATAACCTGCTTCCCCCAGGCATGGAACAGACCGGGAAAACATACGCCTCCGGTGGTAGTCGTTCCTCCCAACTGTGAATTTCTTTCGAGCAGAACTGTCTTGGCTCCCAGACGCCCAGCTTGGATCGCCGCCACATGTCCGGCGGATCCACCTCCCACAACCAGCACATCCACATCGAGCACAGATGTCTTTTCGTTAACAGTGGGAGGATTCTCGGCACTCGCCTTGCAGACAAGACCGGAGGAAGCCAGAATCGCAGTCCCCGCGATCTTGGACCTAATAAAGTTACGACGATTCATGAGATTTTTATAGAATACATTGTTCAGAATTCAAACGTCATTCGTACCGGATTCCTTACAAAATTTCTGTAAGTTGAAGTTTGGCTCTGGGATATTGCTATTTGCCACCCTCTATCAATAATCCCCGCCCTGGTCGCTCGCTTCGACCGAAGCTTTCCACTTTTCCCAGGCCCCAATCATTGCTTCTAGTTTCAGCAACTTATCTGCGGCACGGTTCTTCGTTTCATGTGGATCATCCTTTAGGTTATAAAGCTCCCAGTTATCCGAATCTACCTTTTTACAGTACGCTTTCCAATCACCGTCGTGCCATGCAGCCTGACCGCGAATGTGAAAACCCAGGGGAATGGGTCGAGATTCCAAGTTGTCATCAAATAGGGGGACCAGACTGATCCCGTCAAGCGGACGGTCGTCGGGCATCTCAATGCCGACAAGGTCAAGGATGGTAGGAAAGTAATCGACTGTGCAAGTGGCTACCTCGCTGTTGGTCCCAGGCTTAATCCTAGCTGGCCATTCGAGCAGGCTGGGAACTCGCACGCCACCCTCGTACAGACTTCGTTTACGCCCCTTAAAATGCCCCTGCCGACCGGGAGCATTTTGGTTTCCTTCGGGACCGTTATCCGAGCAGAAGGCAACGAGCGTATTATCCGCAATACCATGCTGCCTAAGACGGGCACGGAGCTTGCCAACGGCCCGATCAAGTGCAGTTACGCAACCATAGTAATTGAGATGAAGCCCGTCTAGCTTGGGGTCAGAAGCCGCATACTTATCAGTATCTTCCTTGCTTGCGACACAAGGTAAGTGAGGAGCATGAAACCAGACGACCGCGAGAAAAGGATTTTTGCGATGCTTGTCGATGAAACCCAGAGCTCGGTCCATGATCAGACCCGAATCGTCGCCCAGCAACTCCTCGGATGCAGGGTCGATAAAAGTCTCTTTCTCTGTCCAGTAGTGAGTGCCATAAAATTCGCGGTCAGCACCCTGAGAGATGGCATACCAACCCTGTCGTGAGGGTCCGCGGAAATCACCTAAAGTAAGGTCGTTCTTTTTCTTACCCTTGGCAATTGAGGGCTGCCACATTGGATCGTAGGTAGGGGTCTTGGCTTCGGTGGCAAAAGTGCTTTCAACCGCATGCTGCCAGGGCGGAGAATAGTTGGACAAGTCCTTGGAACCGCGATTGGAATCTTTCATCTTACGAGTCAGGGTCCCCATGTGCCACTTGCCAAAATGACCGGTAACATAGCCCTTGGAAGCAAGCGCCTCATAGAGGGTGAACTCACCTTCCC
>DBVA01000100.1:28590-31869 GCA_002308735.1 Opitutia bacterium UBA1276 | reverse complement strand
GCACGGGTGGGTGAACACACCGGAGCCTGAGCGTAGAAGCGGGTTAAATTGAGTCCATTGGCCGCCATTTTGTCGAGGTGAGGCGTAAGGATGTGAATCCCCCCGTTGAAACCGACATCACCCCAACCAAGGTCGTCGCACATGATCAGGATAATATTAGGTTTCTCCATCGCCTGCACTCGCTCGGTGAACTGCGTGCCAAGAATACAAGTTAATAAAAATAAAATAATGGAAGGAACGGAAAAAAGAAATTTCATGAATTATTTTGGTTATGAATTACTGAGCTTTTTTCGATAAAGAAAGGTTGCATGGTCAAAGTGGTAGCCAAAATCTGAGAACAAATCAGGGAAATGTTAAACAAGGACTTCATCATTCTTTCTTGGTCATTAGCAAGAAAGTTAACTCCCCCTTTGAGAAAGATTGATTGCAGGAAGGTGTTTTTTTAGACGAGTGATTACTTTTTGATGGAGAGGATCGGCTTTGCCTACGCTAAGGTTTTTCCACTCATTTTTATCATTTTGGTGATCGTAGAGTTCTTCGGTTCCGTCCGCATAGCGAATGTAACGCCAGCGATGATCCCGGATGGCATGGTTGTTTTGCCCAAGGGTGGAAATTGCAACCTGGTTCCATTCCATATCCAGATTTTTGAGCAGGGGCTCTAGGCTCACTCCCTCGAGTTTTGGGTTTTCACTCAATCCGCAAAGATCGATCAAGGTAGGATAAATGCTCAACAACTCAACCGGCTGACCCGTGCTTCCTTGGATCCCATTCGGCATCCTAATAATGAGTGGAACCCGGGTGGTTCGTTCCCAGAGTGAAAACTTGGACCATCGCTGTTTTTCTCCGAGGTGATAGCCATGGTCGGAAAAGAGGATCACGATGGTATTTTTCGCATGGGGGCCCTGATCGAGGGCATCCAGTACCCGACCAATTTGCTCATCAGTCCAACGGACGGACGCAAGGTAGGCATGCACCGCCAGTTGCCAACGGTTCTTCTGCTTCATCCAGTCGTGGACCGGGATTTTGGGATTACTCATGGATACCTTGCGGGCGGCATCGGGGATGTCGTCCCAGTCATCTTCGAGAACTTCAGGCAATTTTACCTCTTTAAAGCTGGCATAAACCCGACGCGGCGGAAAAAACGGCACATGAGGACGATAAAATCCGCAGGCCAAAAGAAAGGGTTTGTCGGATTTCTTCCCAAGCTGCTCGGCAACCCAGCTTGCAGTAATATGATCGGTGAATTTTGATTCCTCATAATCTTGGGGTCCAAAATCCCATGTAGTGTGCCAGCCCACTGGCTTGTTGTGGACTTTTTGATCGAGTCCTTTTCGCCACTGCCCGGTTCGGGGACCCTGAACTTGAAAATAACGACCGGTGTGAAAGATTTTACCGGAACTTAAAGTTTTATATCCGTTGTCGGCAAAATGGGTGGGTAAATTGACATGATTCTTAAGGAAACTCGGATGCTTCGAGATAGGATAATGGTTGTCGTAAAACCCGGTTGAAGAAGGTCGCATGCCCCAGAGCAGGCTGATCCGAGAAGGATTGCACATGGTACCCTGGCAATGGGCATTGCTAAAGAGCATACCTTGGTCAGCAAGTCGATCGATATTCGGAGTAAAGGTTTGGGGATGACCACCAAGGCATCCAACCCAGTCATTTAAGTCATCGACCGCAATGAGTAGAACATTGGGTTTGTTCGTATTCTTAGCCTGCGCTCCCACCCAGAAGGAACAGGAGAAAAAGATGGCCAGTAAAGGAGTAATTAACCTTTTCATTTTTTGCGTATTCGCAGGCGCTCTGATTTTTCCTTAAATTCAGAGGCGGCTTTTTTCGGTAACCATCTGTCCAGTCGTTTGATCACGTTCTGATGTTTCGGATCTTGGGCAAGGTTCACAAATTCATCAGGATCGGTTCGGTGGTCATAGAGTTCCTTGGATCCGTCCTCGTAGGAGATCAATCGCCAGTCACGGGTCCGTATGGAATGATTGCCAAAATAAGAGGATGTAATCGCAGGATGTTTTCTGGCTTTGCTTGGATCTTCGAGTTGAGGGACCAGAGAAATGCCTTCAAGCCGATCATTTTTGGGGAGGTTGCATAAGTCCACCAGTGTTGGGTAAAGATCGAGCAGGCTGGCGGGTTCCTTGCATTCCTTGCCCGGCTTGATCCCCGGACCGGTAATGAGAAGAGGTACACGGGTCGACTCTTCCCATAAGGTGCGCTTAGCCCAGTGCTGTTTCTCACCGAGGTGAAAACCGTGGTCGCTCCACAAAACAATGATGGTGTTATCGACATACGAGCTTGGTTCCAGAGCGTCCAAAACCATTCCCACGCAATGATCCACAAAGCTCACCGACGCAAGGTAGGCATGAGTCAGGCTTCGCTGATTACCACTTCCCGTAACCTCGGCATGAGTCGGGGCTACCGCATAATTGTTGATGGAGAGAAAGTTCTTAGGCAGGTCGTCAAGGTCGCTTTGGGGGTTATTGGGCAAAATGATCTTATCGTCCTCATAAAGCTCAAACCATTTGGGTGGTACCAATAGCGGTACATGCGGACGAAAGAAACCGACCGACATAAAGAAAGGTTTATCATAATTTTCATTGAGGGCTTTGGCCGCAGCTTCCGCCAGTTGAATATCCCCCATCTTCGCATCCGTATCAGGATAGGCTCCCCAATCCCAGGCTCCACTCCAGCTTGCCGGACGGCTCATCGGCTTCTTGGGACGCGGACTGCGGGCCCGGCCCAATGGCTGGTCAATATCTTCACTCAAACGACCCCCGAAGTTATGGTGCAGAACTTTCCCTCCCGACAGGGTGTAATAGCCATTATCCTTAAAATATTGCTGAATGGTGGGAGCCTTGGCAAGAGCGGGCAGTTCCTCATACTTAGGCCCGATTTCATAACTGCCATGCGTCATGGGTCCGATGCCCGACATCACCGAGGTACGGGAGGAAGTGCACACGGGCACCGAGCAGTGAGCATTGGTAAAATTGCGACCACGCTTGGCCAACCTATCCATATGAGGCGTCTTGGCCTGAGGATGCCCATCCATGAAGCCCACCCAGTCATTCAGATCATCAATGGATATAAAGAGAACATTGGGCTGAGAGGTCTCTGTCTTGGCCGACAGGAATAAACCGAGCAACAGATAGCCTATCGATATTATATAAATTATTCTCATTAAATTCGCCTCTTATAAATAATTACTTACTGGGTTACCTCTTCTGAAAAGCCAGTACATGGGTACGCATCTTCTTACTAAGTTTTTGATAC
>DBVA01000100.1:6435-28270 GCA_002308735.1 Opitutia bacterium UBA1276 | reverse complement strand
TCTTATCCCCAATCAGGTTAGTCCATTCATGCGGATCTTTTTGGTGATCATACAATTCTTCGGAACCATCCTCATAACGGAGGTAGCGATATCTTTCAGATTGGGCCGCGGTGTTCTCCGGACCATAACTGAGAAAAGCAAAATCCCGGGTTGCCGATGGATCTTTCAATAGTGGCAGAATGGAACGCCCCTCCAAATGTTCAGGCTTGGGAATTCCGGCAAAATCACAAAGGCTTGGATAGATATCGACGTGAGAGATTGGCTGGTTGTTGCGAAGTCCGGCTCTGCTCAGATCGGGTGAGACAACGATGAAGGGAACCCGGGTGGTGTCTCTCCAGATGGCTGCCTTGCACCAATGGGTTTTCTCCCCAAGGTTCCATCCGTGATCACTGGTGAGTACGATGACCGTATCGCGGTTTTTAGGGTTCTCTTTGAGCTCGTCCAAAAGGCGTCCGATTTGAACATCCACATAGTTGATGCATGCCAAGTAGGACTGCACCATGTATTTCCATTCCTTCTCGCCCCCAAGATGCAGAATCTGTTCGTGCACGGTCCTTGGCTTGAATAAATCCTTGTGAGCATTGGAGCGGGCAAGTGCCTTTCCATAAGGGGGCAGGTCATCAAGATCATCCGCTCGAACCTGGGGCAACTGAATGTTCTCGAGAGGAAACTTTTCAAAGTAGGCCTTGGGGGCATTGAAGGGACGGTGAGGCCGATAGAAGCCCACCGTCATCAGCAAAGGTTTTTCGCCGGCCTTCCGCCATTCCTCAATTGCCCATTTGGAGACCTTGCAGTCTCCCGTTTTCTCGTCTGCATGGTAGTGAGGCCCTCCTTCCCCCCAAAGGTTGGACTTCTCATCGGTAAAGTTACCACGGACATCTGATGGACGAGTCAAGTACTCATCGACATTGTTAGTGATTTCTTTGGAATTTCCATGAGCGACCTTCCCTCCGCTTACCACCCGGTATCCATGTTTCTGAAAATGCTGGTGAAAAACGAAAGGGTTCTTGGGTGCATTCGGTGAAGTGATCCCCTCCATCGGTTGATCACCGAAAAAAGTAGGCCGACGGGTGCTATTGAAATACCTGCCTGTGCTCTTGGGATAAAGACCATGCAAAAGACTTTCCCGGGAAGGCCCACACTGGGGAGCGTTGCAGTGGGCATTGGTGAACAAGACTCCATCTTCTGCCAGTGCATCCAGATTCGGAGTTTTGGTTTGCGGCTGCCCACCCATCACCCCAATCCAGTCATTGAGATCATCCACAATAATAAAGACCACATTGGGTTTCTGCTTTTCCTCCGCAAAGGATACCATGCATAGGAAGCCGAATACCATTGTCTCGAGGATTATATTCTTTTTATTCATCTCTTGGGTTTTTGCCTAGAAATTCTTTTGTTTAATTTATTTGATTTGAAGACCGGCAATGCATCCAGAGAAGGAGATCAAAAAGAAAGCCGCGAGAAGGTTACACCCTAAAAGTAACCACTTTCTCTTAGACTGAGTAAACCACTTCATGAGATCATCTTATGTAACAATTTAGCTGATGTGTTAGCCCCGGTATGCCGCTTATAGTTCAGTATTTCCACACCCATTATCAATTGACTAATTTGTCCACCAAGAATTCGACCTGCGTAGGGTATTTCAACTCTGCACCGGGGTATTTCAAGTGTGCTTCCAACTTTAAAGCGTCCGTCTTTTCCTTCAGGGCAATGCCCAGGTTGACATGATGAATGATCCAGCCACGCAATCGATTTCTGTCAGAAGGAGGCTTGGCAGATGGGTCCATGCCGTAACTCATAAAAATGGGAGGATCATCCTCGGAAATAAGGGAAAGAGCAGAGTGTCGCGAAAGGGTTTGATCCATTTCCTCAAGGGTACTGGCACCCCAGGTGGCCATACGTATTTTTTCGGGATCGACCAGTCCATCAAGAGGGCGGACAAAACCTTCCGCTTCGATTTTGGATCCCATGATATCGGTAATCATTTCTTTCCAGAATTCGGTTTGGTTCGTAGTCTGCCCACCGGTGGTAGCCACACAGGTCAACCGGGTGGATTCCCGCTTGATGGGATCCTTACTCTTGGGTTTTGCCATGTCGTCGGAGTAGGCCAACCACATACAGATTTGAGCACCCGCTGAGCCACCGAATGCGGCAACTCTCGACTTATCAATGTTCCACTCCCCTGCCTTGGAACGCATAAACTGCAGGGCCCGCCGGGCATCATGGTGGGAAGTGGGCAACGGCGTGTCGATGCTCAAGTAACGGTAATTAATCGAGGCAACGGAGATACCGGCCTTTAAGAGCTGGCTCAAAATATCATTACTCAATTTTTCCTTACTGCCTGCACGAAAGCCTCCGCCATGAATATAAATCGCCAACGGGGTTGGCTTGTCGCTCTCCGCCAACCAGATGTCGAAAACATTCCGCTCATCTTTCCCATATTTCAGATTGGCATGCGTAGGCGTTCTTTGTTCTTTCCCTTGATTTGTCTTCTTGCCTTGCCCGGGAGACCCTCGTTTTTTGGCTCTAACTGTAGCAATGCGAACAACCACCTCCAACTCCTTTTCAGATAAATCCCCATCCCGATCTGAGTCCGACCTTGGGAATCGTTTTATGATCATCTTTTTCATCGCTGCTTTTTCAGCATCGGACAATTTACCGTCTCCATTACGATCCGCCTGCGGTTTGATCTCTAGGATTTGCTTGTCCAATGCATTCTTTGCACTACTCGTCTGCCAGGTTGTTACTGACAGGAAGATTAAAGTGATAAAAGTCAGATTATTACTTTTCATTTATTATTTGGATGGTTAAGTTTGGGTAAAAAGTAGGCGCAATATAACCGTTCAAAATGCGAAGACGCATGGAGTCGAAAAAGGTTCACTTACATATGTCTGCCTCAATAAGTTTATTACGATTATTCAAAGTACTTGGAAGTAGAAAAGATCTACAGAACTCGGATTTGATGGGTCTGGGTTATTGTTTAGGAGAAAGTCATCATACAGATTTTGTGCCAAGAAATATGTCTTTACTTAAGTTTCTAAGAATCAATGGTTAGTGAAAACCTGTGGGCTTAAGATTAATCCTGAATGATTCTTTTTAGAAATATTTCCCTAGGTTGTTTTCTGGTTTTGGGAAATGTTTCCCGCCCTGAGGAAATTGCGAGCATCGCTCTATCTGCCCTGATCATCCCCTTTCTTCCAGTGATTCACCATAGCTAGGAATTTAGTTTAAAGGGTTAAATTTGTTACTTCTTCTTTTTCTTCCCGGGAGCAGGTTTGTCCTCCAGCAGGTGACGGACGCGATCATACTCTGGATTGACGCATTTACTTCCCCATCGCTTGAGGGTACAAAGCAAACCGATGTCCGATTCGGGTTTCTGTCCTTGATCTCCCGTCTTCTTGATCCACTCCGCAAGATGAGCACGGTGCTTGGCAAGCTGCTTGGCAAATTTCGGATTCTTGGCGAGGTTATTGATCTCATGAGGGTCCTTGGAAAGATCGTAGAGTTCCTCGGGTTCCTTGCCATCCGGATCGAAGAAGATCATTTGGGTTTCGTTCATCTTGCCGGCTGCCATCATTTCCCGAAACTTGATCGATACAGGCCAACCGTCCTTATAGGTGGGTTGCATAAAAGGCCGGTCATCGGTGTAATTACGCAAATACTTGAAACGGGGCGTGATCACCGCCCGAATCTTTTCGATGGTATAATCACAACGATCTCGTGCCGAAACAGTGTACTTCTTTGGCTTGTAGGCCTTGGCCAGAAAGTCCTGTCCTTCCATCTTTTTGGGAATGGGAATACCGGCGGCAGTAAGAGATGCGGGTGCAATGTCGATGCTGTTAATCAGGTCATCGCGAACCTGCCCGGGTTTGATCCCCGGGCCCCTTACAATGCAGGGCATATTGATTCCTCCTTCGTAAAGCATTTGTTTGTGCCGATGCAGTTTGTAGCCATGGTCGCTGATCAGGAAAATAAAGGTATTGTCATAATGACCATCCCGCTTAAGAGCCGCGATGATCTGCCCCACCTGATCATCGGTGAAAAGCAGGCAGTCGTAATGGTGGGCGATCTCCTCCCTCACTTCTGGAATATCCGGGTAATAGGGAGGAACCGGAACTTGGTCGCGTGGGGTCAGGGAGCCAATACTCTTGACCCGACCACCGGACTTTCCTCCGGAGATTTGAATCTGCCCAAAGAATGGCTTCCCCTTGGGACAACCGGTCCATTCTGAGCCATCCTTGGCCCCCTTGAAATTCCAACCACCACTGCTATGATCGTACAACTCTTTTGGATCGAATTCGAAGTTAAAGTCATCCTTACCCGTACCCTCGTTAAAGGAGTAGTAACCCCCATCACGAAAGATCTTAGGTACTAATTGCACCCCCTTAGGCAGAACATTCTTGTCATACTCTCCCATTGCTTGCCCCCTAAAAGTGGCCCGGCAACTACGGTGCTGATGTGCTCCAACCGTAGTCTGCATCATACCTAGAATCGTCCCCGATCGCATGGCGGAGCAAACCCCCGCCGAGGTATAGAATCGATTGAAGCGGATTCCGCTTTCAGCGAGGGAATCAATGTGTGGGGTCTTGATGACCTTGTCCCCATAGCAACTGAACCATCCGCTTACATCCTCAAGGTAGATCCAGAGAATATTCGGTCGGTCCGCTGCACTGAGGCTTGCGGAAAGCGTGACAATAAGAAAGAGAGCGATTTTTCTAATCATGGGAAAGGTTGAGGGTTAAGCATGCAGTGGACTGATTAATACCCAATGAATCAACCTCTATTTAGCCGAACTCAGAAACTTTTTAATCAGTCCGAGTCTATCTTTTGTCCTGCCAATAACTGAGCTCAAACTCATGACAACTCCCCTGAAGGTCTTCCAATTTCTCCCGAAAGAACGCCTCCGCATCCTGCACTCCCCTGTTGTAGGCATAGGGAGCGATTTCCTTCATGAAATAATCAAGGAGCAACTCGGCTTTAAGGTTTCCGATTTCCTCTCCAAATTCCTCTTCTACATATCTCTTGATGGATGGAATAATTTCCTTCACTTGCTCCTTTTCCAGTTTCATTTCCGTTTTCCCTTTAAGGTATGATTCGAATAGAAAACGCCTATCACCCGAGTTTCTTTTCCCTTTAAACCCTGCCCGGAAAAATTACCCCCAGGGTTGCCATCCGTATCCATCATGTTGCAGGTCATGACATAACGTTTCAGTTCTGGAATATAGGCAATGTCAGCATCCTGAATCCGATAGTTATCCCAGTCATCCACTTCTTTGGCGCGAGGAGTAATCGCCAGACCCAGAAATTGAAAAGGTTTACTCAGGCTGCTTGAACGCCACGCAGTCACCTTGTACGGACTACCTTTGGATTCGCGATCGCAGAAAAGGTAATAGCTTCCTTGGATCTTAGCGATCGTGGCATCTCCCACCCCATACTTGTTTCCGCCATCAGGATTAGGGTCGACCGCTTTGGGGTTTACCATTTCCCAGTCACCCAGACCGGTTTTGGAAGTAAAATGGGCAAGACTGGTACCATCCGGACCATGCGGGAAATTGCCATGCTCCCCAAACATGTGAAAAAGTCCGTCTTCATAGTAAACCCCGATGTCATCACATTGCTTGTGGGGAAAAGTACCCGCCATCTTCCACTTGCCACTGGCTTTTTCAAGGGGACCGGAAAAGGTGTACACTTTCCCTTCCTCAAAGATGTAGTAGGTGCCGTCAACTTTGACACCATCATCATATTCGTAATGTTTACCGATCTTATACTGGTCGGACACCAGCTCCCAATCGTTACTCGTCCAGGAAAACTTCTTGGTCCGCCAGAGGTGAGCGTATTGGGGGGTATGGCTAATAATCAGGTGATAGGGGTATTCCAATTCAGGTTCCACAAACAAGACGGAATCATGGTTATTCCCTTTCGTGGTGATGAAGGCATTGGCATCGACTGGGCGATGCCAACCCATCCAGGGGTCTGTATTATCGATACTTTCCTGCCCATAATTCGGAGTGCTCTGCAAAACTGCCACGACCGCACAAACCAGCGTAATCATTCTTACCTTCATATCTTTAACTTTAGGATGCTTTATCAAACCAGCTCGATGCCCTCATTGGTGATCTTGATCTTACCCTGTTTATAGAGGCCACCGATGGCTTGCTTGAAGACTTTTTTACTTACCTGAAATTCCTTCCTAATATCTTCGGGAGAGCTTTTGTCCCCAAATTCGGATTTCCCTCCCATTGCCTTAAGGTGATCGAGGATCTTATCGAAAGTCGAATGCACATGCCTACCTTTATCGGGTTGAAGGGAAACATCAATCCGTCCATCTTCCCGAACCCCAGTAATATAGCCTTTTAATTTTTGCCCCTCGTGGTACTGCTCATAAACCTGATTGGCATACACCAAACCAGCATACTCATCATTGATCGCCACTTTAAAGCCTAAATCGGTACAAGCACATATTTCCAGATCCACCTCCTCCCAACGGGAAAATTCGTCCGGTTCGACATGTTCGATTAAGTACTCAAAATTATTTTTCATTCGCTTTAGGTCTGAAGCAATCCATTTTCTTATGTTTTAGAAAAGGGAAACCTATTCAATTTCATTATGCCTGGCTTGGGAAGAAAGATTTCACTTCCTCATCAAGTTTATGGCTCGTAAGCAACTAGCTATGTTCGCACTCGGCTCTTCGGCAAAGTTTGTAATTGCGGAAATGAGCAGAGGCCAAAAACAGACCACCAACAGAGTTGAGAACATTCGTAATATTGAAGAAACTCCCAAGCCCGAGTTGGGAACATGAGGGGCAAACTCCGCATACAGCATCAGGGTTTGCGGCATGAAAGGAATATTGGTAAATCGCCACAAATACAATAAAAGTTAAGCCGACAGCACCCAGGGAAGCAACTGCCTTGTCCTTATGCTTACGACAACCCATAAACATCGCTGCAGTGGTAGTGGGAATCACGAGAAAAACCATCCAAAGGTGAAAATTTTCATGCACCCAAAAAGTGGTGGAAATGATTGGAAGCAATGTGACAATCAATGGAGTGACTAAACAGTGCACCGCACAAATGACTGACATGCTGATCGCAAGGGAGTCCAACCAACCATGTGAGGCACAACTTTTTGCTTTGGGGGTGGAATTCATAAATTCAAAATACAAACATTATTTAATAAATCAGACATGTAAACAGAGAACTCTTTTGCAAACTCTCCAAACCTTACCTTCTAGTGTTTTGAAACGCTTTCACCCTTACTGATCCGATTGAATTACACCTGAAATCTTAAAATGATTCTTTCGTGTTATTAAATCGTGCTTAAGGTCTTTGATTTTTCCTGCATACGCAAGCTTACCATATTCACTTTTCATTTCTTGTTGATTCTTTCGGGAAGGTTGCCTTGCCAACCTTGATTGAATTGGGTGGTTAACTTCTTTACTGTCCTGGGCTTAAGATCCGCGATGTTTCGGGTTTCATGCGGGTCACTCTGGTGATCGTAGAGCTCAACGAAAAGGGGATCAGTAGATGGATTCGTATAATCCTTCCACAAGACGAGGCGATAGCGGTCCGTCCGCATGGCGTATCCCATCAGGTCGTCCTCGAAAAGATCCCGATCCCATTGATCCCCTTGCTGGGCTATGATGCGCTTCTCCACTTTTTCAATGAGCGGACCGAAAAAAGTCTCACGGGCACCTTTTGACAGCGGGTTTGCGGCCCACTCTCGAAGGGCGGGGTTCGGATACTGGCTGAAGGCCGCCTTTTTCCATGGGCGGTTCGGCTTGTCCAAGAGAGGTGCAAAGCTTGTGCCTTCGAGGTGATTCGGCAGTTCCAAACCAATCAAGTCGCAAAGGGTTGGATAAATATCGATGAGCTCGACAAGGGCGTTGCTCTTTTTACCCCGGTTTTTATCCGGCGTGCCTGGCGTCCAGATGATGAGCGGGACACGTGTGGCGATCTCATAGTTAGTCGCCTTGCCCCATACTCCCATATCCCCAAGGTGCCAACCGTGGTCCCCCCAGAAGATGATCAAGGTTTTTTCCCGGAGGCCGGCCTCTTCGAGGGCCTGGATCATAAGCCCAACTTGAGCGTCGATATAACTAGTACAGGCGAGGTACGAATGCAGAAGCGTCCGGGATAGCTCGGGGCCAATAGGACCGTCCTTGGGAATGCCGTGCCGAACCCGTAATTCGAAGGAGGCATGCAAGCCCATGGCAGCACCATTCTCAGGAGCCCTGTCATGCTCGGCCAATTTAATTTCCGAAGGGTCATAAAGATCCCAGTACCGTTTGGGGGCCACCCAATTAAGATGCGGCTTCTTGAACCCCAGCCCGAGGAAGAAGGGCTTGTCGCTTTGGGCGACCATTTCCTTCATGGTAGCAATGGCTCGTTGGGTATCATATCCGTCGGAGTAGTAGTGATCGGATACCTCTCCGGCCTCATATGCCGGGCCGTTACCGAGGCCGCCCCGTGCTTCGGGGCTGTATTTCCGGGCAGCATCCTCCAGGTTGCGTTTCCGGATCTCAAGATTTTCACGAAGTGCATAGGGAAGAGGCCTGGGAAGTCCAGGGATATTCTGGACCGGATTCCAACTCCAGGATTTCTCGTGATCAGTAAACCGACCATGGTAAATCTTGCCGCAGTATGCGGTTTCATAGCCCCGGGTAATCAGGTATTGCGGAAGGGTTACAACATCTGGATTAGCGTCCCGAAAATAGGTGTAGTTTTCAATCACTCCGAGCGTATCCGGTCTTGAACCGGTCATAAGGCTGGCCCGGGAAGGACTGCAGATCGCTTGCTGGCAATAAGCACGATTGAAGAGCAGTCCATCCTCAGCCAAGGCATCTAGGTTGGGCGTAACAGCCAGATCCACCCCGTAACATCCCAGTTCTGGACGCAGATCATCGGCGGCGATGAATAGCACATTGGGCATGTCCGTCTTGGCCACGGCCAAGGAAACCAAAGCGGATAAGATCATTAAAAGGAATAAACAGGTGCGAGGTTGATTGGGTTTTCCGGACTCGGGCAAAGCGTATATCTTAAGGCTACAGGAAGTACTTAAAAGCAGGCATAAGGCCCTCCAAAAGGTATCGCTGAAATGTCGTGTTTGTCGTTCCATTTCCCTCGTCAAACCTAACCATGTGCATAGGGTCTAGTCACGAGGAAAACGAAACAAGGGAAATAAAACCCGTTTTCGCTCCGGGCTTTCGGGCAGAAAAAAGGCTTCTTATTTGTGCTGATTCCAAAGAATCTGGGTACCTTCTTTGCCGGGAACCACGATCTCGAGATCCCCATCGGAATCGAGGTCGGCAGTTACAATGTGGAGTCCGATACCTGCTCCCTTGGCCGCGACATACTTACCAAAATTCTTGAACTTTTCATCCCAAGTGTAGTACATAACTACCGGGACATCGTCGGCACCCGGGTCCCGACCGTTGTGCCCGTAAACACGCTTACCGGTAATTAGCTCGTCCACCCCGTCGCCGTCCAAGTCCGCAAAATGTAGGGCGTGGGCCTGACTGAAAGAATCATCGATCTTGATTTCATCAAAAAGGAAGTTGCCGTCATTATCGAAACCCTTGCCAAGCCATGCAAAGACGCCGTAATCATGCCCATTGCCCCAAAGCAGATCGCTCTTGCCATCGCCATTGACATCGCGAATCAAAACCGGGCAAGACAAACTCATGGTCCAACTTGGGTGAAACTTCCACGGACCGGCATAGGGATCGCCCTCGGGTCTTTCGTACCACCCAGTACCGATAACGATGTCACTTCGCCCGTCGTTGTTTAGATCCCCAAATCCGATCCCATGCCCACTTTGTGGGCCAACCGTGTGACCTTTAAATTCCCCTTTATTATCCTGATACCAGACCATCATGGGTGCCTTTTTGTTCCATTGGTTGGCAATCCATTCAGGCTTGCCGTCCCCGTCAATATCTAGAAATTGGCAGAGTTCATTAGTCTTCTGCTCGGTATCGATTAAAAGGTTCTGCTCCCATAACCGGCCCCACTTTAGACCTTTCTCCCCGGGATTTCGGTACCAGTTTACTTCGGGAAGCCAAAAGCTATTGGACACGACATCGACCCAGCCATCCCCATCGACATCATAAGCATGTTCGCCATTGGAGTGGGCATAGCCGCCCTTATCTTCAATGATGCGTAAGGGCCTCGGTACCCAGGTTCCGGACTTCCCAGGGTTCCGGTACCAATTACGACCGGCAGAGACATCGAGCTTTCCGTCCTTATCATAATCCGCAACCGCAACGCCTTCGTTTGCATCCACCGCCAGTAACTGCATTTCAAATTTGACTGGATGAGTACCAAAAAGAGCACTGCCGAGCAGACTCAATACTAAATGTACCAAATATTTCAATTATTATGTTTTTATGATAGAAGGTTCATAGGGGATATGGAAAAATTAACTAATGTTGTTCTAAAAATTTAATTCATGGCAATATTTTTTCCTTATGCCTTGATGTGTAAATTTTTAGGAAACCCCATTGTGACAGTAAAAAAAGTTTGATGTCAATTAAAGTATAACCTGACTTATCTACTTACATGAAATTTACTTACTTCTGAGTCCTGTGTTAAACTTTTAATATTCTTTCTTCGTTATAGGTGTGTGAATAATTTAGTACAAAATAACACTTTGCTTTTTTGTGATGATCGCCATCCAAAATCCTTACCTTCGAAGAATGTCAACTTCAATGTGCCATTCACAATCAGAATTCGCTCAAGTCAAAATTTATTTTCCAGCGATTTTGGCATCTTGGAAAATTTATTCGAACGGTCTAACGAAACTTTGCCTAAAGTTCAGGCTTGGATCGACTCCGGGGTTTTGAAATTTTCTCCCGAGAAAGTTGAATCCATCAATAACCTATTGTCCAACTCAGCATCGATTGATTACAGAGGCTTTCACCCAACCCCCGGTGGAGAAGACTCCAAAATGAATAACCGAATCATTGAAGAGATGTGGAATTCCTTCAATATTGATGATTTAGACAGGAGAAGCTATATTTTAGCAATTGGCGGTGGTGCTACTCTTGATTCAGTTGGTTATGCTGCTGCTCTTGCCCACCGTGGAATCAGAATTATCCGAGTCCCTGCCACTACCCTATCACAGGCTGATTCAGGAGTCGGCGTTAAAAACGCAATCAATCATTTTGGCAAAAAAAACTGGTTGGGCTCGTTCAGCGTTCCATGGGGTGTAATTAACGATTACGGTATTCTTGAATCACTCTCCGACAGGGATTTTTATTGTGGTTTCAGTGAGGCATTGAAAGTGTTCTTACTGAAAAGTCCTGAAAAGTTCTCTTGGTTGTGTGCTCATGCATGCGATATCAACAAAAGAAACCCAGGCATATGTAAGGAGGCCATTACCCAATCGGTATTGTATCATTTGGATCACATTACCAAAGGGGGAGATCCTTTCGAATCGGAAACTGCCAGACCCTTGGATTTTGGCCACTGGTCTGCTCACAAACTTGAACCTCTCTCCAAGTACGAAATAAGGCACGGAGAAGCAGTAGCCATTGGAGTTGCCTTGGATTGCATTTATAGTTCAAAAGTTCACGGTTTGGACACTGATCATTGCTACAAGGCCGTAAAATGCCTGGCTGACATAGGTCTTCCCACCTTCCATCCATTAATGAAAAATACTCAGGAAATTCTTGTGGGGTTGGAAGAGTTTAGACAACATCTTGGAGGAATTTTAACCATTACCCTGATCGAATCTCCCGGTCATCCAATTAATGTTCATTCGATCTCACAAAATATTATGCGTGATTCAATTAATGAGCTCGAATCTCTTTCAAAAGAGTTGGGATCTTCTTTATAATTGAATTCCTCTGGTACAACTTACATGTATCCGACTCTCGCCCTTTCTCTTTTCAAAGAACTCAATGAGCTTAAAAGGATTAAGTCCAACACATCGAATGATTTGTCTTTTGCTGAAGCTGCGTTCGCTGTGGCAGTTGAGTATTGCGATTCACCGAATTCTGATGAATCAATTGAACAACTGGTTATCATGTTTCTGGCTGGTTCTAGGCTGGGATTCTTAAATTACAATAATCTCAGCTCCGTCGGTTTGACTGACGACCAAATACTCAATATCCTCCGGGAAACAATTGATTCGTTTCATATCGAACTCGATGCCCTGAAAATAAATCTAGAACTTAAAACGAGTAAAAATTTGGTTTCGTTCCACAATCCGAAACTTCGTTCAAATGAATTAGTCAATGGTCTCATTTCACAACCAAGAGCCGGTCCCACCACCCCGGGTAAGCCCAGAGTCGTTTTATATCCAGTCGAGTCTCATGCTGATCATTGCATGATGGTTGCTGCCTATGCATTTTTACTTTCTCCATTCTATGGCAGTGACCCAACTGACTCTTTTTTAATTGGTCTTTTTCATCATCTACATAACTTGACCATGCCAGATTCTGGATATGCAGGAGAATGTCTGTTGGGAAATCATCTTACCAAATCGATCAAATCAGCAAGATCTCTTGCCATGTCAAACCTTTCGAGTCGTACGAATTCAAAGTTATCCTGTCTTTTTAAAGAAATCGAAGAGGCCTACTCTCCGGTTGCCAAAGCATTCCATGCGGCTGACTGTTTGGATCGGGTATTACAAATGCAGTATTACGAAACAGCCCATAGTTTCTCAGTTACCCATGCCATCGAAAAACTGGATCTCATTCATGACGGACCAGTCAAAAGCTTTCAACTGGATACATTGAAATCCTTTGGATTAATCTCATGATCAAGTTAGAATCTCATCGGAGCACTTCCTCTGGATCTAATATTAATTCTTCTGGTCTCCTCAAACTATATGATCCGAATACTTGCTCTGAGCTTGTTTTCGAACCCATTCCCAACGCTCCCGGACAAGAGCCGTGGGGCTTTTGGAAAGACACCCAAAATCCTTCTTTCGAAGGATGGCCACAAATTGACGGAATCATTTTTTTAAATGCAAGCAGGCACGACTTGGCCAAAAAAATTTGCACCGAGATTCGAGACTGCAAATGGGCCCATGCTTTAGCTTACGCCCTTTCTGACTCAGATAATTACGCTCTTCAATTTCCCCGCTTTGAAATAGCCCTCGAAATTGCTGAAAATTACTTGCTCAATCCTGACAAAACCTTGGACGTAAGCGGTACGATGGAAGCCTTGAATTATGGCAGAGTTTGCCAATATTTTCAACTCAGGCCAAATACCCCGAGTTTCTTTTCAGGTTTAGGATTGCTCAATAATTTTCTTAATCCTTCAAATCTTTTTGTTGATCTGTGTTGCGGAATTGGTCATTTCTCATCCATTCTTGAAGAAATGGGTATTCAGGGAGTTTGCGTAGATTTTGTATTTTCTAAGTTGTGGATTTCCAGAAAAGCGAGATTGGTTCAGTCTTTTCAAATGATCGCCGCTGACCTTGAGTCTGGTGAAATGTTTCCTTTTTCCACTTCCTGCGGTTCCGCTTCCTTTTTTTGTCACGATGCTTTTTATTTTTTTAAAAATAAACAAAAAATAATTGATCGTATTTCTTCAAATTTCTGTCGCGGGAGTCAAATTCTGATTGGCCACGCTCATCTGTCGGATCAGGAACACGGAATAGTCTCAGGATATCCTTTAACCAGAGAGGAATATCATTCTTTGTTCAGTGATGATACCAACTTGCAAATCGGACCGGATTTGGAATTGGCAAACGACTTTTTGGATTCAATTGATTCGTCATTGCAATACCTCTCCACTAATGAAGCTATATACATTGTTCAGTCTTCGACCAAAAATTTTCCTCCAGTTCCTACACTCGGTCTTTTAAAAGAGGCTTTTTTTGTTGCCTCCCCCTTCGCGGCTGAAAACTCAGCCCATGAATTATCTATGCAATGGCCCGATGACCTTTTCAGGAAGGAGTTCGACTTAGCCACGAAAAGAACCTCCATGGATAGCCCGAAATTGCCGTCGGACGGCCCCATGTATCTTTCCGGAAGCATTGACTTAAGGGTTATGCAACCTTCCTTTTTTTCAACGGTCGCGAATTTACCAATCAAGTGGGGGGTGGTGGGCATGGGTTGGGTAGCCAACGATTTCATGATTCCCTCCTTCCAATACAGTCCGCAATCTTCCCTTCAAGCAATAATAGATTCTGACCCGCAAGCTTTCGCAGAATTCACTGGGGATTTCGGGGAGAAAATCGAATGCCGCTCTTCGCTCGAAGACTTGGAAGATCCATCCGGACTGGATGCCATTTATATTTCAACTCCGAATGACCAGCACCTTCGAATTATCGAGCAAGCCTCGAGTCTTGGGATCAATATTCTTTGTGAAAAACCTATCTGTACCAATTTGAAAGACCTGCATAAAGCCGTTTCTTTTTGCAAAGAAGCCGGCGTACGCCTGAAGTCGGCTTACAACCAAAGGTATCACCCCGCCCACCAACTCATCAAAACCCTTCTTGCCAAAAAAGAATTGGGACAAGTCACACAGATTCGCATTCATTATGCGTGCTGGTTGTCTGAGGACTGGTCAAGATCCTCCGTGAATTGGCGGATCGATAGACAGGCTGCGGGCGGTGGAGCTTCCATTGACTTAATCCCACATGGTCTGGATTTGTGTTCCTTTCTCTTACGCACCTCCTTTCAATCAATTACTCTGGAAAGACAGAACCTCGTGCATTCCTACTCCCAAAAAGAGTCAGCGGTTGATGATGGAGCGATTGCTCAGTTTAAAACACGGTGTGGAATCTTGGGCACCGTTCAATGTGGATACAATTGCCCGGACCCCTTGCCCCGAAGACAACTTGAGATAATCGGAACGAAGGGAAGGATTTACGCTCTTAATACTCTGGGTCAGGATGCGGGTGGTCATCTGAAAGTTACCACTCTGCATGGGTCGAAAGAAATCGATTTTCCAAACGACCACATTTATTCTCCTTTTGTCAGGCAACTCGACAAAGTTTCAAGAGAATGGCTGAAACCTAGCAAGCCTTCTTTGGTGGACGAAACTGAAATTGAAACCATGGCTATGTTTCTCAAGGCCCTCCAGAAAAGTTGACTTATGAGAATATGCTTTTTGTCTAGAAGGTATTTTCCAACAATAAGCGGAATGAGTGTCTATGCCATGAATTACCTGCGCGAGATGACGAATTTGGGGCATGATATGGTTATGATATCTCAATACAGGGAGGATGAAGTAGGGACCAGGATATACGGTGGCGGACCACCAAGTCTTCTGGATAAGGTGGAGATTCACGGGTTGCGCAGCCACGGCGAAGAAATCGCCAACTCCGGTAAGCCTGCAGATTTTGAGTCTGACATGGATCAGATGGTCAAACTTGCAGTGACCCTGCATAAGAGGAAGCCGTTCGACTTGATACACGCACAATATTGTTATCCCAATGGAATGGCTGCCCTGAAAATTTCCTCGAGGCTTGGCATTCCCAATGTGGTCAGCATTCAGGGTGGCGACGGCCACTGGGTCGGGTTGTGTTGTTCGACCCACAAATCCGCGATGCTTGCGGTACTTAATCATGCAAATCTTCTGATTATTGGAAGTAGTTCCTTTGCCGATGAAGTCTGCAAGAACCATGACCTGGATAAGGAACGATTGTTAATTATACCGGGTGCAATTAACTCGGATGATTTTCGGCCAAATCGTTCAGTGCAATTGGGAGAACTTTCCAACCCGGCAAAGCTTCTTTACCATGGACGGGTCGATCGACGAAAAGGTATTTTTGATCTTTTGGAAGCTTTACAACTGGTAAAGGAATCTTGGCCTATTAAGCTTGTGGTGAGCGGAATCGGTCCTGACTTGGAGGAGTCGATAGACTTGGCCAATAAACTTAAATTGAGCCATTTGGTTGAATTTACCGGAAAAGCCCGTTACTCAGATGTTCCTGAGATTTACAGGAAGTCTGAAATTTTTCTCTCACCAACTTGGTCGGAAGGATTTTCGAACACCATACTTGAAGCCATGTCCAGCGGAATTCCAATCATCGCCGCCAATTCAGTGGGGGTTGTAGACTGCATCAGACACCTGGAAAATGGGCTGCTTCATGAACCTCATAATATTGAAGACCTGGCTGACAAAATCAGTTTGCTTCTTAAAAATCATGCTCTCCGAAAAAAATTGGCATCCGCTGCGATTTCAGAAGTTTATGCAAAATATAGCTGGAAAACAGTATCTCTTCTCCTCACAAAAAGCATCGAAAAAGTGCTTCCAAGAAAACCTGATGACGGATGGGAAAAAATTTACAATCCTCTAACCCATCTGGAAAATGCTGACTTGAGTTGCAAGTTTAGATACGAACCTCACTTGCTATGACGGGAGATCAATCAATAATTTTCTTTTCCCCGCATTTGGATGATGTTGCATTTTCCTGTACTCCTTTGATCGTAAAACTCTCTGAAAAGGGATTTCGCTGTGTAGTCGCAACCTGCTTTACAGGATCCAAGTTGCATCCCTCCGGTTTTGCACTGGAATGTCAAACGAGTAAGGGATTCGCCAAAGATTTCGATTACATGGAATTACGGCGTCTGGAAGATGAAAACTGGTCAGCCACACTTAATGAGAAAGTAGAATTAGTCCATGGCCCTTTTCTCGAAGCACCTCACCGTGGATATAATTCCTCAAATCTTCTCTTTGGCAATTTTCAAAAAGAGGAAAAACTTAGGAGTGAAATTAGCGGCTGGATAAACGAAGTAATGGAAAAATTTCCGGCAATTTATGTGTTTAGCCCCTCAGCGATAGGCAATCATGTAGATCACATGCTTTTAAAAAGAGTCATCGAGGAAAACCCAGATGGTAAAAATACCGAGTTGTTTTATTATTTGGATCAACCTTACTACAGTAAATTTAAAAAGAAAAATTCCGCACCACCAATTATTTCAACTGACTACACCTATTATTTCGATGATCATTGCTTAAAAAATTCGTTGAGAGGAGTTTGTCAATTTCACTCACAGCTGGGATATCAGTTTGGCGGAGAACAAAATGCCACCTCATTCCTATCTGAAGCATGGCAGCAAGGCATTACCATCGTACCGAGAAACCCGAGCTCCTCGTTTCCTATTTTGGGTAATAAAACATTGCTCTCGAAAGTTTAAAACTGCCAGCTATGCCAGGACTATCCCCATTTTTACCCTCCTTACGACTTACGGCATTCGTTTGTACAAACTGTGGATTTTGGCAGCGTTCATCCGAGGTTCCAACTTCGTGTCCAATCTGTCTCGATTCCCGTCATGTTCCACCTACGGGTGATTGGGTCTTTCGACCGTTTGAAGAGGCCAGGGACCGATACCCGTGCCATATGGAAAAGCTCCTCGATGGTTTATATAGAATTTGGAATGAGCCAGTTGAAGGCATCGGCCCAAATTCCTACCTCTCGGTAAGCCACTCCGGTAATTTTCTCTTCGAAGGAGCAACCGTTTTCTCGGATGAGGTAATCAGTAATATTAGGGACTTGGGCGGAATTTCCTATCTTTCTTCTTCCCATCCTCACTCGTACGGGGCTCTTTGGCAGATAGAAGAGCTTTTTGAACCTGAGATTATTATGCACCCCGAAGATTATTCTTGGGCAGGAGCCTTTCAGGTTACTTGGCCGTTCGATGATTTATTAGAATTTACCGAGAGATTCTCCGTTCTCCACAGTGGAGTACACTTCGCCGGCCATACCTTTGCATACGATAAGGAAAAAGAAATATGTTTTTGCGGAGACTCGCTGAAATTTGAATGCTCAAATGATTCGCCCAGAACGGCTCTTCGTGTCTCTTCGCACAAAGCATTCGTCCGCGGAGTACCAATTACCCAAATGGAAGCTGCCCAGTATCATAAAGTCTTCTCAAAAATGAATTTTAGCAAAACATTCACGCCTTTTGAGCAAGTATTTAATTTTGGTTGTGATGAAGCCCTACAACTATTTGAACTTTTTCAAGTAGAACGGCCCTCATCACATTTTATTTCACTCGAAAGACTGCAGAGACCTTTTATAAATGAAAACAAAATTACACAAAACAACTAGCACCACAATAAGGGCTAGGTGTGCCTTACCATTCAATAAAACATTTGAGCCCACGCCTGTCACTTCTGAGGCTATTCAAAGCATTCCCTTTCCAGATTGCGAACAAACCAGAATTTACGCTTTTCCAGGGCAACACAAAGCAAGGTTTCTGATTGGAGTCCATCGACTCTCGAATCCAGCTAAAGAGGATGGTAGATTTGTAATTAGAAACCTAAATGAAAGCGGTCCTCATAATTTTTCCGGGGATTTGCTTCAGTGTGTAAAAAAGATTGCATCTGACATGGGCATCCGTCAGTTGGTCACCCAAGAAAAATTACCATTATTCAACGGAAATGATTTGCCCGCACTAATCAGGGCGGGTTTCAAACCAATCGATGAATCTATTACCTTACGGGTCCCTTTCACACTCTTTGCAAAGCGAGCAACGCGGATCGCCAAAGCCTTAGCAAAAAAAAATAAAATTCCACTTGGGTATAAAGTGATGCCGATCAAAGAGGTTTCCAACACCGCAATGAAAATCTTACACGAGTCAGGCATGATGGACGACTATGACTTCCGGAATAAGTTCGAAGGCGATTCATTAAAGTCTTTTTCTCTAGATCATTGTCTCTCCGTTTTATTTATGGGAGAAATAGTCGGTATTATTTTGGTAGCCAAGCACACCGAAATCAAAACCTATGAAATTCTCATACGATGGGTAGAGAAAAATTTTAGGGGATCATGGGTGAATGCAGTTCTTATCAACGAAGCAGTCCGTCGAGGGTTGGAGATCGATATTGATTTTCTTTGCTTCAATGCAAATTCTGAAAGACATCAGGAAACCCTGCATCTTGCAAAGAACGCGGGAGCAGAGATCATCGCAAAATCGCGCCGTTATTCCATTACTGTAAGTAACTAAGTTAAAATTTTTCTTTAACACATACATTTTACCTCAATGCAGTCAGTTGCTCCAAGTCATGATTCCTTAGTCGAGGCAAAGAACCTCTACCTTGAGCATCTGGATAGTAAAAACCTTTTTTCTTTTGATTTAAAGGATTTGGACAGGACCGGCTTTTCCATAAAGGTCGCTTCATTACGGGACGAAAAGGGATTCACCAATGATGGCTTTGGATATGGAACCAGCGAACTTGAATCTGAAGTTGGGGCTCTAGGAGAAATAAGTGAGACCTATCATCTTCATTATTCTTTGCAAAATGCCCCATCCTGTTTGGGAAAAAGTTACATGGAGATGACAGGTTTGTTTGGAACCGATAGAGTCATCAACCCCGAACACCTTTGTCTCCCTGCGGGTAGTTTTTACACGAAACAAATTCCGTTGAAGTGGGTAGAAGTGAAGTCGTATCCATCGATGAGTCCCCATTGGATACCCAAGGAATTCATTGCAGCATCTGTGAGTGATTACGAATCACCAACCCTCAATGTTCTTCATGACACCGGGAACTTGTCCAAAAGAATTATCACGCCCATTACATGTGGATTGGGTGCCGGAATAACCCTTGAGCAGGCCCTGATACACGCAATTTACGAACTTTTACAAAGAGATGGAAATTGCACCAACTTCCGGGCCATGGATCAAGGAATCGACATTGAATTGGACGAGATAATTGATGCGGAAGTCCTTTCGATTTTCAACGAATTGGCAAATATTGGCATTAAACTCAGGCCAAAGCTTGCATCGACCGATTTTGGCCTCTGTAATCTTTATGTCACGGCGGAAGACCACTACACACGAGGCAAAAACGACCACTTTCCCCTGGTGGTAACTTCATGCGGAGAAGCGGTTGATGCGAATCGCGAAAAAGCCCTTCGCAAGGCTTCAACCGAATACCTCGCTTCCAGATGCAGAAAGACATTCATGCACGGTCCTTTGGAGGCAATCGCTAAAATCGCTCCGCAAGAATATTTTGATCGGGTGGTCAATCACCAAGATCCTGCCTGTGAGGAAGAAAGAGCACTAAATGCAATGACCGACTGGCTGGGCAAGACTCCCTCTGAGTTATTGGAACTACTGGAGCAAAGTGTACTTTCTTCAAAAAGTAAAGTGAAGTTGTCCAGTCTGCCATACGAATCCCACTCCTCAAGTCTATCCCACCCGGTCAGGCTGGACTCTTTGTCTAAAAAGCTATTTGATGAAAATTTATCTATTTTCTACTTTGACGCTTCGCCTGAAGGTACTTCCGGTCCACGGGCAGTCAAGGCTGTGGTAACCAAACTGGAGGGTGAAACAATGAGTTATTACCGCATCGGTGAAAGAGGTTATCAAAGACTAGAAAACCGGGACTTGGGATTGGTTGGTCGGGGAAAAAGACTTCACTCTCGTTGCCTTCCCATACTGATTGATGAGGAAGCCAAGGCCCGACTTGGGGATGATCTGTGGCTTGATGCCAACCGGATAGATTCGACGATCAATGATCTCTATGCTCTCTACAGGGAGCCATCCAGCCACACTGCTCAGCTAGCATTGAAGAATAAAACCTAGTCGAATATCAGGTGTTTTCCCTTAAATCCATGCTTCCCGTGATGCTACAGGGAAAACTAATCATTACACTTCTGGATAAATTCCTGGCAATGGATTTTTCCAATAATCTGCTCCGTCAGCTGTCGAGTTTTAGTAACAAAGCGGAAGCCACGGATTATTTACTGAAGCTTTCTAATCTAGAAAAAAGAGTCAAAGTTAAAGGATTGGAAAAAATTCCTTCGGATTGTCCATTGCTCGTGGTTTCCAATCACCCACGGGGTGTAGGCGACGGCTTAGTGCTCCTTTTTTGTCTGGAAGCGATTAGGCCGGATTTAAAGTTTGTGGTTAACCAGTTACTCCAAGAGATCCCACACTTTAATGAGTTATTCATTACCCGGGCAAACGACAGGAAGGGAAGAAATTTCTCAACCATAAGACAGTTGCTTTCACATTTAGATGAAGATGGATGTATTTGTCTTTTTCCTGCGGGAACGGTGGAACACTTTGATTGGACCAGCCTAAGCGTCAAGGAATCTCCATGGAAAATGAACTTTCGCAAGATGGCCCAAAAGTCTGGAGCTGCCCTAATCGAAGCAAGGATAAGTTCTCGAAATAGTTTTCTGTTTCATTGTCTTGCCTCTTTTAGTCGCTCCTCGAGGACCATTTTATTACTGCGTGAATTTAAGACCTTCATGCGTCAGAAAAATCAGAAAATTGAGGTTAGCTTCTATCCTTTTGATCAGAAAAATCACGGTCCTATTTCCGGCCAACTCTAAGGATACCTCATAATGCTTTGATCACTGAGCCGGGTGATTGACTTGGGAATATCCAAATTCTTCATCTTAGCCATGTCTCAGTGAGAATGTTGATCGATTGGAGGCCATCTTTACTCCCCGGGCTCAATCAAGGATCTAGGAAAGTGAAGGAATTATTTTCTGCATTATTAAACCTTTTTATTTTTTCTTCTTGGATTTGGGAACCTTGCGTATACCGACCACCCGTTCATAATCGATTTTTCCGCCCCTTAAAGGATATTCGTCCAGAGCGGACTGCAGGCTCTTGCGGACCGTACTTAGTTCCGCCCTCTCCCCTAAAGGCTTCTCTTCGCGAACATCTTCGATCACCTCGAAGAAGCGACCGTCCCGATAAAGTTTGTACTGCTTGTTGCGGACCCAAGCTACTTCCCAATGAGAATACTTCATATCAAACTGCTTCGAAAACGGACGGGGAAAGTAGTAACCATAAATCCAGTCCCGCTTCTTGCCTGTCTTCCCGAGGCATTGGGGCCAGAAACTCCACCCATCTCCCTGGGTGATTTTCTTGGCCGGAAGATTTGCCGCCTCCACAATGGTTGGGAAAAGATCGGAA
>DBVA01000100.1:3448-6116 GCA_002308735.1 Opitutia bacterium UBA1276 | reverse complement strand
GGTCTTTGTTCACCTGGCCGGCCTTGATACGCCCCGGGAGGTTTACGATCAACGGCACCTTAGTTCCATGGTCGTGGGTGAAGCCCTTGCCGCCCTTGCGCTCCGTGCCAAAAAAATCGAGGGTCAGGCTAGAGCTGGTTCCGTTGTCCGCAGTGAAGATCATCAAGGTATTCTCACGCAATCCAAGCTCGATCAGGGTGTCCTCGATCCGTCCGACGCAGTGATCCATGTATGCCACCATGTCGATGAAGTTCTGCTTCCCATCTTTGCTCTTGCGGTTCTTGCTCCTTGGGGTCGGGTCAAAAGGACTGTGCGGCAGGTTCATCGGGTAGTAGGCAAGAAACGGTTTGTTCTGGTTCATCTTGATGAAATCAATCAGGTAATCCGCGATGACCGTTGATCCGTATTTTTCCTCACCGTGATTGATGATCTTACCGTCATGCATCAGTGAGGGTCCCCAATAACGCCTCCGTTCCGTCCCGGGAATATTCCAGACGCAATGCCGGTCAAAGCCCGCTTCTTTTGGTGAGATACCCGTTTGAGTAGTCAACAACTGCCACTTCCCCGCCACGGCCGTGGTGTAGCCCTGAGCTTTGAAGTGATTGGCGAAGGTGGTTTCGCCCTTAGGGAATACGCCAAAGTCGACATAGTTAAACACATTCGACTTACCGGTCATCAGGTTCACCCGACTGGGGGTGCACAACGGAGTGGAGTGGCAGTGATCGAAGCGCATGCCCTTAGCCGCAAGTGCGTCGAGACGTGGGGTTGAGAACTCCTTGCTCCCGTAGGCACTGAAACATTCATACCCGACGTCATCCGCCATAATCAGCAGGACATTGAGTTCTTTGCTTTCTTTTCCATATGTCGTGAGTCCAGTAAAGAATGGTACATAGGCAATGATGCACCGAAGCATGTAAAAAAACAGATTTATTTTCATTTTTTCTTTTTCAATTGAGCTGTTTCTGGCAGCCAAGTAAATCGTCCCCAATTTCTTTTGCGGGGTACAATCGGTAATTCTTTTTCCCCGGAACTGGTTTCGATCATAATCTTGGGACCTCCCCGTTCAGGGTCGGGAAAGGCACGTGTAACATATCCATCCGGTGACCAGGTGGGGTCATCCCCCCGTCCGACTTTGCGCCTTTTCTGTCCATCGCTACTGGCTACCCAGACAGAGAAAGTTGCCGAGATCTGTTGATCCTTCTTTGGATTTTTGATTCCGGTAAAGGGGCTCATATGAATCATCTCCACCCCTTCCCAATGGGCAATCCATTTTCCATCGGGTGACCAGGCTGGGACTTTTTGTTCAATAGGAAGCTTGAGACTTTCATGCTGATCTTTGGTTGGTGAGATGGGTTTTGCATCACTCCCATCCAGGTTACTTACCCAGACCCGAAAGGTACCAGATCTCTTGGAGACAAAAGCAACCTTTCTCCCATCGGGAGAAACGGAGGGCATTGCATCATTGAATGGGATCTGATCCGGATCACTGAACAACCTTCGGGATTGACCCGATTCTGAATTGATTATCTGGATTTGGCTATTGCTGGCAGGATCCTCCCTCTTCTTACCGGGATGTGTCTTCATCCAGACAATATGCTTTGAGTCCGGTAACCAGGAGGGAATAAGGTTCATGCCTCCGCTCACCAGTGAGCGTGCATTCTTGCCATCGATGCCCGAGAGCCAAAGCGAGAGGCTGTGATCAACCTGTTTCACATAGACCAGTTTCTTCCCATCGGGGGATACCGAAGGCATCCGGCAACCGTGCTTGGAATGAGTCAGTTGCAGGCTATCCGACCCGTCCTCCTTCATCCGGAAAAGCTGAAGGATGCCATTCTCATCCGTATGACTGACAATGACCTCACGCAAAGCATCTGCAGATGCATCACCAAAACTTGTTTCGGTCATCATAAGTCCCAAAAATGAAATTACGCCAACGAGCACACACACTTTTAGCCCAATGAAAAGTTTCATATTTTATCCATTTTTTAAAAAATTTGAGGTAACAGAAGGGAAAGAAAATTCTGAAACAAAGGTGGATTATGTTGGACTTTCGCCATGCTAAATCAGCACAAGATTAAGAAGCTTTCTTTGCAATGATTATCTTAACTATTCCAAGCTTTGTCACTGAGATCATCGGTGAATACTTGTACAATCTTGGGTTTATCTTTTCAGGGATACCGCTTTTTGCTTAGTTTCTCAGTTGTTTCTCCCAATCTTCGTTCTTGGATTTGAATCTTTGGAAATCCAAGTACTCCTTGGCTGAAATCTTACCATCCTTGTCTTTATCAATGTGCGGGAACAACCATTCGTAGCCGCTTTTCTCCTCATTCCAATGTTCCTTTGACTTCCAGCGTACTGATTGGATTTGGGTCAAATCTTGCTCTACCCGGTCAAGGATCTGTTCAAGGTTTTCCAGCTTAGGGCGAAGCTGTTTGTAGGGAACATCCTGCACCGCAATTTCATTATCCGCTGCTAGAGCCCCCGCAACTCCGGCGGATTCCCCAAGTATCATCCAGACCGGCTCCATGCGCAGAGAGGTGAATGCGATATGGCTTGCCGAGACGCAAACGGGAACGATCAAATTATTGCACTCTCCCCTAGTTGGAACGATAGCTTCGTAAGGGATTTTGTAGCTGCCGTTATATTTCCCTTTGTCGAGATAAACGAT
>DBVA01000100.1:2807-3139 GCA_002308735.1 Opitutia bacterium UBA1276 | reverse complement strand
GAAAACGCCCCGCCCTGCACCGCAATCTTGTCATCCTCCACGACCACGGCGTACGGCCAATCATCTACTCCATAGGCTGCCAGACTTACCGTATGAGGGGGGTCGGTTTTGCCTTCCAGATCTTTCTGGGTGACGACATAGGAGGACACCATTCGACGGGCCTGGCGAACATAGAGCTGATTGGGCCAACCCCCAGTCTCATCGAACACACCTTTCCTGAAAGAGGTATTGGTTGCCCGTTGCTTCATGCTGTTTGGGGCTGAGGGATCGGTTTTGGCAAAGTGGATCGAGTTGATTAGGAACTCCTGATGGAACTTCCAGATCCGCGACCG
>DBVA01000100.1:0-2428 GCA_002308735.1 Opitutia bacterium UBA1276 | reverse complement strand
GATTGAGCCCCTCCGACAAAGGGTGTCTTCTTATGTACCGTGAACTTGTTGAGTGTTGTTCTCATATGTCGATTGGAAAAGATGTCTACCCCATCTCGAATGGCTCGGCGGTAGACTTCAAATTCGGCCGAGTCATAATTCGTTGGTTCGGGAATCGGTATGCCTTGGCCACTCATATCGAACTCGTAACGGAAGCAATACCCCATCGATAACGAGTCCGAACTTCCCAAGGGTCCAATCTTTCGATCTTGAACGAATGGGATCAGTCCGCTCTCAGGGTTCCCGGGTTCGACATAGGGATCGATATCATGAACCCAAAGACTCGGACGCACCCCGGCAAGCGATTCACCGTAGTGGTCACGCGACTCCCGCCCCCAGGTGTAGCGCACTCCGCTCACCGCCAGCAAGTCACCCTCATAGGAACAATCGATGAAGACTTTTGCGGAGACCGTAATGACACTCCGCTTCTTGGGCTCGGGAATGGGGCAACCGGTTTCATCGACGGGGGCGTAATCGAGGATGATCGATTGGATCGAATTATTTTTGTTCTTGGAGGGAATCTTCTCGCCCATCGCAATCGGTTGTTGGCGGGTGGGCTTATTAAAGGTCTCGTCCCCTACTTGGACTTTACCGACTCGGTGTTCGTAGATCACAGTGATTCCTTGATCCTCTACCAACTTTTTGAATCGCTCCCGATACTGTTTATTGCCGATGCCATGTTTGGCATGCCCTCCATGGGCTCTTTTTTGTTCTTTCAATCCCTCCATCAGGATTTTGTAGGTGGAGCCACCCACCGTTTCTCCTTTACCCCAGTCCAAGTGGTTGATCCCTCCACCAGTCATTCCACCCAAGGATCTGGTGGGCTCAATCAGGATTACCTTGGAACCTTCTTTTTCCGCTGCGAGTGCCGCCATGACGCCACTGGCCGTACCCCCATACACACAGACATCCGCTTTGTAATTTTTACCATTTGCAGCAGTACAGATTAGGCATAGGAAAACGACATTCCAAAAAAAGAGGAGAACTAAGGGAGATTTCATAGAATATTTTATGTCTAAAGTATTCGAGTTCTTATGTTTTTTCGAGTTTCTTCTTTATGTCGAATTTCAAAAGTGAGGGACGGTGTTACCTGTTGTCTCTACCGCCATGTTCACTTTCTGTAACAGATTCCAAGAACAGCTGATCGGAAAAGCCCATGTCGTCCACGAGGATGAATATAATATTGGGGCGTTGTTTCGAGAAAGCTGTCGATAGGGAAACAAAAAGCACAAAAGCAAGAAGTGATATTTTGCATAGGAGATGTGCTTGTTTCATGATTGATCAAAATTCTACATACATTTCATTTCGTGCATGCGACAATAGTTTGCATTCATTTGTTAGCATTCGATTAAAGAGTCTTGATTAGTTTCTCTCCATTTTCCGGTTCAGGCAAAGTGACTTCACCCTGGATGAGTCCATGTTTCTTCAAAAACTGGTCGGCGGCAATAATGGTCAGATCTTTCCATGGCCGCCTTTTGAAAAATCCGTGGCTCTGCCCCTGGGCGGTCCACCACTCAATGGACTCGTTTTCGAGCGATTGCATCTTCTCGCAGGCACTCTTCCAGCCTGTCAGCCACTTATCCTTCGTGCCCCAGAAAGCAATCATGGGAGGCATGGCCGCTTTGATGTGATTTTCGAAGGTGACCTCCATATCCTTTTTGGGTTTGAGTGCCGGATTGAACAGCAGGTAAGCAACAACAGAAGTATCGTACTCTTTGGAATCATTGGGATCATTCAGACCGGGATTTGTGGTTGCCAACAAAGCGATATGCCCGCCAGCCGAGCCTCCGCCGGCGATAATGCGTTTTGAATCTACGCCCAGTTTGGCCGCGTTCTGTTTATACCATCGAATTGCACTCTTAGCATCCGTGATGCAGAGTCGTTTACCCTTACCCAACCTGTAGTTTGCTGTGGCGGCCACGAGCCCACGACTCGCGAAGTAGTGGCACAGATAGCGGAATGAGATCCGGTCTCCTTTGCTCCAACCACCGCCGTGGAACATGATAATTCCGGGTACCGGCTTGCTCCGGTCATGATCCTTTGGGAAGTGAATCTCTATTTCATGAGCAACACCACCTTGTTTCTTATAAGAGTAGACTTTCCCTTCAGGGGCACCCTCACTGAGGTCACCTGTCGCACCCAGACAAGACAAGGCCATTCCGACGAGAACAACAAATATCAATTTTTTCATTTATCGATCCGGATACGGATGTTTTTGAACTCGACATTGGTGCCCTTGCCATGGTCCTGAAAGGCGATCCACCCCTTGGAAGTTGAATACTTTACATCATGATCCGTAAGCTGGGAAAAGACCACGCCGTTAATCTTTTGAATAACCGTTGGTCCCTTGGCAATGACCACCAGGTCATTCCAGCCATCTTCCTTGTAG
>DBVA01000124.1:0-4388 GCA_002308735.1 Opitutia bacterium UBA1276 | reverse complement strand
GAAATTTTTGGTCCGGTCGTGTTTGTTCCCCTTTTCCCCCCCCCCGCCGAAGCGGTCGCTCTGGCCAATAATACCCGCTATGGATTGGCGGCCTCGGTCTGGACCGAGAATATCAACCTTGCTCTTGATATCGCACCCAAACTGATTTGCGGAGTCGCTTGGATTAATTCGACCAATCAATTTGATGCCGCTGCCGGCTTTGGAGGAAGAAGGGAAAGCGGCTTTGGTCGAGAAGGAGGGAGGGAAGGACTCTATGCTTACACCCGCCCCATCCATGCTCCCTCTAAGAAACTTGATAAAGTTGAGGCTCTTACCGGAAGTCCGGAACCTGACAACCAAGGGATTGACCGGACACCAAAACTTTTCATTGGGGGTAAACAAACCCGACCAGACAGTGGGTATTCCAGCCCGGTTTTTTCAACGGAAGGAAAACTGATCGGTCAGGTTGGACAGGGAAATCGAAAAGATATCCGTAACGCGGTTGAAGCCGCAACCAATGCTCAAGGATGGGGGAAAGCATTCGCCCACCTGCGTGCTCAAATCCTGTATTACCTTGGAGAGAACCTATCTGCTCGAAAAAATGAGTTTGCCGATCGCATTATTAGCATGACCGGATGCGAAAAAAAGATTGCTCTGGAGGAAGTGACAGCTGCCATCGATCGTTTATTTACTTATGCAGCTTGGGCCGACAAATATGATGGTGCTGCTCACGGTGTCCCCATTCGCGGCATCGCCCTTGCCATGAATGAACCCGTGGGAACCATAGGTGTGATTTGTCCGGACGAATCCCCCCTGCTTGGATTAATCTCCCTAATCGCTCCTGCCCTTGCCATGGGAAATACCTGTGTGGTGGTTCCCTCCGAGCCCTACCCCTTGTCTGCAACTGATCTCTATCAAGTCTTTGAAACCTCGGATATTCCAAACGGTGTGGTCAATCTGGTCACCGCAAGGCACGGGGATGTCATCGAGGCTCTTTCGGGGCATATGGATGTCGACTCCGTTTGGTACTTTGGATCATCCGGGCATTCCACCGCAGTCGAAAAGGCATCCGTCACGAACCTAAAACGTTCCTGGGTTAACCACGGTCTCCAGCGTGACTGGTCCGGAAGCGAACAAGGGCAAGGCAAGGAATTCCTACGCCAATCCACCGAAGTAAAAAACATCTGGATTCCATACGGAGAATAGGATTTTAACAAAGACTGGATTTGGTTAGAAAAATCCATCCCCTATGTTCAGAAAGGTATAAAATTTTTCGAAATTAACAAGTACACCTCAAACCACTTGGCTGTGGAAGCGGATGGTGGCATGGAACGGGTGGTTTACAAAACGAAAAAAGGTAGAGCCGAAGACGGAAACAATAAGATCTTTATCCGGGTACGAATCAAAACCAGATAGAGAATCTAACTTTTTTTTAAGAGGAGGATTGGCTTGACACAAAAAGTACCAACTAGTTCTTCATCAACTTTTTGAAATAAATTCGGGAGGCTTGATTGACCCGCGGAGCTAATAATATCGAGGATAAAATCGTCGGAATTGCCATGAGTCCAAAAGCGATATCTAAAAAGTTAATCACCAAGTCCATCTTAACTAAGGCGGAAAGTACAATTGTGGACAAATAAAACCCAAGTACGGGCAAGCGTGCTTTGGACCCAAAAAGAAAACACCCGCACTTGACCACATAGTAGGAAAAACCAATCATCGAGGAGAAACTCAAAAAAAGTACTGCGACCAGCAGAAGATACGGACCCGTTCCAGGTAAAGCACTTTCAAATGCTGAAGTGGTCAAAAGCACCCCGTCCTTTTCTGCCGATTGCCAGGAATCAGTAACCAAAAGAACCAAGCCCGTGAGGGTACACATCAGCAAAGTATCAACCACCGGCCCCCACATTGCAACCAGTCCCTCGCGGATCGGCTCCTTGGTCTTAGCGGCTCCGTGAGCCATTGCTTCCGTACCCATCCCCGCCTCATTTGAAAAAGCGGCCCGGCGAACCCCGGTCACAATCACCATTCCCAGTGCCCCACCCGCCACCGCCTTCCCGGTAAAGGCGTCCGATAAAATCACCGCAAAGGCAGGAAGAATACGTTCGGCATAAAGAATGAGAATGAAGAGCGAAGCCCCGGTGTATAAAAGAATCATTAGGGGGACCAGACGGGCTGCCACCGATCCAATTCGGCGAATTCCTCCAACCACGACCAGACCCACGAGGGTAGCAAGTAGAAGTCCGAATAAAGCATTTCCGGTCTGGACCGTGGTCTCGGAACCCACGAACCAGCCCTTTGGTTCAAAAAACATCGAGCGTACAATCTGGGTGAGTTGATTGGATTGCAAAAGAGGCAGGCATCCAAACATGCCGCAAGCGGCAAAAAAGAGACCCAGTGGTTTCCACTTTTCGCCGAGACCTTCCCGAATGAAATACATCGGCCCGCCCTGCTCCACTCCATTCTCATCCTTTCCTCGGTACATCACCGCCAGGGAACAGGTGTAGAATTTCGTGGCCATACCCAACAGGGCACAAACCCACATCCAAAAGATTGCCCCAGGTCCACCTTGGGTAACCGCAAGGGCAACTCCGGCCACATTCCCCATCCCAACGGTCCCGGACAAGGCACTGCAAAGAGCCCGAAAATGAGAAACTTCACCGGGTGCATCTTTTTCTTGGTGTCTCCCCAAAAGCAAAGCCAAACCATGTCCCAGGTGACGGAAGGGTGAAGAACGTGAAAAGACTGCGAAGAACAGTCCCCCTTTTAGGAGAAAGAAAAGGAGATAACGAAGATTCAAAGGGCGGAGCTGGTGGTGACTTACGGCGAAGAACAGTCCCCCTCCAAGAAGCAGGTATAGAAGATTGCCCCAGAGCCATCCGGAAAAACTGGAAAGTAGATCGGCCATATTCCTTTAGCCTGTCAATTTTTTTGCGTCGGTCACGCCATAAATCTTTTTCTTGCTTGAGGAGAAGGCAAACAGGGGTTCAATTAAATCTATGATTTCAACCTTATCCGAAAATGGCCCGAAAAATGTCCTGGGTGAAGCTTTACATCCTTGTTGCAACCGATCCAAAACGGGTTGGTTCCGAAACGGAACTTGTGAGACCGAAGCCAGCGATGGGGGCAGGCATGTTATTTGTGCCCACATGTCTGATGAGTTCCTCGCCTTTAGTCAGGCCATGGGAAATGATCTTTCTTCCCCTCGACCCGAGTACAGTTTCCCGGGTCTCAAGAGTGGAGACTGTTGGTGCCTTTGCGCTGCCCGCTGGCAAGAAGCTCTGGAGGCAGGAGTCGCTCCGATGGTAAAACTTGAAGCTTGTGAGCAAACCGCTCTGGAAATTGTTGATCTCCAAGACCTCAAAGATCACCAAATTAAATCTTAATTCCGCTCCCCCATCCCTGAAGTAAGGGTTTTATTCCCTTGATTTTTATGTTTTTAGAAAAAAGCGTTTGCGGGCATCGCCCTTTACGGTCAGAAAGATTCTTTGAAAGTGGTTGAATTGTATGCCAATTATTAAAAATGAGATATGGTATCGAATTAAAGATGGGGACGCCTCCGCCTTTGGTGAATTGTATGATGGTTTTGCCGGTGCTATGTTTTCGCTTTCTCTGGAAATCCTCGGGGATCGATGGGAAGCAGAAGAAGTAATACAGGATGTATTCTCATATCTTTGGCGAAAGCCGGAATCTTTTGCTCCCAACAAAGGGAAATTCAGTAGTTGGTTATTGGTCATTACCCGAAATCGAAGTATTGACCGCTACCGATCTCGAAAACGCCGGCTTGATCGTGGAGAATCGGATGAAACTTTGGCTCAAAAACCTGATTTCAACTTGGTGGATGGGGCCGAAGGAGCAACTCAAAGTGATGAGCGGTCCCACTTGAGATCCGCTTTTAAAGATTTACCAGAAGAACAAAGGAAGGTTTTAGAGCTTTCCTATTTTAAAGGATTAAATCATGTGGAAATTTCCGATCTTTTAGGCCTTTCACTCGGCACCGTAAAGTCACGTATCCGGCTTGGTATAGAAAAGTTACGCAACTCTCTGTCCAACCTCCGAATTTAAAAATAGATCATGAAATTTAGATACCTATCTGAATCATACAAATGGAAAAGCTCGGTTCTCGGCTTGAGAATTTCGCATCTAAACATTAAATAAATTATTGTTTTGCAATCCCTCAAACAACAAGCACTCGATTATACTTTAGGCGTTCTTCCCAAAGACGAATCCTTGTTATTCGAGGCACTCATCGAGGAAGATGAAGAAGCTCAAAATGTTTTAACGGAGGCTCTCGATGATTTCGCTTCCCTCTCTTTGACTGCAAAGCCTTCCATCCTTGGTCACGAGGTTCGTAAGCGGGTCATTGAACATAGCCAACCCAAAATAAATTTGGATCCATTCCTTGGGAG